>NZ_JBIRYZ010000041.1:0-32845 GCF_044390325.1 Streptomyces sp. NPDC018964
CATCAGCGTCCTGTTCGCCATGCTCCGCGACGGAACCTTCTACGAGCCGAGGACCCCTCGACTCGCTTGACGAAGGACATAGAGGCACCCCCCCCGCCGACAACCGCGCCGCCTCCGCGTACTCCCCCGCATCACCCATATAAGTCGCATGCGGACAACCGGCGCTGAGCGTATCGGCGTGATCGGGACCCAGAACACGCGCCGAGTGGATCTTGCTGGTCGGGCCGCTCGACCAGGCCCTCGACGTCACCGTCCTCCGCCGGGCCCGCTGCCGCGGCCTGCCCGAGGTCCGCCACCGCCGTCGACGTCATCCGCCTCGACGCCCACGGGAACCCTGGCCGGCCGTCCTTCACGCCCCGGACCAGCAGGCTCACCTGCCTCAGCCCAGACAGCGGAGGCTCCGAGGCCGCGGAATACTCGGCTGCGACCGAGGCCGGGCCGCCCCTAGGATCCTCGTTCGAGGCGCCGGCAGGGCGCCCTGCCGACAGCCGGCACTCAACGGACCGAGGATGCGTGGCGCAATGAGCAGTCGACTCTTCGCAATCTCCTTCGACGCGCACCAGCCCGGGCGCCTGGCGCATTTCTGGTCCGGCGTCCTGGGCCTGGAGGGAGCCGACGATTCCTACGACGGCGTCGCCCTGCTGTCCGGGAACGACGCCGGCTACCGCCTCGGCTTCCATCCCTCCCAGGCGCGGAAGGTCGCCCAGAACCGGCTGCACTTCGACCTGACCAGCTCCTCCCTGGAGAACCAGCAGGAGACCGTGGCCAGAGCGCTCGCCCTCGGCGCGCGGCACGCCGACATCGGCCAGGGACCGGACGCGGCCCATGTCGTGCTCACCGACCCCGAGGGCAACGAGTTCTGTGTCCTCGAGCCGCACAATAATTTCCTGGCCGGCTGCGGCTTCATCGGAGCGCTCGCCTGCGACGGTTCGCAGGCCGTGGGCTACTTCTGGAGCGAGGCGCTGGGCTGGCCGCTGGTCTGGGACCAGGACGAGGAGACCGCCGTCCAGTCACCGGACGGCGGTACGAAGATCACGTGGGGCGGTCCGCCGCTCATGCCGGACCCCGGCAAGGACCTGCACCTGGACCTCGTCCCGGACGACGATCAGCAAGCGGAGGTCGAGCGTCTGCTCTCCCTCGGGGCGAAGCGTCTCGGATCCGCCCATGGAGGGGACGGCGCGGTGCTGCTGGCCGACCCCGACGGCAACGAGTTCCGCGTGCTCACGCGCCGCTGAAGCCGGAACCGGCACCCGGCCGAATCGCGCGGCGGAGTCGTCCCGGGGTGCGAAGCCCTCTTCTCGCGCTCCGGCCGCGCCGGCCCCGGCCCGGGCGGCCCGGAGCATCCGCTCGGAAGTGCCGTTCTCGGCCCATCGGCGGAAGCGGGCGGGCGATGTGGCCCGGGGACCGTACCGCTCGGGCACGTCCCGACGGGCCGTACCGGTAGGGACCTTCCACACGATCCCGTCGAGGACCGCCCGGGGATGCCGGAACGCCGGTGGGCGGGCGATGTCGCGGGAGAGGATGGGCGGTATGACGGTTGAAGGCTCCTCCATCGACTCCACCCGGCCCAGCATCGCCCGCGTCTACGACTATCTGCTCGGCGGCAAGGACAACTACGCCGTGGACCGGGCGGTCGGTGACGTGTTCTTCCGGGACCTCCCCGGGTCGGTGGCCATCGCCTTCGCCAACCGCGCGGCCCTGACGCGGGCCATCGCGCAGATCGTGACGACCACCGGCATACGGCAGTTCATCGACCTGGGCAGCGGTCTGCCGACCGCCGACAACGTCCACCAGGTCGCGCAGCGGTACGCCCCGGAGTCCCGGATCGTGTACGTCGACAACGACCCCCAGGTGCTGGTCCACGGCTGTGCGCTGCTGGAGCAGAACGACCGCACCCGGGTCGTCCGGGCCGACGTACGTGACCCGGAAGGCGTCCGCACCCACCCGGACACCCGGGAACTGATCGACTTCGACCGTCCCGTCGCCGTCGTCTTCAGCGCGATCCTCCACCACGTCAACGACGAGGAGGACCCGGCCGGGATCGTCCGTCACTGGCGCGACCACGTGCCGTCCGGGAGCCACTTCTTCGTCAGCCATTTCCGGTCCGGCGACAACCCGGAGACCGTGGAGGCCGAGCGGGTCCTCCAGCAGACCTTCGGCCGCGGCCGGTGGCGCACCGACGAGGAGATCGCCGCCCTGCTGGACGGCCTGGAGCTCCTCGACCCCGGGATCGTCCCGGCGCCCCGGTGGCGTCCCGACCCGGTCGGCGGCACCCCGTGGGGCGCCGGAGGCGAGGAACGGGAGCTCACCGTCTGGGAACACCTCATCGTCGCCGGGCTGGCCCGGAAGACGTAGCAACCGGGTCCTCACACCGGCGTCCCACCGGCGTACAGCGCCCCGTCGTACAGGTGTCACCGCTGGTCACGGGACCGGTACGGCCGCAACGCTGAGCGCATGCACATCTCGCTCTCCCCGCTCCCTCCCTCCCGTCCCACCGACGCCGCCGCCGAGTTCGCGATGGCCTTCACCTCCACCCCGCGCGGCGCCCGGCTGGCCCGGCTGTTCGTCGCGCACTGCCTCAACTCCTGGGGGCACCCGTACGACGGCCACGTCAACGAGACGCTGGCCCTGATCACCGCCGAGCTGTGCGCCAACGCCGTCCGGCACGGACGCGTGCCCGGCCGGGACTTCCACGTCCGGCTGGCCGCCGAGGCGGACGGCGGGCGGCTGCGCGTGGAGGTCTCCGACACCCGCGCGGAACGCCGGCCCGCCGCCACCCCCGCGGACCCGGACGCCGAGTCCGGCCGCGGCCTCCTCCTCGTCACCGCCCTCGCCGACGACTGGGGCGTCACCGACCGCCGCGGCGGCCCCGGCAAGACGGTGTGGGCGGTGGTCCGCGTCGCGTCGGATGCCCGGACCCGTCACCCTCACCGGGCAGCAGCCGCCGGGCCGCCGGACGCCGGACACCCCTGAGCCGAACCGTGCTCCTCGTACAAGGGGGTGCGCGGTTCGGGCGCGGATACCGGGCGGAAGCCGCGCGGTCCCCACGGGCTCGGCGGCCGTACCGTGTCGGCCGGCGGTGCACGGAAGGGAACGGAGCACCCGCCCTGCGCGGGCACTCGCCCGCCGGATCGACGCGTCAACACTCGGGCGGGGCACTCACCGAGCGAAACAGAATGGACAACCCGCCCTCCAGAACGCGCCGTTCTCAGCGAAGCGACCCGTGGAACACCTGCGTCTCGTGGACAAGGTGCCCGACGTCTGCCACAACTACGTTCACCTGAACACCTTTTGGCACTCACGACGCACGGAGCACGTCATGGCCACGCCGCCACCGCCCGGCCCTGGGCATCCGGATCCCGCCACGAACGGAGTACCGCAGGGAGGGGCGCCGCTGCCGCCTCAGGCGCAGCCGGCTCCCGCGCCGGTCCCTCAGCACGGGGCACCGTACGGAGGAGCGCCGCAACCGAACCCGCCGGCGCCCGCTCCCACACCGGGCCCTCAACCCGGTGCGCCGCACGTATGGGTGACGCCTCCCGACCCTGAGCGTTATCCGCGGGAGTCCAATGAGATTTCGCGGAGCGCCGCCGAGGAGCAGAAGAGGAACAACCGAAGAACCTACGCCCTCGGCATCACGGTCGCCGTGGTCACCACGGTATCGGTCGTCATCGCCGCGCTCCAGTACTTCGACGACAAGGCGGAGGACGGAGCCGACGAGGCGTTCGAGGCCGGCGACCCGTTGAAGATCTCCGCCGGCGAATCGTATTGGGGCCCTTCCTGGTATGCGAAGGAAGACGGGAGCGACAAGTACGCGGGTCAACTGTTCGACATGCCATCGACGGATGACAGCCAGCCGTCTTTCGCATGGCTGCAAAAGCACTGGACGCCCCTGAATTCGACCGGTGTCGCGGTGAACGTGCTGAGCAAGCACAAACACACTGTGCTTGTTCAAGGGGTGGAGATCACACACCGGAAATGCACGGAGCCCGAGCCGGGCGGCGCTCTCTTCGCGACCCCGCCCATCGGGGACGGCGGATCGTTGGAAATGCCCGCGGTGTTCGCCTTCAACGTGGACGCTCCACGCCCGATCGCCCGCAAGATGAACACCGAGGGGCTGCCCGGTGAACCTTCCAGGGTCAACGTCACCCTCGAGAAGGGCGACCAGCGGGAAATCCTCCTTCATTTCTTCTCCGGCACGAAGTCCTGCACTTTCCAGGCTTCGTTGATCGTTTCCTCGGAAGGAAAGCGTTACAAGCAGAGGATCCCGGCCCACTGGGGCGAGAAGGGGGACGACGCGTACACGTTCCGCGTCACAGCACCCAACCGGAACCATGCGTACGAAACACGGTACGTGACAGCACCCGGCACGGACTTGACCAAATTCCGCATCGTCACCGTGCCGGCGTCCGGACTCACCTGGAACAAGAACAACCAGCCTACGTACACACCCGAGACCGATACGTCGGAGTGGACACCCTGACGACGGATCCCGGTGGTGCGCGTAAGGGATGCCGCTTTCCCGGGCGTCTCCGCCACGGAGCCGGAACAGTGAGCCGGTGATGCGTACTCGCCCGCGATCGTGAACCCCTCGGTCGCGACGGCACCCGGATCACCGGCTTCGGCCGGTGCCGTTCGGCCGGACACGGCCGGGCCTGGCCCCGTGGACGACCGACGGCGCAACCATTTGCCCTTTTTCGAACGTTCGCCCCCTTTCGCGCGCGTCCGGGTTGGGGCCAGGTGGGTCCCGTTGTCCGAGGTGGGCACTATTTTTGGTGGCGATCGTCACGACGCCGGTGCCACCGTCACGGGCACCGCGCACCCGGCGGTCGCGGTGACCGTTCTGCCCGAAAGGTCCTCGTGAAGCCCACCCTGGCCGCCGCGCAGCTGCGCGGCAGTCTGACGCAGTACCTCACGACGACGTACGCGCTGGCCGACGAGGACACGCGGCGCGCGCTGGAGCGGTTCCTCGGGGATCCGGAGACGGGGATCTTCCGGGGGCCGTTCCTGCGGATCAGGACGCCGTTCCATCCGGCGGAGGACGGATGGCAGGCGGCGCTGGAGTGGCAGCCGTCGTTCACGCCGTGGCGGCACCAGGCGAAGGCGTGGGAGCGGCTGAGCACGTACCGGGGTGCGGCCGAGCCGACGCTCGTGACGACCGGCACCGGGTCGGGCAAGACGGAGTCGTTCCTGATCCCCGTGCTCGATCACTGCAAGCGGGAGAAGGCGCTGGGGCGGCGCGGCGTGAAGGCCGTACTGCTGTACCCGATGAACGCGCTCGCCACCGACCAGGCGGGGCGCATCGGGGAGTACCTGGCACAGTCGGAGCTGGCGCAGGTGACGGCCGGTCTCTACATCGGCGACAAGCCGGACACGGACTTCCGGCGGGTGATGACGCGGCGCGAGGAGATGCGCCAGGCGCCGCCGGACGTGCTGATCACCAACTACAAGATGCTGGACCTGCTGCTCCAGCGGGCCGAGGACCGGCCGCTGTGGGAGGGAGCGGACCCGGCGTACGTCGTCCTGGACGAGTTCCACACCTACGACGGCGCGCAGGGCACGGACGTGGCGATGCTGCTGCGGCGGCTGGCGTCCGCCGTGGGCGCCTCGAAGCCGGAGCGGCCGCTCGGGTCGATCTGCCCGGTGGCGACCTCGGCGACCCTCGGTGAGGGCGGGGGCGACGGCAGTGGCATCCTCGCCGTCGCCGAGCAGGTGTTCGGCGTGCCGTTCGGTCCGGACGCGGTGATCGGCGAGGAGCGGCTGAGCGCCGACGACTTCACCGGCGACATCGACTACGAGCTGCCCGTGCCGCCCGGCCCCAAGGAGGTCATCGAGGTCTCCGGCGGGCCGGGCGTGGAGTCCGACCCGGACCGGCTCGATCTGGACGGGCTCGCCGAGCGGCTGCTGGGGCGGCGCGGCCTGGACGCGTTCCGGATCGGGCGGCTGCTGAAGAAGCACGACTTCACCCACGGGGTGCTCGCGCTGCTGAACGGCGAGCCGCTCGACGAGTGGGGGCTGCGGGACCGCATGGCCCGCTTCGGGTACGCGTGGGCGCGCACCGCGCGGGAGAACCCGCGGCTCGCGCTGGAGGCGCTGTCGCGGTTCGTGGCGCTGCTGTCGTCCGCGCGGGACCCGGAGTCCGACGAGCGCCGGCCGCGTCCGCTGCTGCACATCGAGGCGCACCTGTGGGTGCGGCCGGTGGGGCGGGTGCTGAGCGGGGTGAGCGGCCGGCCGGAGTTCCGCTGGTACGAGGACGAGCGGACCCTCGCGCGGCGCTCCGCGCTCACCGCGGCGTCCGCGTCCGAGGAGTCGTCCGACGGCGACGAGTGGCCGTCGGCGGACGCGCGGCGGCCCGAGGCACTGCCCGGTTCGGACACCGTGCAGCGGCCGGCCCAGGCCCACCTGCCCGCCGTCTACTGCCGGGTGTGCGGCCGTTCCGGCTGGGCCGCCCTGTCCCCGGAGGCCGATCCGCAGAAGCTGGAGAGCAGTCCGCCGAAGATCTGGCAGGCCGCCCTCGGACGGGACAAGCGGCGGCTGCGGTACTTCATCTCGGCGACGCAGGCCGAGGCGCGGGACGCCCTCGCGGTGCTCACCGGCGCCGCGCCGAAGCAGGCCGGCGGCGTCGACCCGCAGTCGGTGGTGGTGCTGGACGGGACGCAGGGCACCTACCGGATGCCCGTCGCCGAGGACGCGGAAGGGCTGCAGGACGCCTGGTTCGCGCGGGCCGTCCTGGACAAGAAGACCGCCGACCGGGCCGCCAAGGACGACACCTGTCCCGCGTGCGGCGCCGAGAACGGCATCCGGTTCCTGGGCACCGCGCTCGCCGCGCTGGCCTCCGCGACGGTCACGCAGCTGTTCACCGGCGGCCACGAGATCGCGCTGGCGCCGGAGGAACGCAAGACGCTGCTGTTCAACGACTCCACGCAGGACGCGGCGCACCGCGCCGGATACGTCGCCAACGCCTCGTACAAGTTCTCGCTGCGCTCGCTGCTGGCGCACCGGCTGGACGACTCGGGTGCGCCGGTTCCGCTCAACGATCTCATCGGCGACGTACTGGACTCCGTGGACGACCCGCAGACGCTGGCCGCGGTCGTCCCGCCGGACCTGCACGACGAACCGGGCGTGGACCGGCTCCTGTCGGGGCGCGGCACCGGGGACGCGCGGACCTGGAAGCTCATCGGGGAGCGGCTCGCGTTCGGAGCCGTCATGGAGTTCGGGCTGCGCTCGCGGCTCGGGCGCACCCTGGAGCTGACCCGGACCACGGCCGCCGAGGTCGTGATCGCCGAACCGGACCGGATCGTCGCGCTCGCCCGCGACCTGCACCTCACCCTGCCGGGACAGCTCGGCCTGGACGGCGGCCTGCCCACCCCCGACCGGTACCTGGCGTACGTGCGGGGGCTGCTGGAGCGGATGCGGCTGCGCGGCGGCGTCCGGCACCGGTGGCTGGACACCTGGATCAAGGAAGCGGGCGTCAACCAGTACCTGATCTCCGGGCAGCGGCCGGAGGGGATGCCGGCCTTCCCCGAGGGGTACGTGGCACCGCCGAGGTTCCTGCTCGCCGGACCCAAGGAAAAGAGCAAGTTCGACACGGTCACCGGGCGCGGCAACTGGTACCAGGACTGGACGCGGCGCTGCCTCGGCCTGGACGCCGCCCAGGCGAGCGAGTACCTGCGCCGGCTGCTGCCCGTCCTCGCCGACGAGGGCGTGCTGTCGGCGCGTACCGCCGAGGACCGCACCACCCGCGTGTACGGACTCCAGCCGGGCCACATCCACGTGCGGCTGCTCGCCGACGACCTGGTCAACAAGGCGTTCGTGTCCTGCGAGGAGTGCGGCTGGCAGCAGGTGGTGCCGCCCGAGCGGCGCACCCGCTGGTACGGGCACCCCTGCCCGCGCTGGCGCTGCACCGGCGTCCTGGCGCCTCCCCCGTACGACATGACGTCGGCCGGGGCGGGCAGCGGCGGCTTCGGCGGGAGACTGGAGCGCGACTACCGGGCCGACTACTACCGCCGTCTCTATCTGACCGGCGGCACCTACCGGGTCGTCACCGCCGAGCACACCGGCATGCTGACCCGGCCCGAACGCGAGGGCGTGGAGCGGGCGTTCCGGCAGGGCACCCACTACACCGACCCCAACGTGCTGTCCTGCACGCCCACCCTGGAACTGGGCATCGACATCGGCGACCTGTCGGCCGTGCTGCTCGGCTCGCTGCCGGGCGGCCCGGCCAACTACGTGCAGCGCGCCGGGTGCGCCGGGCGCCGGACCGGCAACGCGCTGGTGGTCGCCTTCGGCGGGCGCCGGGCCCGCGACCGGTACTACCTGGACGACCCGACCGAGATGATCGCCGGTGACATCGTGCCGCCGGGCTGCTACCTGTCGGCCGTCGAGATCCTGCGCCGCCAGTACACGGCGCACCTGCTGGACCGGGCGGCGCGCGGCGAACTGACCACGGCGGACGGCGAGCCGCTGACGCCGGTGCCGCGCCTGTCGTCGGCGCTGTTCGGCACGTCCGGCTGGTGCCAGGACCTGTCGGACGCGGCGCTCACCCACGGGACCCGTCTGGTGGAGGAGTTCCTGGCGCTGTTCCCGCAGGCGCCGGGCGGCCCGGACGACGACCGGGGGGGGTGTCCGCGCACGCCGCGGACGAGCTGCGCGCGTACGCCACCGGCGGCATCGCGCGCACCCTGGCGGAGGCCGAGGAGGAGTGGACGGCGCGCCGCGAGGAGCTGCGCCGCCGCATCGCCGCCATCGACACCGCCATGGACGGGCTGCTCGCCGAGGACCGCGAACAGGGCGCCGAGCGGCGCGAGCTGCTGGCGGAGCGGCGCGCCACGGGCGAACTGCTGCGCCGGCTCAGCCAGACCAGCGCCCACGGCGCCCTCGTCGAGCTCGGCCTGCTGCCCAACTACAGCCTCACCGACACCACGACGTCCCTGGAGGCCACCCTCTACTGGAAGGAGGCCGCCGGGAGCGACGAGGACGCGGAGGCGCCGGAGGGTGACGACGAGCGCCGGGAGTGGGTGTACCGCAGCGAGACGCGCGACTACGAGCAGTCCCGCAAACTGGCCCTGACCGAACTCGCGCCCGGCAACAGCTTCTACGTCAACGGCTACCGGCACGTCGTGCGCGCCCTCGACATCGGCAGCCCGGAGCGGCGTGCCTGGGCGGTGTGGCGGCTCTGCCCGGCCTGCGGGTACGCGCGCACCCACGGCGACCCGAAGAACGACACCTCGCCGTGCCCGCGGTGCGGCTCCCGGGAGATCGCCGACGCGGGGTGCGTGCACCACGTCCTGGAGCCCAAGCGCGTGACGTCCCGGGACAAGCGGGACGACGCCCGGGTGCGGGACGACCGCGACGAGCGGGACCGCAGGCGGTACGCGGTGCTCACCACCGTCGACGTCGACCCCGCGCACCTGGCGGCCGGCTCCTGGCGGCACGACGGCGCGGTCTTCGGCGCCGACTTCACCCGCAAGGCCGTCGTACGCACCCTCAACCTGGGCATCGACCGGCAGGACGGCAGCAGCACGGTCCCGCTGGCCGGGGACGACGTACGCCTGAACCCGTTCTACGTGTGCACCAGTTGCGGTGGTGCCACGGCCGACGGGCGGCCGGTCGTCGACCAGTCGCAGCACGCGCTCACCGCGTCCCTTGCCCTGTCCACCCGGGCCAGCGCCCACCACCAGCTGTGGTGCCCGCGCCGGCGGCTGCGCGGCGGCGGGGAGGGGCAGGGCGCAGGAGAGGACGTGCCGCTGCTGCTGGCGCACGAGCTGACCACGGAGGCCGTGCGCATCCTGCTGCCGGCGTCCGTGGCGCGGGCCAGGGAGCGGCTCGCCTCGTTCACCGCCGCGCTGTTCGCGGGCATAGCGGCCCGCTACGGCGGCGACCCCGACCACATCGACATCACCGCCGCGTCCATGCCGGACGGCGAGGACCGCGACTGGCCGCGCCGGTTCCTCGTGGTCTACGACCGGCTGCCCGGCGGCACCGGCTACCTGCACCGCCTGGCGACCTCCGACGGCTTCCGCGAGGTGCTGCTGAAGGCCCGCGAGGTCATCGAGGACTGCGACTGCCTGCGGAAGGGCCTCGACGGCTGCCACCGCTGCCTGCTGCGCCGCGTCCCGCCCGCCGACTACGACAAGGTCAGCCGCAACGAAGTCCGGCAGATGCTGGACGAGCTGCTCGGCGCGGACGGCGAACGCTGGTTCACCTCCCCCGTCGCCACCACCCAGCACATCCCGATGCACCAGCAGGCCGAGAGCGACCTCGAGGTGCTGTTCATCGACACGCTGCGGGAGTGGGCCGCGCTGCCCGAGAGCCGCGCCAGCGGCGACGCCTACATCACGCCGGCCGGCACCCACGCGCTGGACCTGCGGCTGACCTCCGCCGACGGCACCACGCTGAGCTGGCGGGTCTCCCAGCAGCGGGTCCTCGACGGCACCCGCCCCGACGTCCTCTTCGAACGGGTCGACGCGCCCGGCCCGCGCGTGGCGCTCTACCTGGACGGCTACGAGTTCCACGCCGGACACGAGCACAATCGCGTCGGTGACGACGCCGACAAGCGGACCCGGCTGCGCGCGGAGGGGCTGCGGGTCTTCCAGCTCACCTACGGCGACGTGAGCGACTGGAGGCGCCGCGTCCGGGACACCGGCTCCTCGGGCACGGGACCGGCCGACCCGGTGTGGGAGCCGTACGGCGCCAAGGCCCAGGAGAAGGCCCGCGCGTACTACGCCGCCGCCCGGGGCGGACTGCCCGGGGAGCTGGCGGAGACGGTGTGGACCAATCCGGCCGTACAGCTCGTGGAGTACCTGCGCCGGCCGGACGCGGAGCTCTAGTAGTGGCGGGCGGAGGCCGCCCTGGCCGGCTTCATGGGCGCCGGGGCCCGCCCGGTCGTCCTCGCGCCGGACGCGCTGGGCGGGCAGATCACGGCGGCGCTGCGCGGGACGGCCCCCGCCGGGCCGGCCGGGCCGGTGCAGCTCTTCACGGTGACCGACCGCTCGGGACTGCCGCTGGTGTGCGCCGCCGACGGCCGGGTGAGGCCCCCCGCCTGGACGGGCATCGTCCTCCTCGACGACGCGCCCGGCGTCCACGCCCGCGAGGAGGCGCACAAGCGGCGCTGGCGGGCCTGGCTGTACTGGTCCAACCTGCTGCAGTTCCTGGACACCGGGGGCGGCGACGCCGTCCAGCTGACGACCAGCCGTCTCGACGGGTTCCCGGTGGAGACGCTGGCGGTCACGGGCGGGAGCGGGGTCCTTCAGAGCGTCCGCCTCACGCTCGCGCCGGCCGAGACCGCGCCGCAAGCTCCCCCGGCTGTCGTCGAGGTGTCCGCCCCGCCCCTCCGGGACACGGCCTGGGACAAGGTCATCGAATACCTCGACCCGGACGAGCGCGGCCTGCTCGCGCTCGCCGAGACCCTCGCCGCGCGGGGCGTCCCGGTGCCCCGGGACGGCTACGAGCTCGACGCGAACACCGGCTGGCAGGCCGAACTGGCCTGGCCGGACGCACGCGTCGGAGTCGTCCGTACCCCGAACCCACCGGAGGGCGAGGACTTCGACCCGGAGGCCGCCGACCGGGACCGCGACTTCGCCGCGGCCGGCTGGGAGGTGCGGACCGCCGCCGACTGGACGGCCGACGCCCTCGCGGACCGCCTCGGTCACCACCAGTCAGACGACACCACCACGGACAACGGGGGGAACGACAAGCCGTGACCGGCAAAAACGTCACACTGCGCCTACTCGACAAGGCGGACCGGGAGATCCTCAAGCTCCCCCGCCCGGTCAAGGGCGCGATCTACGACTTCCAGCACAAGTTCAAGACCAACCCCGACTCCGCGGGCCTGCGGCTCAAGCAGTTGCAGGGGCACGACAAGCTGCACTCGGCGCGCGTCAACGACGAGTACCGCGCGCTGCTGCTGCGGCTGGCCGACGACGACTGGCTGATCGTCTCGGTCAAGCACCGCAAGGACGTGTACGCGCACCTGGACCGGCTCACCTACTCGGTCAACCGCGTCACCGGCGGCATCGAGTACGTGGACCTGCAGGTCGTGCAGGAGGAGGTGCTCAGCCCCGCGGCCCCCCGGACCGCCCCGTCCGCCGAGCCCGCCCGTCCCGCCGGACCGGCCGCCCCGGAGCCGCTGTTCGCACAGTGGTCGGAGCAGCAGCTCACCGACCTGGGCGTGGCCCCGTCCCTGGTGCCGGTCGTCGCCGCGCTGACCACCGAGGACCAGCTCCTCGGCCTCGTCGAGTACGCGCCGCAGCTCACCGGCGAGGTGCTGCTGGCGCTGTACGACGGCAAGGCGTACGACGACGTCCTGGAGCAGGTCACCGCCCCCGTCGCGGCGCCCGACCCCGTCGACCCCGAGGACTTCCGGGCCGCCGCCGAGCGTCCCGCCACCATCGTCACCACGACCGACGACGCGCTGCGCGAGGCGCTGGAGGGCGAGGACTTCGGGCGCTGGAAGGTGTTCCTGCACCCCACCCAGGCCAAGCTGGTCACGCGGGACTACAGCGGTCCGGCGCGCGTGGGCGGCGGGCCCGGCACCGGCAAGACGATCGTGGCGCTGCACCGGGTCAAGCACCTGGTGGAGCGGCTCCCGGCCGGCCGGACCAAGCCGGTCCTGCTGACCACGTACAACAAGAACCTCGCGGCGGACCTGCGTTCGCGGCTGCTCGCCCTGGGCGGCGAGACACTGCTGTCGCGCGTCGAGATCAGCCACGTCGACCAGCTCGCGCTGCGCACCGTCCGGGAGGCGGAGCCGGGCAACCGCAAGCGGATCGTCGACGAGGCGCAGGCGGTCCGCGAATGGCGCTCGCTCCTCGACGAGCTCGGCGAGGACGGCTGGGACGCGGAGTTCCTGCACGACGAGTGGACGCAGGTGATCCTCGGCCAGGTGGTCACCTCCCGCACGGACTACTTCCGGGCCCGCCGCGCCGGACGCGGACGCACGGTCAGCCGTGCCGAGCGCGCCGAGATCTGGCAGCTCGCCGAGCGGTTCACCCAGCGCCTGGACCGGCTCGGAGTGCAGACGTGGGACCAGATCGCGGAGCGGGCGGCGCAGCTGGAGGCGGGACGCGCCCGGCGCATCCAGGACATCGAACGCCGGCGGGAGGAGGCGGGCGGCCTCGACAACGTCCACGTGGCCGACGGTTCGGGGGGCTGGCTGCGCTACCGGTACCGGCACATCGTGGTCGACGAGGCCCAGGACCTGCGGCCCGCGCACTGGAAGATGCTGCGCGCGATGACCGCCCCGGACCGCAACGACCTCTTCCTGGTCGGCGACACCCACCAGCGCATCTACAAGAACCAGGTGACCCTCGGCAGCCTCGGCGTCAACATCCGCGGCCGGTCGTCGAAGCTGTCGCTGAGCTACCGCACCACCCGGCAGATCCTGCGCTCGGCGCTGAACGTGCTCGGCGAGGAGACGTACGACGACCTGGACGGCAGCGCCGAGACGCTGGCCGGGTACCGATCCGTGCTCAGCGGCGCCATCCCGGACCTGCACCGGCTGGCCGACTGGGCGGAGGAGCGCGAGGCGATCGCCGCGCTGATCGAGTCCTGGGGGGGGAGGTGCCGCACGAGCAGATCGCCATCGCGGTGCCGACCAACGACATGGCACGCGAGGTCGCGTACACGCTGCGGGAGCACGGCGTCATGGCGCTGGAGATCGGCCCGGACGGGCCGCTCGGCGACAGCGGCGTCCACATCGGCACGATGTTCCGGTTCAAGGGGCTGGAGTACCAGCGCATGATCATCGCCGGGGTGACCGACGGGCTCGTGCCGCGCGCGGACGTCCAGCGGCGGCGCGCCACGGACCCGGCGCGCCGCCGGACGGAGACGCAGCGGGCCCGGTCCCCGCTCTTCGTGGCGGCCACGCGCGCCCGGGACAGCCTGGACGTGTTCTGGTACGGGGAGCCGAGCCCGTTCCTCAAGGAACCGACAGGGGTCCGGCCGCCGGTCGCAGCGTGACCCGCTCCGGGATCGTGCCGCGGTCTGCCTCGGTTAACGCGGCATGACCGGCGCTTGCGGCACGAGGAACGGCCGCCGGGGATCCTCCGGCGGCATCCTGCGGGTCGCGAACGCCGGATCGGGGGCCGGCAGGTACGGGGCGAGGGCCGCGTACACGTCCGCCGCATCGCCGGGACGGTCCTCGGGGCGCTTGGCGAGCAGGGCGTGCACCAGGTCCTGGAGGGCGGCCGGGGCGTCGACGCCGTCGTCGGCGAGGCGGGGCGGGGGCGCGGTGAGGTGCAGGGTCGCCATCTCGGCGGGGCCCCGGCCGCGGAAGGGCGGGTCGCCGGTGAGCATGTGGTGCAGCAGGCACCCGACCGCGTACAGGTCGCTGCGACCGTCCAACGGCCTCTCACCGGCCAGCAGTTCGGGTGAGGCGTAGGCGATGTTGCCGAGCGTCTCGCCGGTCATGGTGAGCTGTGGGTCGGCGTCCGAGACGACCTTCACGAGACCGAAGTCGAGGATCTTCACCAGGCCGCTGGTGCGGACCATGACGTTCTGGGGCTTGAGGTCGCGGTGGACGAGGTCGGCGGCGTGCGCGGCGGAGAGACCCGAGCACAGCTGCGCGGCCACGGAGACCGCGGCGGGCACCGGAAGGCGCCCGTCGTCGGCGCCGTCGACGACGTTGTCGAGGGTCGTCCCGTCGACGAGCTGCATCACCAGGCAGCAGACGTCCTCGGTCACGGCCGCGTCGTACACGGTGGTGAGGTTGGCGTGGTCCAGGCGGGCGGCGGTCTTGGCCTCCCTCTCGAAGCGCGCCAGGGCGGTGCGGCGCCGGTCCGGCAGGGCGAGCAGATCCGCGGCGACGGTCTTGACCGCGACGGGACGCTCCAGATATACGTCCGTCCCCTGCCAGACATGCCCCATCGCCCCTCTGCCCAGGATCCGGTCCAACCGGTACCTGCCGCGCAGTACCTTGCCCGCAGCGAACTGCTCCACGTGCACTTCCCTCAGTGAGTCCCGGCGCTGTGTCGGCGCGGACCGCCCGGCCGGAGGTGCGGCGCCGGCAGCCCGCGCGGAAGAAGTCAACCAGTCCCGTGCGCGGACCGGAGAATCCGGGGACCGCGGAATCCCGCACGGACCCGACGAACGTGACGCCGGGACGGGCCGGTGCGTCCGGTGGAGCGGACAGCCGAGCCCGCTCTGGTGGAGTTCCCGAGGACCGTCTCTCCCGTCGGCAAGGCTCCCGTGTCAGAGCCCCTGATGGCAACGGGCGCCGTTCTCCCGAGGGCATGGAGGACGACATCGACGCGGCCGTCGCCGGCCTCGTCAAGGAGCCCGTGGCCGTGGCCGGGACCCACTCGTCGCGAAGCGTGGAACCAAGCGCGCCGCGATCACGCTCACCGAGGGGGTCCCGTTCCTGGGAGGCATGGTCGGAGGCGCTGTGGACGCGGGAGCGACCGCGGTCATCGGACGGGCCACGGACAAGGCCTCGCGTGAGGGCACCCCGCGGGCCGAGGACGGTCTCGGGCCTGGTGGGCTCGCACGGTGAGGTGTCGTACGCATGCGGAGTCGGCGTCGGCGGTCCCATGACGCCGAGTGAGCCGGCAGGGGCGGTCGATCGTGGTCTGGGATGATCGCGCGGTGAGTGATGCGAGGGTGTCGGCCGCGGAGGCCGTCGAGTCACACGTCCGGGCGTTCTTCGAGGGGCACTCGGTGGAGGTCGTCGACTACGATCTCGGGCCGGAACGGCGAGCGGTGGTGCCCGGTCTGCGCGTTCTCGTCGTGGGGCCCGGTCCACGCGGCGACGGTTGGGCCTATGTGACCGCCGGGTGCTGGGCCGCGAGGGAGAAGGACGGTCACGGGCTTGAGTTCGTCATGACCGCCCACGTCCGCGACCAGCGGTTCATCGAGCTCATGGCGATGATCGCCCACTACCACCGCGGAGGACGTCGGCTCAACCTGGAGCACAGCATGCCGATCGGCGAACCGTGGGTGCCGGGTTCACCCTGCGATCACCTGCTGATCAGCCTGCCCTACCTCCACGGGCCCGGCCTGGAACACTGTCCCGTTCCCGGGGGCCACGCCCACATCCTGTGGACCCTGCCCGTGACAACAGCCGAGATCGAGTTCCGCAGGCGCCACGGGCACGAGGCGTTGGAGCGGCTCTTCGACGAGGCGGGGATCATCCCCACCGATCCTTTCAGGGCGTCGGTCGCCTGAGCTCCTGGCCTCCGGAGACCACCGCTCGTGGTCTCCGGGGGCGTTTCGGCCGCAGGTGCCGCGGGCTTCGGTGACCAGGCGGGGGCGCGTCGGCTGATCTCTGCCGCGTAGACGGCCCAGTCCGCGGCAGCGGCTCACTGCCGTTTGACGACGACGGTGATGTCGATGCCGAGGGCGCGGGCGAGGACCGCGGCAGGCAGCTCGGTGGCGAGCTGGAACAGGTCGGTCGAGCCGACTGCCGACTCCACGGAGTCTTTCGCCGGAGGATGCCCACGCCCCGGCACTGCCGGTCACCCTCAGCATACCCGGCAAGGCCGCCGGCCTCCTCCGCACCACCGGCCTGGAGCCCGCAGAGCGACCAGGGGATGACAGTACGTACGGCGAAGCCAGGACTGCGCTGTCGATCATGCGGTTGGGCACGCCACAGCCGGAGAAACAGAAAGACCCCAGATGAACCGGGGTCTCAGCTGGTGTCCGAGGGGGGACTTGAACCCCCACGCCCGATAAAGGGCACTAGCACCTCAAGCTAGCGCGTCTGCCATTCCGCCACCCGGACAAGGTGTCCGCCGCCTCGGCGGGGTGTTCCCCCTGCGGCGACATGGACAACCATACCAAGGTTTCGCAGTGCCTTTCACCTGCGTTTTCCGTGTCTCCGGGTGGCGGTGGGGCGGGGCGCACGGTGTGTGTCCGGGCGGTCACACGAGTCAGGGTATGAGCTGGTACTCCGGGAAGTTGCCGGGCAGGCGTCCCCCGGCCGGGCCCTGGGTCACGGCGCGGACCAGGAGGCCGCCGACGAACGCGCCGCGCCAGGACGCGCCGGAGCCGCCGAACGGTTCGTCGCGGTCGCCGCGGGAGCGCGGGACGCCGTGGCCGATCTTGAAGGCGCGGATGTGCGGGGCCAGCCGGTCGTAGGTGGACCGGTCGTCCGTGGAGAGCGTGGCCACCAGGGCGCCGTTGGAGGCGTTCATGGCGGCCGGCCGTTCCGCCTCCGTGTCGACCAGGACGATGGTGTCGACCGGGCCGAACGGCTCCGCGTGGTGCAGCGGGGAGGAGGGCCCGACGACCGAGCCCGGCCGAGGTGACGTCGGGCTGAGCCGTGACGCGCTGCCGGTACGACCGTCCGCGGCGCCTTCGTCCGGTAGCACGGTGCGGTCAGTGGAGCGGCGCCATGCCTGGCGGCAGTTCGGCCGCCTTGGAGTGGCCGAAGTCGGTACCCGAGCTGAGCGAACAATAGTTCGTCGAACTGGGGCGAGAGTTGGAGAAGGGACGGCCAGAACCACTGCGGTGATGTTTACCTCGATAGCGCGTACCGGCGCCGGGAAGGGCCGAACCGGTGGGAGAGTGCGGTTTCTGAGCGAAGGCCGCTGTCCGATCGGGTTTGCTGGGAGACCCTGGGGGACGTCCGCCACCGCGACGTCGGCTGGTGAGTGCCGTGGCCCGGTCGAAGGCCAGCAGTGGCGCGGGGGATGATGAAGAGGTGAACAAGGAACAGACCGTTTGCTGGTTGGATAGTTCGGGAGAGGAGCGGTGCGCCCTGTGGCGGTCGGAGAGCGGCGCGCCGCCACCAAAACAGGTGCTGGTGGCCGATGACCGGATGAACGCCGACACCGCGTTCCGCCTGGCGTGCGAGGGAACCTCGCTGTTATGGCGCGGTGACTTCCACAACGCCCGTCAACTGCTGGGGGCGATGGCGCGCCGCGTCGACCGTAAACCGCCGAAGCCGGGGGCGTCACCGGAGCAGAGCTTCCATTTGTACCGTCAGGCGCAGTCGAGACGTGCACGAATCCTGGGCATGCTGCTCTTGCCGGTCGAAGCGGGGCATGTGATTCCCCTGCGCCGAGCCCCGGACGTGCGACTGGCTTGCGAACAGGCGTACGGGCAGTGCCACGAACCTTATGTCATGTCACTGCGCGAGCTTCAGGGTGTCCTTGGGGCCGGCGAATGGCGCAAGAAGGGAGTCCGCGTGCCGGCGCTCGGCGAGTCGATCACGCCGCACTACGGTGTGTTCTCCCCGGTGCGTGGCGAGTACGTCGATCTAGTGGCCGAGGCACCGCTGCCGCCACAGGGCACGGCATTCGACATCGGCACCGGCTCGGGGGTTCTCGCCGCAGTCTTGGCCCGGCGCGGCGTTCGGCGGGTGGTGGCCACGGACCTTGACACACGTGCACTCGTCTGCGCGCGAGAGAACATCAACCGGCTGGGCCTGTCATCCACCGTGGACATCCAGCAGGCCGATCTGTTCCCCGGCGGCCGGGCATCCCTGATCGTCTGCAATCCTCCGTGGCTTCCGGGCCGGGCCCGGACGCCGCTCGAACACGCGGTGTACGACCCGGGAAGCCGGATGCTCCGCGGCTTCCTCGACGGCCTGTCCGCCCATCTGGAACCCGGCGGTGAGGGATGGCTCATCATCTCCGACCTTGCTGAGCGCCTGGGTCTGCGGTCCCGCACAGAGCTGACCGAACTGTTCGATCAGGCCGGCCTGACAGTGATGGGACGCCTTGACGCCCGGCCGCTGCACCCCCGTGCCCACGACCCCGCCGATCCGCTGCACTCCTCACGGAAGGCGGAAGTGACCACGCTGTGGAGGCTGGCGGTGAGTCCAGGCGCCGCCGATGGAACACGCCGGTAGCGTGATAGCGGGAGCCTGGAGCGTCAGGCTCCCGTGCGACCCCAGTCACCGAACAACTCCGGTCGCAGCGAGTCCAGAGCGGACTCGAACGCCACAGACAGGGCTTCCAGATCCCTGTCCGCTCGCAGGTACCAGTCCCGGGTGACGACGCGGCCGAATGCCTTGAACACTGCCACGATGAACCGCGGACGGAAGTCGTCGCTGAGATCCACACCTTCACGCGCGGCGACGACCCGGGCGAGCTTGTCCTCCATCTCCTCGCTGCGGCGCAGATGCTCCGCGAGGAGCTCGGGAGTGCGCTCGACCAGCCGCATCATTGCCATGTGCAACGCGCCGTCCCCGCCATCCAGTTCACCGTCGCGTACGCGCTCCAGGACGGCCCGGAAGGCACCGCTCATGGCCTGCAACGGGTTCTCGCCCGTCGGCCGGGCCTCCAGGGCGGCGAGAAACGCCTCGTCGATGGCGCTGATGGGTGTGAGAGCCACCTCTTCTTTGCTGGCGAAGTGGCGGAAGAACGTACGCGGATGCACCTCGACCGCCTCGGTGATCTGTTCCACGGTCGTGTGCTCGTAACCCTGCGCCAGGAACAGCTCTAGAGCTTCGCGGATCAGTTGATTACGCGTACGGCGGAGCTTTCGTTGCCGCAGGCCAGTGCTGTTGGGGGTCTTGGTTTCGGCGGTATCCACCCCGCAACCCTACCTCGCGCCACCCGATGACATCTGTCTCGCATTGTCAAATGTCACTCACTGCTGTTACCTTCGGGTCATGTTCTCCCCGTCACACCTGTGTCCGTCCTGCCGGAAATCGTTAGGGGGACGCTGAATGAGCACGGCAACGCACGACGAGCCGCCAGGCGTCAGGGAAACTCCCGCTTCCGGTCTGCGTGGACGTCCCTGGCCGACACTTCTTGCGGTCGCGGTCGGCGTGATGATGGTGGCTCTGGACAGCACCATCGTCGCCATCGCCAACCCCGCCATCCAGCAGGACCTCCACGCCTCGTTGGCCGACGTGCAATGGATCACCAACGGCTATCTGCTGGCACTCGCGGTCTCACTGATCACGGCCGGCAAACTGGGCGACAGGTTCGGACACCGCCAGACCTTCTTGGTCGGAGTGGCGGGCTTCGCCGTCACTTCGGCGGCCATCGGTCTTTCCGACAGCGTCGCGGTGATCGTCGTCTTCCGCGTTCTCCAGGGCCTGTTCGGCGCTCTGATGCAGCCGTCCGCGCTCGGCCTGCTGCGGGTCACGTTCCCGCCCGACAAGCTCAACATGGCGATTGGCATCTGGAGTGGCGTAGTCGGCGCCTCGACTGCTGCCGGGCCGATCGTCGGCGGACTCCTCGTCCAGCATGTCAGCTGGGAGGCGGTCTTCTTCATCAACGTGCCGGTCGGCCTCGCCGCGCTCGTCGTCGGCCTCATCATCCTGACGGACGCGCGCGCCGAGCGCGCCCCGAAGTCCTTCGACGTCTCCGGCATCGTGCTCCTGTCCGGAGCCATGTTCTGCCTGGTCTGGGGCCTGATCAAGGCTCCAGCCTGGGGATGGGGCGATCTGCGGACGCTGGGCTTCCTGGCCGCCGCCGTCCTCGCCTTCGCCGGTTTCACGCTGCGCGAGCGCAGGGCCATCGAGCCGCTGATGCCGCTCGCCATGTTCCGTTCCGTGCCGCTGTCTGCGGGAACCGTACTCATGGTGCTGATGGCGTTCTCGTTCATCGGTGGACTCTTTTTCGTTACGTTCTACCTGCAGAACGTCCATGGCATGAGCCCGGTCGAGAGCGGTGTGCACCTGCTGCCGCTCACCGGCATGATGATTGTCGGTGCTCCAGTGTCCGGTGCCGTGATCAGTCGGTTCGGTCCACGCGGGCCGCTGGTGGTGGGCATGCTCCTGACGGCGGCCTCCTTGTGGGGGATGTCGACACTGGAAGCAGACAGCGGTATGGGGATCACCTCGCTCTGGTTCGTGCTGCTGGGCCTTGGTCTCGCTCCGGTGATGGTGGGGACGACGGACGTCATCGTCAGCAACGCCCCGGCCGAACTGGCCGGTGTGGCCGGCGGTCTGCAGCAGTCCGCGATGCAGGTCGGCGGAAGTCTCGGCACCGCCGTACTCGGCGTCCTCATGGCCTCCCGGGTCGGCAACGTCTTCCCCGACAAGTGGGCGGAGGCGAACCTGCCACGACTCAGTCCGGAAGAGGCCGCGACGATGGAAGACGCGGCCAAGGTCGGAGTCGCCCCGTCGGCCGACGTCGTGCCCGGCCAGCATGCCGAGACTCTCTCCGATGTCGTCCACTCCTCATTCATCTCAGGAATGGGTCTGGCCTTCACCGTGGCTGGCGTCGTCGCGCTCGTGGGAGCCGCCTTCGCCATGCTCACCAAGAGGGCGAAGCTCGAGAAGGCGCCAGGCAAAGCACTGGCCCCGGCCTCCACGGGATGACAGCCCTGAAACGCCTCATGAATACCCGTTGGTGATGCCGGCGGGGTCCGACCGAACGGGCCCCGCCGGCACTGCTGTTTCATTGGTGTCCAAACGGTGAACAGCCCCTGAATCAGAAGGCGTAACGCAGCAGCCGATGCGCGTAGCGAAGTTGTGGAATGCTGCGCATGCTGGCGCTCACCAACCTTTCGACGGGACGGGCACTGGCGAGATGCGGCGAATCGAGCAGCGACCACTGCTCCTGGAATCGCAAGCCCGGGATCCTGCTCTCCAGAGACCGGGGATCTCCGACACCCCAGCCAAATGTCGCGCCCGTGGCCCGCAGGAGTTGCGAGTACTTAGCGAATCGGAGAGTCCACGGGAGTACGGCATCAAACATGACCGCACCCTGTGGAAGATGCCGGGTGAGCCGTCGAAGCATTTCCTCCCCGTCGGCTTCCTGGAGATACGGCGTCAGCCCTTCGGCGACCACAAGCGTCGGCCGGTCTCCAGGCACAGAATTCAACCACTCCTCCGTGGTAACCGATGCTCCGATCATCCGGTAACCGTCGCGGTTCGGATAGAGCCGGCTTCTCAACTCGATGACGTCCGGTACATCAACGTCAATCCACTCGACACCGTTGGGTAGGTCCATCCGGAATGCCCGGCTGTCCAGACCGCACGCGAGATGCAGCACCACAGCGTTCGGATGGGTCGTCAGGAACCCCCTGGTCCACTCATCGAGCTTGCTGGCACGGAACGTCACGATCCGCACGTCCTTGGTGGCTGTCCTGATGCGGCTGAAGTCGTAGTCGATGCGGCGCAGCAGCTCCTCCGCCGTGGCGTCTCCCAGTACGGGATCCGGTTGTTGATTGTCCAGAGCGCGGGCCTGAAGTGTGGCTAGGAGCGTCTCGTGTACGCCGGCCAGCCGGATCGTTTCACCCATGGAACAGCAGCCTCCAAGTGCACACAGCGTGGCGTCAAGAGAGCCCTAAGTGCGCAGACAGGAGCAGATTCTGGACACATTGCGGAGGGGGAAGTCAGGACACTTCAAGGTATTCGTCGCCAAAACGCACCAGTGATTGGCGAGGCGCTTGGCGTGATCTGATCAATGCACCTGCGGGGTGCAATGCCTTGGATGGCTTGATCTCTTTTGTTGACAAGGTAAAAGGGAGACCAAGGAGTGAAGGCTTCACATTGCATGTTCGAATTTATCAGCCGTCGAGGAGAGGGTGACGTTTGGCGGATAAATCTGATGGGTATCAATGTTGTTTCATTTTTCCCAGGGCGCCTGACTCGTTGTCAGTCGCAGCTATCCGGCCCATCGTGAGTGATTGTTCGATGTTGACTGGACGGATCGGAAGATGTTCATGTGTATGAGCCAAGCAGCGCTGCACTGGTCGGCCCGAGGGGGAAGTGATTCCCGCGCAGGGGCGACTCGTGTGCGTGTATCCGATCGACTGAAAGGCTGCACCTTGTCCACTGAAGAAATCCCGGTACTGATAGCCGGCGGAGGTCTTACCGGACTATCCGCGGCCCTCTTTCTCAGTCAGCACGGGATCTCATGCCGCCTGGTGGAGAAGCACCGGGGAACCACGGTTCTGACCCGGGCGTCGGGAATCAGCTCCCGCACGATGGAGCTGTTGCGTGGTGTGGGCCTGGAACAGACCGTGATCGAGCGCGGGCCGAAACTCATCGAGGGAGCCCGCTGGCGCGAACTCGGTCAGCCGGCGAACCAGATCCCCTGGGTCGTCATTCGGGCCAATGGCCTGCACGACCTGGAGAACGCGGTGACCGTCGAGGAGCCTTCGCTTGACGTCGGCCACCTCAGCCCCACCCGTCCCTACTGGTGCGGGCAAGACAGGCTGGAGCCGATCCTCCGCGACGAGGCCGTTCGCCGTGGGGCCCGTATCGACTTCAACACGCGTATGGACGCGTTCACGGCGGACGAGAGCGGAGTCACGGCCACGATCGTCGACCAGGCCACCGGCGAGGAGAGCACGGTCCGCGCCCGATACCTCATCGCGGCGGACGGGGTGCGCAGCCCCGTACGGGAGAAGCTGGGGATCTCGCGCACCGGACACGGCACGATCGGCAACGCCATGAGCGTCCTGTTCAAGGCAGACCTGAAGGATACGGTCAAGGGTCGGCGCTTCGTCATCTGCTACCTGCCGAACCCCGACGAACCCGGAGTCCTCCAGCTCCCGGACGTGCCGGCCGTACTCCAGCTGTTCGACGAGGAACGCTGGATCTTCGGCTTCTTCTACGACCCGCGGGAGACCTCGGCCGAGCAGTTCACCGACGAGCGCTGCGCGCAGATCATCCGGAACGCAACCGGGCTCCCGGACCTTCCGATCGAGGTCCAGATGGCCAGGCCCTGGGAAATGTCCCACAACAGCGCGCGCTCCTACCGCAGCGGCCGGGTCTTCCTGGCCGGGGACGCCGCTCATGTGCACCCGCCTGCCGGTGCCTTCGGAGCGAACGGCGGTATCCAGGACGCCCACAACCTGGCATGGAAGCTGGCGGCCGTCCTGAAGGGAACGGCCAGCGACGCCCTGCTCGACACCTATGAGCAGGAGCGCCTGCCGATCGGTGCCGCCGTCGCCGATCAGGCATGGATCCGCCACACCTGGAGGCTCAACGACTCCGAGGAACTGCGCCGCGAGCTGCGCGAGTCGACGCTGGTCGCCACCGGCTACCGCTACACCTCTGACGCAATTCTCGGTGCCGCCTACCCGGAACCCATCCCCGCCGAACACGACCTCACCGGCCGGCCGGGGTACCGTGTGCCCCATCTCTGGCTGAACCGCGGTGGGGAGCGCGTCTCGACAGTTGACCTCAGCACGGACGCGTTCGTCCTGCTCGCCGGACCCGGCGGAGGCGAGTGGCAAGCTGCGGCCGACAAGGTCACGCAGGACCTGGGCGTGCCCGTGCACTGCCACACTGCAGGCAGCGACGGGCAACTGGCAGATCCCGATGGGGCCTTCCTCAAAACCACGAGTCTCACACGGAACGGTGCGCTGTTGATCCGGCCGGACGGCTTCGTGGCGTGGCGGGCCGAAAACCTGCCGGAGGACGCCGCCGGGAAGCTGCGGTCCGCACTGGAGCGGATCCTGGCGCGAACCCCCGACAAGTCCGGCGTCACGGCGCTGGAGGGCTGACCGCATGGCGACCATCTCCCTCTCGCCGGACCTGTTCACCCTCGTCAACGTCTTCACCGTCGCCCCTGAGAAGCAGCAGGAACTGCGCGACCACTTGGTCCAGGTGACCGAGGACCTGATCCGGCACATGCCGGGTTTCGTCTCCGCGAACTTCCACCTCAGCCGCGATGGCGAACAGGTCGTCAACTACGCCCAGTGGCGGTCGGAGGCCGACTTCCGCGCCATGCACGCCGATCCGCGGCTGCAGAGCCACTTCGACTACTGCCGGTCCGTCTCCCGGCCGAAGCCGATCTTCTGCGAGCTCACCCACTCCTTCGACGCCGCGTCACCGGACGGAGCGTGAACATGGCCTACCGGGCACTCATGGTCCTGCGTATGGACCCGGCGGACGCGGAGCACGTGGCAGCCGCGTTTGCCGAGCACGACAAGACGGAACTGCCGGTGGAGATCGGGGTCAGGCGACGGGTCCTGTTCCGCTTCCACGATCTGTACATGCACCTCGTCGAAGCCGACGACAACATCATGGAGCGGCTCTACCAGGCGCGCAGCCACCCGCTGTTCCAGGAGGTCAACGAGCGCGTAGGGCAGTACCTCCACCCGTACGCGCAGGACTGGAAGGAGTTGAAGGACTCCAAGGCGGAAGTGTTCTACAGCTGGACCGCCCCCGACTCCTGACCGCCGACCATCCGTGACCATCGCTCAGCACGAAGGAGAACACACCGTGGCAGCCGCCGCCAAGATCGCCATGTCCAGTGTGGCGCCCAGTCACCGGCAGGGGGGAAGCACCCGCGCCCTGCTGACACCGTCGTCGGTGGGTACGACCTCCGGATTCCTCGGCCACATCGAGCTGGCACCCCAGGAGTCCATCACCGAGCACTACCACCCGTTCTCGGACAAGTACCTGTACCTGATTGAAGGGAACCTCGTCGTCCAGGTGAACGGCGAGGAGGTGCGCCTGGAGCAGGACGAGGCCCTGTTCGTCACTCGCGGCCAGCGACACCGCATCGAGAACCGAGGAAACGTATCTGCGCGAGTGGTCTTCCAGATCTCACCGCTCGCCCCGAGGCCCGAACTCGGCCATGTCGACACCGAGCCCGTGCCGCACCCGGCCTCCGCGCCGCCGAAGGTGGGAGGCTGACATGACCCAGCACGCGGAGAAGCGGGTGGTGATCACCGGCATCGGTGTGCGAGCCCCAGGAGGCGTCGGAACCGCGGCCTTCTGGGACCTGCTGACCGCCGGACGCACCGCCACCAGGGCCATCTCTCTGTTCGACGCCGCGCCCTTCCGGTCCCGGATAGCCGGAGAGATCGACTTCGACCCTATCGGCGAGGGGCTGTCGCCCCGGCAGGCGTCGACGTACGACCGGGCCACGCAGCTCGCCGTCGTCTGCGCTCGTGACGCACTGAAGGACAGCGGGCTGGACCCGGCCGAGGTGAACCCGGAACGGATCGGGGTGAGTATCGGCACCGCTGTCGGCTCCACCACCAGCCTCGACCGCGAGTACGAGCGGGTCAGCGACGGCGGCTCGCAGTGGCTGGTCGACCACACGCTCGCCGTCGAGCAGCTCTTCGACTACTTCATACCCACCTCCATCTGCCGAGAGGTCGCCTGGGAGGTGGGAGCCGAGGGACCGGTGACGGTGGTGTCGACCGGGTGCACCTCCGGCCTGGACGCCGTCGGATACGGCACGGAGCTCATCCGGGACGGACGCGCCGACGTGGTCGTCTGCGGTGCCACCGATGCACCGATCTCGCCCATCACCGTCGCCTGCTTCGACGCCATCAAGGCGACATCGGCCAACAACGACGACCCTGCGCACGCCTCCCGCCCCTTCGACCGCAATCGCGACGGATTCGTGCTCGGGGAGGGCTCGGCGGTCTTCGTCCTGGAGGAACTGGGCGCCGCCCGCCGGCGAGGAGCGCACGCCTACGCGGAGGTCCGCGGCTTCGCCACGCGGTCGAACGCCTTCCACATGACCGGCCTGAAGCCGGACGGCCGGGAGATGGCGGAAGCCATCACCGCGGCCCTGAACCAGGCCCGCCGCACCGGCGAGGACCTGCACTACATCAACGCGCACGGCTCCGGCACCCGGCAGAACGACCGGCACGAGACGGCCGCCTTCAAACGCAGCATCGGCCGGCGGGCGTACGACGTGCCCGTGAGCTCCATCAAGTCCATGATCGGACACTCCCTCGGAGCCATCGGATCCCTCGAACTGGCCGCCTCCGCGCTGGCGATCGAACACGGCGTGGTCCCGCCCACCGCCAACTACGAGGAACCCGACCCCGAATGCGACCTCGACTATGTGCCGAACGTCGCGAGGGAACAGCGGGTCGACACCGTGCTCAGCGTCGGCAGCGGATTCGGCGGCTTCCAGAGCGCCGCAGTGCTCGCCCGTCCGAAGGAGACCAGCTCATGAGCGCGCCGACCCCCGTCGTGGTCACCGGCATGGGCATCGTGGCACCCAACGGCATCGGCACCGAGGAGTACTGGGCGGCCACACTCGCCGGCAAGAGCGGCATCGATGTCATCCAGCGATTCGATCCCCACAGCTACCCCGTCCGAGTGGGAGGCGAGGTACTGGCGTTCGACGCCACCGCCCATCTCCCCGGGCGTCTCCTGCCGCAGACCGACCGCATGACGCAGCACGCCCTGGTGGCCGCCGAGTGGGCACTGGCGGACGCCGGACTGGAGCCGGAGAAGGAGGACGAGTACGGCCTCGGCGTCCTGACGGCCAGCGGCGCGGGAGGGTTCGAGTTCGGCCAGCGCGAGATGCAGAAGCTCTGGGGAACAGGTCCACAACGCGTCAGCGCCTACCAGTCGTTCGCCTGGTTCTACGCGGTGAACACCGGTCAGATCTCCATCCGCCACGGCATGCGCGGGCACAGCTCCGTGTTCGTCACCGAGCAGGCCGGCGGCCTCGACGCCGCCGCCCACGCGGCGCGCCTGCTGCGCAAGGGAACGTTGAACACGGCCCTGACCGGAGGATTCGAAGCCTCCCTCTGCCCCTGGGGCCTGGTCGCCCAGATCCCGAGCGGCTTCCTGAGCGAGGCCACCGATCCTCACCACGCCTATCTGCCATTCGACGCGCGGGCCGCCGGATACGTGCCCGGCGAGGGCGGAGCCATGGTGGTCGTCGAGCGGGCGGACTCCGCACACGAGCGAGACACCGCCATGGTCTACGGGACGATCGCCGGGCACGCTTCCACCTTCGACTCCCGCCCCGGCACAGGCAGGCCCACCGGGCTGGCCCGGGCCATCCGTCTGGCTCTCGACGAGGCCCGGGTCGCGCCGGAGGACGTCGACGTGGTCTACGCCGACGCCGCAGGAGTGCCGGCCCTCGACCGGGCGGAGGCGGAAGCCCTCACCAACGTCTTCGGGCCCGGCGCCGTACCGGTCACCGCACCCAAGACGATGACCGGACGACTCTACGCGGGAGGAGCGGCCCTGGACGTGGCGACCGCGCTGCTCTCCATCAGGGACTCCGTCATCCCGCCGACCATCGGCACCAGTGTGCCCGCGCCCGGGCTCGACATCGACCTGGTGCTCCACCAGCCCCGTGAGCTGCGAGTGGGCACCGCCCTGGTCGTCGCGCGAGGTATGGGCGGGTTCAACTCCGCAATGGTCGTCCAGCGGCGCATCTGACCAAGCTGTCTCCATGTCACCCGCGTTGAGCGCACACCACCGCATCACACCACTCATCCGGAGGTTCATCGTGCCCCAGATCGACCTGCCCCGACTCGTCGAGATCATCAGGGAATGCGCAGGAGACCCCGACGAACGGGACCTGGACGGCGACATCCTCGACATCACCTACCAGGACCTCGGATACGACTCCCTCGCCCTTTTGGAGATCTCCGCGAAACTGGAACAGGACCTCGGAGTGTCGATATCGGGGGAGGAGCTGAAGACCCCCCGGCACACCCTGCAGCTGGTCAACACCGAGACGGCCGGGGAGGTCGCCTGACATGGCAGCGCGCACGGACAACTCCATCCTCATCAACGCGCCGTTCGAGCTCGTCTGGGACATCACCAACGACATCGAGTCATGGCCGGAACTGTTCTCCGAGTACGCCGAGGCGGAGATCCTCCGTCAGGACGACGACGGCTTCGACTTCCGTCTCAAGACCCGCCCCGACGCGGGCGGAAAGGTCTGGGAGTGGGTCTCCCACCGTGCGCCCGACAAGGAATCCCGCACGGTCCGAGCGCACCGCGTCGAGACCGGGCCCTTCGCCTACATGAACCTGCACTGGACCTACCGGGCCGTCGCCGGAGGCACCGAGATGCGGTGGGTGCAGGAGTTCGACATGAAGCCCGAGGCCCCGTTCGGCAACGCACACATGACCGCTCACCTCAACACGACGACCCGGGCGAACATGGAGCGCATCAAAAAGATCATCGAAGACAGGCACCGCGCGGGACAGGAGACCGCGGCGCCTGTCATCCCCACCGAGCTCCACGCCCAGCAGCTGCTCCTGCTGGCCGCCTCCGGACGCCTGGCCCGGATCGTCCACGTGCTGACCGAGCTGAAGATCGCCGATCTCCTCGCCGACGGCCCCCGCCATGTCGCGGACCTGGCCAAGGAGACGGACACCCACGAACTCTCCCTCTACCGCATCCTGCGCAGCGCCGCCTCCGTCGGCGTCTTCGCCGAGGGGCCCGTCAAGACCTTCTCCCCGACGCCCCTGTCGGACGGACTGCGCACCGGCAACCCGGACGGGGTGCTGCCCCTGGTGAAGTACAACAACATGGAGCTGACCAGGCGGCCGTACGACGAGATCATGCACAGTGTGCGCACCGGCGAACCGGCCTTCCAGCGCGTGTTCGGAAGCTCGTTCTTCGAGCACCTGGAAGCGAATCCGGAAGCCGGCGAATTCTTCGAGCGGTTCATGGCCCACTGGAGCCGCCGGCTCGTCCTCGACGGACTCGCCGACCAGGGCATGGAGCGCTTCTCGCGCATCGCCGACCTCGGCGGCGGCGACGGCTGGTTCCTCGCCCAGATCCTCAGGCGCCACCCGCACGCCACCGGCCTCCTCATGGACCTGCCACGGGTGGCCGCGTCGGCCGGGCCCGTCCTGGAGGAGGCAGGAGTCACCGACCGCGTCACCGTACTGCCCGGCGACTTCTTCACGGACCCCGTACCCACCGGCTACGACGCCTACCTCTTCAAGGGCGTGCTGCACAACTGGTCCGACGAGCGAGTCTTGACCGTCCTGCACCGGATCCGGCAAGCCATCGGCGATGACGACGCACGCCTGCTGATCTTCGACCAGGTCATGGCCCCCGAGAACGAGTGGGACCACGCCAAGATGCTGGACATCGACATGCTGGTGCTCTTCGGAGGCCGCGAACGGGTGCTGGCCGAGTGGCGACAGCTGCTGCTCGAGGCGAACTTCGACATCGTCAACACGCCCTCCCACACCTGGACGACGCTGGAGTGCCGCCCCGTCTAGGGCCCCCTCCCGGACATTCGAGAACCGCGGGGTCTGGCACGCACCAGACCCCGCCCGCCTGAACCGCCAGCCCCACGTTCAAGGAGAGCAAGCACACCATGACGCCGCACACGGAAATCCGCGGACCGGGCGACATCCTCAAGCTGACCATGGCCTTCTACGGATCGCGTGCCCTCATCAGCGCGGTCGAACTGGACCTGTTCACCCTGCTCGCCGGGAAACCGCTGCCCCTCGTAGAGCTGTGCGACCAGGCGGGCATCCATCCCCGAGGCTCGCGAGACTTCCTTGACGCCCTGGTGGCGCTTGGACTCCTGGAGCGGGAGGGCGAGGAGATGTATCGCAACAGCCCGGCCGCCGACCGATACCTGGACCGGCGCAAGCCCGGATACGTCGGCGGCTACACCCGGCTCGCGGACACCAAGCTGTTCCCCGTCTGGGCACAGCTGACCGACGCCCTGCGCACGGGTGAGAAGCAGGTTCCGAGCCAGGGCGGCTTCTTCGGCGGCTACGCGGACCCCGAGGCGGCCCGCGGCTTCCTCGGCGCCATGGACGCCGTCAACGGCGGCGTCGGGCACAGCCTGGCTAGCGCGCTTGACTGGACGGAGTACTCCTCATTCGTCGACCTCGGTGGCGCGCGCGGCAACCTCGCCGCTCACCTGCACCGAGCACACCCGCACATCCAGGCCACCTGTTTCGACCTGCCCGAGATGGAACCCTTCTTCCAGGAGCACATGAAGTCCCTGGAGATGACGGACCACGTGCGCTTCGCCGGGGGCGACTTCTTCACCGACGCCCTGCCGCGAGCGGATGTGTACATCGTCGGGCACATCCTCCACTACTTCGGTCTCCGGCAGCGCGAGGCACTGATCGCCCGCATCCACCAGGCGCTCACCCCGGGCGGTGTCGTCCTCGTCTACGACCGGATGATCGACGACGACCGGCGCAGTGCCGCACTGAGCCTCCTCGGCAGCCTCAACATGCTGCTGACCTCCGACGAAGGACGCGAGTACACCCCCAGCGAGTGCGTCCAGTGGCTCTCCGACGCCGGATTCACCGACATCCGCACCACGGCGGTGAGCGGACCCGACACCCTCGCCATCGGCAGCAAACCCCGGTGAGGTGGTTCGGCAGGACCGTCTGGCTGGGTCTGCTCAGCCTCGGCGCGTTCTGGACCGGGCACCTGCCCGCCGACCCTCACGGGCAAGAGCGGGCCGTGCCCGTCCCGCCGACCGGACATCCGGAACGGCTCGTCCCCACGGCGCTCACCCCTCAGGAGCTGATCCTGTCGCGCGAGCTGGGCTGGACCCGCTGACCCGACGAAGAGCCCGACGAGGAGCCCACCCATGACAGCCCCGGTGCCCCAGCACGTCCCCGAAGCCACCCTGCGGGACCGGACCGCCGAACTTCACGCACTTCGGGAGGAGGTACGGCAGGGGCCCTGCCGGAAGGCGACCGAAACCCAGCACACCAAGGGCAAGCTGACCGCCCGCGAACGCGTCGACCTTCTGCTGGACGAGGGATCTTTCACCGAGGTGGAGCCGCTGCGCAGACATCGCGCCTCCGGATTCGGCCTGGAGGCCAAGCGTCCCCACACCGATGGAGTGATCACCGGCTGGGGCACCGTGCACGGACGTACCATTTTCGTCTACGCACACGACTTCCGGATCTTCGGCGGTGCGCTGGGCGAAGCACACGCGGCGAAGATCCACAAAATCATGGACAAGGCGGTCGCGGCCGGGGCGCCGCTGGTGTCACTGAACGACGGGGCGGGCGCCCGCATTCAGGAAGGTGTCGCCGCACTGGCCGGATACGGCGGCATCTTCCGCCGTAACACCAGCGCGTCCGGCGTGATCCCGCAGATCAGCGTTGTACTCGGCCCCTGCGCGGGCGGCGCGGCCTACAGCCCCGCGCTGACCGACTTCGTGTTCATGACCCGCGGCGTGTCCCAGATGTTCGTCACCGGTCCCGACGTCGTCCAGACGGTGACCGGTGAGAAGGTCACGCACGAGGCACTTGGCGGCGCGGACGTGCACGCGGAGACCTCGGGCGTGTGCCACTTTGCGTACGACGACGAGCAGACCTGCCTGGAGGAGGTGCGCTACCTGCTGTCGCTTCTGCCGCAGAACAATCGGGAGCACCCGCCGGAGGCGCACTGCACCGACCCCGTCTACCGGCGCTGCGACGGTCTTATAGACCTCGTCCCCTCGGACGGAAGCCGGTCGTACGACATGCGGGCCGTCCTCGCGCAACTTGTCAATGACGGCGACTACCTGGAGGCTCACGCGCGCTGGGCCCCCAACGTCGTCTGTGCGCTGACCAGGCTGGGCGGTCAGGTGACGGGCATCGTCGCCAACCAGCCGGCGGCCCTGGCCGGAGCCCTGGACATCCAAGCGGCCGAGAAGGCAGCCCGGTTCGTCCAGACTTGCGACGCCTTCAACATCCCCCTGGTCACCCTGCTGGACGTGCCCGGCTTCATGCCTGGGGTGAACCAGGAACACGGCGGCATCATCCGGCACGGCGCCAAGCTGCTGTACGCGTACTGCAACGCCACCGTGCCGCGAGTGTCGGTCGTCCTCCGCAAGGCGTACGGCGGCGCGTACATAGTGATGGACTCACAGTCCATCGGCGCCGACCTGACCTATGCCTGGCCCACGAACGAGATCGCCGTCATGGGCGCGGAAGGCGCGGCGAACGTCGTCTTCCGTCGCCAGATCGCGGCCGCGCACGACCCGGACACCATGCGGGCACGGATGGTCAAGGAGTACCGGTCCGAGTTGATGCACCCGTACTTCGCCGCCGAACGCGGCCTGGTGGACGACGTGATCGACCCGGCGGAGACCCGCGAGGTCCTGATCCAGTCGCTGACCATGCTCCGCACCAAACACGCCGACCTGCCCCTGCGCAAGCACGGGAACCCACCGCAGTAAGGAGAAGGAGAAACCGTGTCCCGTCGCCTGTTCACCTCGGAGTCCGTGACCGAGGGTCACCCCGACAAGATCGCTGACCAGATCAGCGACACCATTCTCGACGCACTCCT
>NZ_JBIRYZ010000042.1:0-28709 GCF_044390325.1 Streptomyces sp. NPDC018964
GGCAGCCAGAGGCAGTCCACGCCCAGCCACTGCAGGTAGTCCAGTTTGGCGGTCAGACCCTTCAGGTCGCCGATGCCGTCACCGTTGCTGTCCTGAAAGGAGCGGACCAGGACCTCGTAGAAGACGGCTCGTTTGAACCAGTCCGGGTCCCGGTCCTTGGCGGGGGTGTCCTCGAAGGTGTCCGGGACGGGTTCGTTGACGATCATGCTGTGGGTGACCCTCCGATCGACGGGCTGGACGGTCGCAGGACACGGCTGTGCTCGTCCGGGGGCTCACTCCCGGATGCCCGGCCGACGACGAGCACATGCGCTCCCCCCGGCTCCAGGCGCACATAATTGGACCTGCCCCATTGATAGGTCTCGCCGGTGAGCTCGTCGCGCACCGGTACCGACTCGTGCCAGTCCAGGCCGAGTTGCGGCATGTCCAACGAGACCGTGGCCTCCTGGGTGTGGTGGGGGTCGAGGTTGGCGACCACCAGAACCGTGTTCGAACCACGCCGTTTCGCGTAGGCGATGACCTCCTCCTTGTCGGCGTGGTGGAAGTGGAGGTCGCGCAGTTGCCGCAGGGCCGGGTTCTCGCGGCGGATGGTGTTGAGTTTGGTGATGAGGGGGGTGATGGTGCGGCCCTCGCGTTCGGCGGTCTGCCAGTCGCGGTGTTTGAGCTGGTACTTCTCGCTGTCGAGGTATTCCTCACTGCCCTCGCGCAGGGGGGTGTTCTCGCAGAGTTCGTAGCCGCTGTAGATGCCCCAGGTGGGGGAGAGGGTGGCGGCCAGGACGGCGCGGACCTCGAAGGCGGGGCGGCCGCCGTGCTGGAGGTAGGCGTGCAGGATGTCGGGGGTGTTGGCGAAGAGGTTGGGCCGCATGTAGGAGGCGGCCTCCCCCGACAGTTCGGTGAGGTACTCGGTCAGTTCCCGCTTGGTGGTGCGCCAGGTGAAGTAGGTGTAGGACTGCTGGAAGCCGATCTGGGCCAGGGTGTGCATCATCGCGGGGCGGGTGAACGCCTCGGCCAGGAAGATCACGTCGGGGTCGGTGCGGTTGATCTCGCCGATCACGCGTTCCCAGAACAGGACCGGTTTGGTGTGCGGGTTGTCGACGCGGAAGATCCGCACCCCGGTGGCCGTCCAGTGCCGCAGCACCCGGCAGGTCTCGGCGACCAGCCCGTCCAGGTCGGTGTCGAAGGCGATGGGGTAGATGTCCTGGTACTTCTTCGGCGGGTTCTCCGCGTACGCGATGGAGCCGTCGGGGCGGTGGTGGAACCACTCGGGGTGCTTGTGCACCCAGGGGTGGTCCGGGGAGCACTGCAGGGCGAAGTCCAGGGCCACCTCCAGGCCCAGTTCGCCGGCCCGGGCGACGAAGCGGGTGAAGTCCTCCAGGGTGCCCAGGTCGGGGTGGACGGCGTCGTGGCCGCCCTCGGGGGAGCCGATGGCCCAGGGCACGCCGACGTCGTCGGGGCCGGCGTTGAGGGTGTTGTTGGGGCCTTTGCGGTGGGTGGTGCCGATGGGGTGGATGGGTGGGAGGTAGACGACGTCGAAGCCCATCGCGGCGATCGCCGGGAGGCGGCGGGCGGCGGTGTCGAAGGTGCCGTGCGGCTTCTGTGGTGTGCCCTCGGAGCGGGGGAAGAACTCGTACCAGGCGCCGTACAGGGCCCGTTCGCGTTCCACCAGCAGCGGCAGCGGGTCGCTGCTGGTGACCAGCTCGCGCAGCGGGTGCCGGGCCAGCACCGCGTCCACCTCCGGCGTCAACGCCGCCGCCAGCCGGGACGCCGCCGGACGGCTCTCGTCGCGCAGGGCGCCCACGGCCGCCAGGAGGACGCCCCTGGACCCGGGGTCGGGCACCTGGGCCGCCGCCCGCTCGTGCAGCCGGGCGCCCTCCTCCAGGACGACCTCGGTGTCCATGCCCGCCGGGATCTTGATCCGCGCGTGGTGCCGCCAGGTGGTGACCGGATCACCCCACGCCTCCACGGCGTACGACCACAGCCCCGGCTCCCCGGCGGTGACGGTCGCCCCCCACCTGTCCGTGCCGGGCGCGAGCTCCCGCATCGGCGTGAACGGACCCGGACGCCCCTCCGGGTCCCTCAGCACCACATTCGCGGCCACCGCGTCGTGCCCCTCCCGGAACACGGTCGCCGAGACCTCGAACGTCTCACCGGTCACGGCCTTCGCCGGCCGCCTCCCCCGCTGCACCATCGGCCGGACGTCGAGGACCGGGATGCGCCCCACGACGGTCGCGGGGGCCGGTGCCGCGGGTGTGGGCGGCGGGGGGCCGGTCTCGGCCGGGCGGACCGGAGGGGATCCGGCGCCGCGCCCCGCGGGGGTACGGGAACCTGGGGTCGGGGGGGATGACGAGTGGTGCTTGGCGGGCATGACCGCTCCTGTCCGCGTCAACGTGGGTGGGCGGATGACTGTGGGGAGGTGGGTCCTGCGTGGTGCTGCTGAGGGAGTACCCGCAGGAGCCTTCCCACACTGTTCGGGTGGGCAACCCGGCACTTTGTTAACTACTCACGCGTATGTCGACATACAAGACCGGCCCCGTCCGCACGGGACGGAGCCGGTCGTCGGTGGGCGCGCTCCCACGGTCGCCGGTGCCGTCCCGGACGGCCGGCGCCCGGCGTCCCGCGCGGGTGCCGCTACGCGCGCGGAACCTGGAGCAGCCGGTCCGGCGAGCCGGGCCCGCGCCCGGCCACCTTCCCGCTCGCCGCGCCCTTGACCAGCGTGTTCGCCACCTGGGCCGGGGTCGCCCGCCGGTGCTCGGCCAGATACAGCGCCGCCGCGCCCGCCACGTGCGGGGACGCCATCGACGTACCCGAGCGGGTGGCCCGCGCGGTGTCGCTCGCGGCGGAGGCCGAGGTGATCGAGACCCCGGGGGCGAACAGGTCGAGGGCGGAACCGACGTTGGAAAAGGCCGGTTTCTTGTCCTGCCGGTCGGTCGCGCCGACCGTGACGGCCTGTTTCACGCCCGCCGGCGAGTACAGCGCGGCCGGCCCGCCCTCGTTGCCCGCGGCGACCGTGTACGTGACGCCGGAGGCGATGGAGGTGCGCACGGCGGCGTTCAGCTGCGCGTTGTGGAAGCCGCCGAGGCTGAGGTTGGCGACCGCGGGCCTCCTCGCGTTCCGGGTGACCCAGTCGATACCGGCGATCACCTGCGCGGTGGTGCCCGCGCCGGCGTCGTCCAGGACGCGCACGGAGACGATCCGCGCCTTCTTGGCGACCCCGTACGAGGCGCCCGCCACGATCCCGGCGACGTGCGTACCGTGTCCGTTGCCGTCCTGGGCGGTCCGGTCTCCCTGGACGAAGTCCCAGCCGTGACGGGCCCGTCCGGCGAAGTCCCGGTGCGTGGTCCGTACGCCGGTGTCGATCACGTAGACCGTCACCCCGGCGCCCGCCGACCCCGGCCAGGCGTAGCGCCCGTCCAGCGGGAGGGCGCGCCGGTCGATCCGGTCCAGGCCCCAGGACGGAGGGTTCCCCTGCGTGCCGTCCAGGGTGACGCGCGTGTCCTGGACCACCGAGGCGACCCGCGGGTCGGCGGCCAGGCGCCCGGCCTGTCTCGCGTCGGCCCGTACGGCGTACCCGTTGAGCACCCTGTCGTAGGTGTGGCTGATTCTCGCGCCGTACCCCTCGGCGAGGTCCCTGCCTGCCGCCGAGCGGGCCGCCGTCCCCTCCTTCAGCGTCACCAGATAACTGCCGGTCACGGAGCCGGGTGCCCCGGCGCCGAGTATCCGTCCCTGTGGCGCGGCGTGCGCGGGCGGGGTGGCGGCCGAGACCGCCGCGGCGCACAGCACCGCCGTCATGACCCCCGCCCGACGCGGACGCCGCCTGCGCGTCCGTGACATGGTCCGAGTTCCCCTCCTCCGCTCGGCGCGTCCGGCGCGGGCCGGTGCGCCAAAGGGGAAGCGTCTCGTGCGGGACGAAGCGCGACAAGGACGCCTACGGGGGCGGAATCGGCCATATCCATCATGCGGTGAATCGTTTGGCCGGGGGCACGGAGGTACCCGTGTCCCCCGGCCTCCCGCGCGGCTCGTGTCCGCGCCGGTACTGTCGGCAACGATGCCCGGACGCACACCGCGTCTCTCACGAACCCGCCGAGGTGGCTTGTGAAGGCGATCCGTCGATTCACCGTCCGACCCGTGCTCCCCGACCCCCTGCGCCCCCTCAGTGACCTGGCCCGCAATCTGCGCTGGTCCTGGCACGCCGCGACCCGTGACCTGTTCCGCTCCGTCGACCCCGGCCGCTGGGCCGCCACCGGCCGCGACCCCGTACGGCTGCTCGGCAGCGTGCCGGCCGGGCGGCTCACCGAGCTGGCCGGTGACCGTGACTTCCTGGACCGCCTCGACGCGGCCGCCCGCGATCTGGACGCCTACCTGACCGGCGACCGCTGGTACCAGGCGCAGACCGACCGGCTGCCCGCCGCCGTCGCCTACTTCTCCCCGGAGTTCGGCATCACGGCCGCCCTGCCGCAGTACTCCGGCGGCCTCGGCATCCTCGCCGGCGACCACCTCAAGGCCGCCAGCGACCTCGGCGTCCCCCTCGTCGGCGTCGGCCTGCTCTACCGGCACGGCTACTTCCGCCAGTCCCTGTCCCGGGACGGCTGGCAGCAGGAGCACTACCCCGTCCTCGACCCCCACGAGCTGCCCCTGGACCAGCTCGAGGAGCCCGACGGCACCCCCGCCCAGATCACCCTCGCCCTGCCCGGCGACCGCTGCCTGCGCGCCCGGATCTGGCTGGCCCAGGTCGGCAGGGTCCCGCTGCTCCTGCTCGACTCCGACGTCGAGGAGAACGACCCCGGCGAACGCGGGGTGACCGACCGGCTCTACGGCGGCGGCAGCGAGCACCGGCTGCTCCAGGAGATGCTGCTCGGCATAGGAGGGGTCCGGGCGGTGCGCACGTACTGCGGGCTCACCGGACACGCCGCACCCGAGGTGTTCCACACCAACGAGGGCCACGCGGGCTTCCTCGGCCTGGAGCGCATCGCCGAACTGCGCGCGGACGGGCTGGACTTCGACGCGGCCCTGGAGGCGGTCCGGGCGGGAACCGTGTTCACCACCCACACGCCCGTCCCGGCCGGCATCGACCGCTTCGACCGCGAACTGGTCGCCCGGCACTTCGGCCCGCACGCCGAACTGCCCCACATGGAGGTCGACCGCATCCTCCGGCTCGGCACGGAGAGCTACCCCGGCGGTGAACCCGGCCTGTTCAACATGGCCGTGATGGGCCTGCGCCTGGCCCAGCGCGCCAACGGCGTCTCCCTGCTGCACGGCGACGTCAGCCGCGAGATGTTCGCCGGACTCTGGCCGGGCTTCGACCCCGAGGAGGTGCCCATCACCTCCGTCACCAACGGCGTGCACGCGCCCACCTGGGTCGCCCCCGAGGTGTTCCGGCTCGGCGCCCGGCAGATCGGCGCCCAGCGCGCCGAGGAGGCGCTGAGCGTCGGCGACTCCGACCGCTGGGACTCCGTCGCGGACATCGCCGACCAGGACATCTGGGAGCTGCGCCGGTCCCTGCGGGAGCAGCTGGTCCTCGAGGTGCGCGAGCGGCTGCGCGCCTCCTGGCGGCAGCGCGGCGCCGGCACGGCCGAGCTGGGCTGGATCGACGGGGTGCTCGACCCGGACGTGCTGACCATCGGCTTCGCCCGGCGCGTCCCGTCGTACAAGCGGCTCACGCTCATGCTGCGCGACCGGGACCGGCTGACGGAGCTGCTGCTGCACCCCGAGCGGCCGGTGCAGATCGTGGTCGCCGGCAAGGCCCACCCGGCGGACGACGGCGGCAAGCGGCTCATCCAGGAACTGGTCCGCTTCGCCGACGACCCGCGCGTGCGGCACCGGATCGTGTTCCTGCCCGACTACGGCATGGCGATGGCGCAGAAGCTCTACCCCGGCTGCGACATCTGGCTGAACAACCCGCTCAGGCCGCTGGAGGCGTGCGGCACCAGCGGGATGAAGGCGGCGCTCAACGGCTGCCTCAACCTGTCCGTGCTCGACGGCTGGTGGAACGAGTGGTTCCAGCCCGACTTCGGCTGGGCCATCCCGACGGCCGACGGGGCGGGCACCGACCCGGACCGGCGCGACGCCATAGAGGCCGCGGCACTGTACGACCTGCTGGAGCAGCGGATCACGCCGTGCTTCTACGAGCGGGGGCGCGACGGGCTGCCGGACCGGTGGATCGAGATGGTGCGCCGGACGCTGAGCCTGCTCGGCCCGAAGGTGCTGGCCGGGCGGATGGTCCGGGAGTACGTGGAGCGGCTGTACGCGCCCGCCGCGCACGCGCACCGCGCGATGGACCCGGACTCCGCGCGGGCGCTCGCCGAGTGGAAGGCGAGGGTGCGGGCGGCCTGGCACGGGGTGACCGTCGACCACGTCGAGACGTCGGTGACCGCGGCCACCGCGGAACTCGGCACCACGCTCGCGCTGCGGGTGCGGGTGGGGTTGGGCGGTCTGAAACCGGAGGACGTCGAGGTGCAGGCGGTCTCCGGGCGGGTGGACGAGGAGGACCGCATCACCGATGCGGCGGCGGTGCCGCTGAAGCCGGTGGGCGCGCCCGACCCGGAGGGGCGCTGGGTGTACGAGGGGCCGCTGGCCCTGGACCGGACGGGGCCCTTCGGCTACACGGTGCGGATCCTGCCCGGGCACCGGCTGCTGGCGTCCGGGGCGGAGCTGGGGCTGGTGGCGGTGCCGTCGGAGGACGTGGTGGAGGGGGCGGGCCTGCTGATGCGGTGAGGTGACGTACCAGCCCGTCTGGGGGTGCCCCCTCTGGGGGAGTTTGAGGACGAGGCCCGTTCAGGGCCGAAGGGAGGTCTGGGGGCGCAGCCCCCAGGGACGGGACGGGAAGGGGCGGCGGGGGCGACGAACAGTGCCGGGCGGAGGTGACGGCGCGGTCCGCTGGAGAGTGCCGCCTGCGCCCACCCGTGCCGCCCTGGGGGCACCTCCCAGGCCTTTGAGGCACTGGGGGAGGCACGACTGCCCGCAGGCTGCGGGGCGGCGTGCGGGCGTCAGTCCTGTTCGATGCCCTTCGTCGCCAGCCGGCGAAGGACCTTGCCGCAGCGGCGGGCGTACGCGTGCTGCATCGCGCGGGTGGCCGGGCCGCCCGCGCGGGAGTACCAGCGGGCCGGCCTGCTGAACGCCTCCACCGTCAGCCACACCGTCCCGTCGCCGGTGCGGTCCACGACGAACGACTCCTCGCCGCACTCGGGGTGCCCGGCCAGGGTGCCGTACGCCCAGCCGGCCCTGCGGTGCTCCTCCACCGTCCACACCACCCGGCAGGGCGCCTTCACGACCCCGGCGAGGACGATGGTGACGTCGACGTCCGGGGCCGCGCGGTCGGCGGCGGTCTCGACACCGACCCCCAGCTCCCGGTGCAACTCCCAGGTGAGCAGCGCCCGGGCGGCCTGCCGGAAGACCGCCTCGCCCTCGCCGATGCGGGTGCGGACGCGCATCGGGTGGAAGCCGGGGGGACAGAAACCGGGCTCCCGGGTGGCGCCGACGTGGTCGTAGGTGAAGTCCGCCGAAGACATGGGACCCAAGAGTAGGGCGGCGCCCACGCCTCGGGGAAAGGCGGGGCGCCGCTCACGCACTGCGTGTCCGGTTTACGGGAAGGTGAGCTTCCACCCGTTGATGTAACCGGTGTCGTACCGTGCCGCGTCCTGCACCCGTAGTTTCCAGGTGCCGTTGGCGGTCTCGGAGGAGGCGTTGACCGTGTAGGTCTCGTTGATGTCGTCCGCCGAGCCGCCGGTGCGGTTCCTCAGGCGGTACGCCGTGCCGTCCGGGGCCACCAGGTCGAGGACCAGGTCACCGCTGTAGGTGTGCACGATGTCCACCGAGACCCGGAGGTTGGAGGGCGCGTTGCCCGTCCACCCGGAGACGGTGATCGAGGACGTCACCGCGGAGCCGTAGTCCGGGATGGACACGTCGGCGTCGCTCTCGAAGGACGTACCGCCGCCACCGCCGTCGTCGGAGCGCGAGCCGACGTTGATGGCCGCCCACGCGTCCTGCACCGCCTTGTACTCGGCGCTGTCCGTGCCGTACAGCTCACCGGTCGCCGCCAGGGTGCCGGTGCGGGCGCCCGCGTAGTTGGTGGTGGAGGTGAACTTGGTGGTCAGCGCGCGGAACCAGATCTTCTCCGCCTTGGCGCGGCCGATGCCGGTGACCGGGAGGCCGTCCGAGGTGGGCGAGTCGTAGCTGACACCGTTGATGGTCTTGGTGCCGCTGCCCTCGCTCAGCAGGTAGAAGAAGTGGTTGGCGGGGCCGGACGAGTAGTGCACGTCGACGTTGCCGATACCGGAGTACCAGTAGTCCTTGGACGCGCCGTCCTTGCTCGGCTCGTCCATGTAGCGCAGCGGGGTGCCGTCGCCGTTGATGTCGATCTCCTCGCCGATGAGGTAGTCACCGACGTCGGAGGAGTTGTTGGCGTAGAACTCGACGGTCGAGCCGAAGATGTCGCTGGTCGCCTCGTTGAGGCCGCCGGACTCGCCGCTGTAGTTGAGGCCCGCGGTGTTCGAGGTGAGACCGTGGGTCATCTCGTGCGCGGCCACGTCGATCGAGGTGAGCGGGTTGGCGTTGCCGGAGCCGTCGCCGTAGGTCATGCAGAAGCAGCTGTCGGACCAGAAGGCGTTGACGTAGTTGTTGCCGTAGTGGACCCGGGAGTAGGCGCCCACACCGTCCCCGCGGATGCCGCTGCGGCCGTGCACGTTCTTGTAGTAGTCCCAGGTCAGCGCGGCCCCGTAGTGGGCGTCGGCGGCGGCGGACTCCGCGTTGGAGGGGCTGCCGTTGCCCCAGACGTCGTCGGAGCCGGAGAACAGCGTGCCGGTGCCGGAGGTGCCCCGGTTCAGGTTGTACGTCTTGTGCCCGCCGCGCGCCCCGTCGGTGAGGTTGTACGACGACCCGGACTGGGTGGTGGTCAGGTCGACGGTGCCGCTGTAGACGGTGTGGCCGGTTCCGTTCTGGACGGCCTGCCACTCGTACAGCTTCTCGCCCGTGGTGGCGTCGGTGACGACGTGCAGCTCCTGCGGGGTGCCGTCGTGCTGGAGCCCGCCGACGACCGTCTCGTACGCCACGACCGGCTCGCCCCCGGCGGCCCAGACCACCTTGCGCGGGGCGCGGTCGACCTCGGCGCCCTTCGCGTCCTCGGCCTTCGCGGCGGACAGGGCCTGCTGCTCGGCCTTGGCGGCCGGCACCTCGGCGGTGGTGGTCGCGGGCTTCACCGCGGCCCGGGTGGCCTTGACGACGGCGTCGGCCTCACCGGCGCTGTCGCCCTGGACGACCAGGTCGCCGCCGAGGACGGGCAGGCCGTCGTAGGTGCGCTCGTAGCGGACGTGCACGGTGCCGTCGCGGTCCTTGAGGACGTCACGGACGACGAGCTTCTCCTTCGCGCCCAGACCGAGGGCCTCGGCGGTCTCCGCCTTGGTGGCGTTCGCCTCCCGGATCAGCGCGGCGCGTTGGGCCGGGGTGAGCTTGACCGACTCCGAACCCGGCTTCGCCTCGCTCGCCGCCGTCGGTGCCTGCTCGGGGGCGGCGGTGGCGCTGCCGGACTGCACGGCCGTGGCGATCAGCGCGGCCACCCCGGCGAGGGCGACGGCGGCGGCACGGCGGTGCGTGGCGTGGGGGGTGCGTCTGTGGGACGACCTGCTTCTCAACACTGACTCCTTCTGCGGGGCCGCGGATCGCGCGGCCTGGGGAGACCGGACGGCGGGTGGGCCGGCCGGGCAGAACGGAAGTGCCATTCGCTGTGGCCGCGGGGCAGCGGTGGGGTGGTGCTGTGGGGTTGCTGTCGAGCGGCCGTGGGAAGAGTGGCAGGGGATCGCGGTTTCTGTCAGGAGCGCGTCAGGAATTTGGCCGGAAACCGTTCGTTGTCCGGGAGTTCGGGTTCGGTATACGAACAGTTGGGGGTGGGTTGAGGGCGGGGGGTGCGGGTGGGGTGGGATTCGGTGTTCTTCGCCCCCGCCGCCCCTTCCCTTCCCGTCCCTGGGGCTGCGCCCCAGACCCCCATCGGCCCTTCGGGCCTCGTCCTCAAACTCCCCCAGAGGGGGCACCCCCAGACGGGCTGGTTGTGCCGGACGGGCTGTTGTCGCCGTGCCAGGAGTGCCACAGGCTCGCGTACGCCCCGCCGACCGCCACCAGGGCGTCGTGGGTGCCCAGTTCGGTCAGGCGGCCGTCCTCCATGACCGCCACCCGGTCGGCGTCGTGCGCGGTGTGCAGGCGGTGGGCGACGGCGATGACCGTACGGCCCTCCAGGACGGCCGCCAGCGCGCGCTCGGTGTGCCGGGCGGTCGTCGGGTCGAGCAGCGCGGTGGCCTCGTCGAGGATCAACGTGTGCGGATCGGCCAGCACCACCCGCGCCAGCGCGAGCTGCTGCGCCTGCGAACCGTCGGTGGCGTGGCCGCCCTCGCCCAGCTCCGTGTCCAGCCCGTCCGGCAGCTCCCGCACCCACGCCTCGGCACCGACCACGGCCAGCGCCGCCCACAACTCCCCGTCCCCGGCGGCCGGTTCGGCGATGCGCAGATTGTCGCGAACCGACCCGAGGAACACGTGGTGCTCCTGGGTGACCAGCACCACCTGCCGCCGCAGCCGCTCCGGGTCCAGGCCGGAAACCGGTACCCCGCCCACGGTCACCGTTCCCGCGGTCGGCGCGTCCACGCCCGCCAGCAGCCGGCTCAGCGTGGTCTTGCCCGCACCGGACGGCCCCACCACGGCCAACCGTTCGCCCGGAGTCACCGTCAGATCGACCCCGCGCAGCACCTCGCCGCCGCCGTCGTAGGCGTAACACACACCCGTCACATCGATGCGGTCGTCGACCGGATCCGAACTGTCGCCCCGCTCCGCCGCGCGCGGCGCCCGCGCCAGCCCTTCCACCCGGGCGAAGGAGGCGCCGCCGGCCTGCAACTGCTCCAGCCGCATCAGCACCTCGTCCAGCGGACCGCTCAACTGCAGCAGGTACAGCGAGGCCGCCACCACCTCCCCGAGGCTCACCGCGCCCCGCCCGTGCAGCCACCCGCCGATCAGCAGCACCCCGGCCACCGGCACGACGTACGACACCTCGACCACCGGGAAGAACACCGTGCGCAGGAACAGCGTGCGGAACCGGGTGCGGCGGGAGGTCTCCAGCGCCTCCCGGTTGGCGCGGATCCGCCGCTCCTGGAGCCGGAACGCCTCCACCGTGCGGGCCCCCGACGCCGTCGCCGCGACGACCTCCGCCACGTCCGAGTTCGCCGCCCCCTCGGCGAGGTAGGCGCCGCGGGCCCGGCGCAGGTACCAGCGCAGCACGCACCAGATCGGCGTCAGCCCGAGCAGCCCGAGGAAGCCCAGCAGCGGGTTCACCACCAGGACCGCGCCCATCACGAACAGCGACTGCACGGCGTTGACCAGCAACGACGGCCCGGCGTCGCGCAGGGTCGTACCGACGGCGGTGACATCGGCCGTTCCCCGGGCCGTCAGGTCACCCGTGCCCGCCCGCTCCACCACCGACGAGGGCAGCGCCAGCGCCCGGTCCACGAACCGCTCCCGCACCCGCGCCAGCGTCCGCTCCCCGAAACGGTGCCCCACGAACCGGGCCCAGCGCGACAGCAGCAACTGGGCGACGGCGCACAGCAGGATGACCGGCGCCAGCCGGTCCACCACGGCCGGCCCGCCCCCGGCACGCACCTCGTCGATGATCCGCCCCAGCAGCCAGGGCCCGGCCAGCCCCACCACGGCCGCCAGCCCGTTCAGCGCCAGCACACCGGCGAAGGCCCGCCCGTCCGCCCGCACCAGCTCCGCGGCGGCCCGCCGCACCTCGGCGGGCCCGGCCAGGGGGAGTCGCTCCCCGCTCATCTCGCGACCTCCTCGGCGGTGGGTTCCTCGACGGTGGATTCCTCGGTGTCCCTGGCCACCAGGTCCCGGTAGGCGGGCTCGGTGGCGAGCAGCGCACGATGGCTGCCGCTCGCGGCCACCTTCCCGTCCACCAGGAAGATCACCTCGTCGACCCGGCTGAGCACCAGCGGCGAGGTGGTGGCCAGCAGCGTCGTACGGCCCCCGCGGGCTTCCCGCAGCCGGTCGGCGACCGTGGCCTCGGTGTGCGCGTCGAGCGCCGACGTGGGCTCCACCGCCAGCAGCACCTCCGGACCGGCCAGCAACGCCCGCGCCAGCCGCACGCGTTGCCGCTGACCGCCGGAGAGACTGCGGCCCTGCGCGGACACGACCGAGTCCAGCCCGCCGGGCAGGCCCCGCACGATGTCGTCGGCGGCCGCCGCGCGCAGCGCGCCCAGCACGTCCTCGTCGGACGGATCCCCGCGCCCGGCCACCACCTCCCGCAGCGGACCGGCGAACAGGTCCGCCTCCGCGTCGGCGACCAGGATCCGCTCCCGCACCCGCGCCAGCGCGATCTCGTCCAGCCGGACCCCGCCCCAGGTCACGTCGGACGGCGCGTACCGGCCCAGGCGGTCCACCACGGCGAGCGCGTCGGCGGGACGCGCGGCGGTGAGCGCGGTCAGCCGGCCCGGCAGCAGCCGCACCCCCGACTCCGGGTCGTACAGCACCGACGGCTCGGCCGGGGCGTCGGCGGTGGCGGCGTCGGGCGGCGGCTCCAGCCGCAGCAGCGCCGTCACCCGCCGGGCGGCCACCACACCCCGGCTCAGCGAGTAGCCGCACTCGATGAGGAACATCACCGGCCACACCAGTACGGCCACATAGCCGTACACCGACACCAGCTCACCCACGCTGATGTGCCCCTGCGCGGCCTGCCGCGCCGCGATCCAGGTCACCCCCGCGAGGAACAGCGTCGGCAGCCCCGCGGAGAGCGCCTGCATCCAGCTCGTCACGGCCCCGACCCGGTAGCCCTGCTCCCGCAGCCGCCCCGAGTCACGGCGGAACGCGTCGGCGACCAGATTCTTCCCGCCCAGCCCGCTCAGCACCCGCAACCCGCCCGCCAGATCACCGATCCGCGCGGTCAGCACGCCCTGCCGCTCCCGGTACTCCGTCTCCGCGCCCTGCAGCCACCCCGCCAGCGGCCCGACGGCGAGCCCGATCACCGGCACCCCGAGCAGCACCACCAGCGCCAGCAGCGGCGACACCGACAACAGCAGCCCGGCCACCACCAGATACGCCACCACCGCGCCGATCCCCGGCCCGACGGCCGTGAGCGACTGGGCGATCATCTGCACGTCACCCACCCCGATGGTGACGACCTCCCCGGCCCCGGTCCGCCGCTCCAGCGAGGCACCCAGCCGCACCGTCTGCCCCACGACCACCTTCACCGTGCGGAAGTTGGCGTCCATCCGCACCCGCGTCATGGTGCGGTGCCTCATGATGCTCAGCCACGCGTTGACCACGCACACCACGAACAGGGCACCGGTCCACCACGCCAGCGCCCCCATGTCACCCGGCTCCAGCCCTTCGTCCACGGCCCGGGACATCGCGTACGGCGTCGCCGCCAGCAGCACCATCCAGACACAGCTCAGCACCGCCCCCGCCGCACACCGCCCCGGCTGCCGCAGCACCAGCCACCACAGATACCGGGCCCCGCCCCGCCGCTCGGGCGTGCCGGGATCCTCGTACGCGTCGATCACCGCTCGTTCTCCCCCCGTGCGCCGTCGCGGTCAGGCCAGACTGTCCCGCCAGGCCCGGTGCAGGTCGGCGAACCTGCCCGTGCCGGCGATCAGTTCGGCCGGGCTGCCGTCCTCCACGATCCGTCCGTGCTCCATGACCAGCACCCGGTCGGCGATCTCCACCGTCGACAGCCGGTGGGCGATCACCACCGCCGTACGGCCCTTCAGCACCGTCGCCATCGCCCGCTGCACCGCCCGCTCACCGGGGATGTCCAGCGAGCTGGTCGCCTCGTCGAGGATGAGGACCGCCGGGTCCGCGAGCAGCGCCCGCGCGAAGGCGACCAGCTGGCGCTGACCGGCCGAGATGCGGCCGCCCCGCTTGCGTACGTCGGTGTCGTAGCCGTCGGGCAGCGCGGCGATGAAGTCGTGCGCGCCGATCTCCTTCGCCGCACGCTCGATCTCCTGGCGGGTGGCGTCCGGCCGACCGATCGAGATGTTCTCGGCGACCGTTCCGGAGAACAGGAACGCCTCCTGCGTCACCATCACCACCTCACGCCGCAGATCACGCCCCGTGAGGTCACGCAGGTCCGTCCCGTCGAGCAGCACCCGGCCGTCGGTGGGGTCGTAGAAGCGGGCGAGGAGCTTCGCCAGCGTCGACTTGCCCGCGCCCGTCGAGCCGACGACGGCGACGGTCTGCCCGGCGGGGAGGGTGAGGCCGAAGCGGGGCAGTACCTCGCCGCCGGTGCGGTACGCGAACCGGACGTCGTCGAAGACGACCTCCCGGCCGGGGAGCCCGGAGCGCCGCTCCGGCAGCTCGCGGGGGGACGTCGGCTCGGGCACGGACGGGGTCTGCGCCAGCAGGCCGGCGATCTTCTCCAGCGAGGCCGCCGCCGACTGGTAGGAGTTCAGGAACATGCCGAGGCGGTCGATCGGGTCGTAGAGGCGGCGGAGGTAGAGGACCGCCGCCGCCAGGACGCCCAGCTCCAGCGACCCGTCCGCGACCCGGTGGGCGCCCCACAGCACGATCAGCGCGACCGTGGTGTTGGCGGTGATCCGGGAGCCGACGACGTAGCGGGCCATCTCGAGGAGCGCGTCGCCGTTGGTCCGCTCGTGCCGCCGGTTCAGCACCGCGAACTCGGCGTCGTTGGCGGCCTCCCGGCGGAAGGCGCGCACCGGCCGGATGCCGTTCATCGTCTCGACGAACTTCACGATCACCGCCGCGATGGCCGTCGACCGCTTCCGGTACACCCGCCCCGCCCGCCGCTGGTACGACCGTACGAGCAGGTACAGCGGCACGAACGACGCCACCGCGACGGCCCCGAGCCCGAGGTCCAGCCAGAGCAGCAGCACCGAGACGTAGACGGCGGAGAGGATGACCATGACCAGTTCCTGCAGGCCCTCCTCCAGCAGCTCGCGCAGCGACTCGACGTCGGTGGTGGAGCGGGAGATCAGCCGGCCCGAGGTGTAGCGCTCGTGGAAGTCGACGCTGAGCGCCTGCGCGTGCCGGAAGATGCGGCCGCGCAGGTCGAGCAGCACGTCCTGGCTGACCCGGGCGGAGGTGGTGACGAACCCGTACTGCAGCGCGCCGGCCGCCGCCGCGCACAGCAGGTAGCCCACCGCCACCGCGATCAGCGGCCCGTTGTCGTCACCGCGGAACGCGGGCACGGCCCGGTCGATGGCGTACGCCACCAGCAGCGGGCCGGCCTGCACGGCGGCCTGCTGGAACAGCAGCAACAGCGCGGTGACGGCGACCCTGCCGCGCATGGGGGAGAGCAGGGAACGCAGCAGTACGCCGGTGGCGCCCGGGGGAGTGGGCAGCTGGTCCCGGTCGAAGGGGTCGTCGGACGGCGGGGTCCGGTCGTCGTCCTCGTCCCGGGCGGGTGCGGTGGTGGTCGCCGTCATCGCTCGTCCTCCTCCTGGAGCCCCGCGGGGGCGCCGGACATGAGGTGCGCGTACTCGGGGTTGTCGCGCAGCAGTTCGTGGTGGGTGCCGATCGCGGTGATCCGGCCGCCGGAGAGGAGGGCGACGCGGTCGGCGAGGAGGACCGTGGAGGGGCGGTGGGCCACGATGAGGGCGGTGGTGTCCGCGAGCACCCGGCGCAGGGCGGCCTCGACGGCGGCCTCGGTGTGCACGTCCAGGGCGGAGAGCGGGTCGTCGAGGACCAGGAAGTCGGGGCGCCCGACGACGGCGCGCGCCAGCGCGAGGCGCTGGCGCTGGCCGCCGGAGAGGCTGAGGCCCTGCTCGCCGACCTGGGTGTCGGTGCCCTGGGGGAGCGCGTGGACGAAGTCGGCCTGGGCGACGGCGAGGGCGCGGTGGAGGTCTTCGTCGGTCGTGCCGCCGCCCATGAGGACGTTCTCGCCGACGCCGGCCGAGAAGAGGGTGGGCTCCTCGAAGGCGACGGCCACGCGGGAGCGGAGCTCTTCTCGGGACATCTCGGTGATGTCCGTGCCGTCGAGGGTGATGCGGCCCTCGGTGACTTCGTGGAGGCGGGGGACGAGGGCGGTGAGGGTGGTCTTGCCGCTGCCGGTGGCGCCGACGAGGGCGAGGGATTCGCCGGGGCGGATGTGGAGGTCGACGCGGTGCAGTACGGGGGGTGAGTCGTCGGGGGCGTCGGGGTAGCGGAAGGTGACGTTTTCGAAGCGTAGGCCTTCGATGGTGCCGGTGCCGGTGCCGGTGCCGGTGCCGGTGCCGGTGCCGGCACCGGTCGGGGGGTGTTGCGCAGCCCGGCGTTTGCGGGGTGCCGCTGCGCCCACCCTCCCCCACTCTCGGCTCCGCTCGAGCGGGGGGACCCCCATCGCCCCAGCGGCACGACTGCCCGCAGCTCCGGCGGACCCCGCAGCTCCGGCGGACCCCGCAGCTGCGGAGGATTCCGGCTCTGCGTCCATGACCTCGAAGTAGCGTTCCGTGGCTGTCGCCGCCTCCTGGCTCATGGCCAGCAGGAAGCCGATCGAGTCCACCGGCCAGCGCAGCGCCAGGGCCGTGGACAGGAACGCCACCAGCGTCCCCGCCGACAGCGACCCGTCCGCCACCCGCACGGCCCCCAGCACCAGCGCCGCCCCGATCGCCAGCTCGGGAAGCGTCACGATGACGCCCAGGATCGTCGCCAGCAGCCGCGCCTTGTGCAGCTCCGTCCCGCGCAGCTTCCCCGACAGCTCCCGGAACGCCCGCGCCTGGCTGCGGTGCCGCCCGAACCCCTTGATGATCCGGATGCCGAGCACGCTCTCCTCGACCACCGTCGTCAGATCACCCACCTGGTCCTGCGCCAGCCGCGCCGCCCCGGAGTACCGCTTCTCGAACACCACGCACGTGATCAGCACCGGCACGGCCGGTACCAGGATGACCAGCCCCAGCGTCCAGTCCTGCACCAGCATGATGATCACGCCGACGAGGATCGTCACCCCGTTGACCAGCAAGAACGTCAGCGGGAAGGCGAGGAACATGCGCAGCAGCATCAGATCCGTCGTGGCCCGCGACAGCAGTTGTCCCGACGGCCACCGGTCGTGGAAGGCGACCGGCAGCCGCTGCAGGTGCCGGTACAGACCCGCCCGCATCTCCGCCTCGACGTGCGACAGCGGACGCGCCACCAGCCACCGCCGGAACCCGAACAGCAGCGCCTCCGCCAGCCCGAGCAGCAGCAGGTACAGCGCGCCCAGCCACACCCCCGCCGGGTCCCGGTCGGCGATCGGCCCGTCCACCATCCATTTCAGGACGAGCGGGATGACCAGCCCGATGCAGGAGGCGACGATCGCGATGAACGCGGCGCTGAACAGCCGCGCCCGCACGGGACGCACATACGGCCACAGCCGCAGCAGCGTACGCACGACGGAGCGGGATTCCGGGGGAGAAGGTGTAGTGGGCATCAGCAGCGAGCCTACGGATCGCCACCGACACTGCCCACCGAGTTTCGGCCGGACCCCCCTCCGCCGCTGGTCCTACGACCTGCGGCTACGGGAAAGCCGTACGCACCGCGTCAGCCGATCGGCCGATACCCGTTCGTGTGTCACGGTCGGCCGCCTCCCGCACCCGCGGCAGGCGGCCGGTCCCGCACCCGCACCCGTGGCAGGCGGTCAGTCCCGCACCCGCAGCAGCAGCACCGTCCGGCCCGGCACCGTGACCCTCGCCCCCGCCCGGTGCTCCACGCCGGGCGCCTCGGCCTGCGCCTCCCGCCCGGTGTCCACCACCACCTCGTACCGCTTTGCCCACGGCGGCCCCGGCAGCTCGAACTCCACCGGGTCGTGCCCCGCGTGCAGGACGGCCAGGAAGCTGTCGTCGAGGACCGGCGCCCCGTCCTCGTCGCGCCCCGGGATGTCCCGCCCGGAGAGGTACATGCCGAGCGTGGCGGCCGGCGCGTACCAGTCGTCCTCGGTCATCTCCGTGCCGCGCGGGGTGAACCAGGCCAGGTCGCGCAGCCCGTCCGCGGAGTGCGCGCGGCCGGAGAAGAAGGACCGGCGGCGCAGCACCGGGTGCCGGTGGCGCAGGGCGATCAGCCGGGAGGTCAGCTCGAACAGCGGCCGCCAGTCCGGGTCGTCCAGGAGCGTCCAGTCCACCCAGCCGATCTCGTTGTCCTGGCAGTAGGCGTTGTTGTTGCCGCGCTGGGTGCGGCCCATCTCGTCACCGGCGACCAGCATCGGCACGCCCGTCGACAGCAGCAGCGTGGTCAGCAGGTTCCGCAGCTGCCGCCGCCGCAGGGCCCGTACCTCCTCGTCCCGTGTCTCCCCCTCCACGCCGCAGTTCCAGGACCGGTTGTCGTCCGTGCCGTCCCGGTTGCCCTCGCCGTTGGCCTCGTTGTGCTTGCGGTCGTACGACACCAGGTCACGGAGGGTGAACCCGTCGTGCGCGGTGACGAAGTTGACCGAGGCGTACGGCCGCCGCCCGCCCCAGGCGTACAGGTCGCTGGACCCGGACAGCCGGTAGCCCATCTCCCGCACATCCGGCAGCGCGTGCCGCCAGAAATCCCGCACCGCGTCGCGGTAGCGGTCGTTCCACTCCGTCCACAGCGGCGGGAACGCCCCCACCTGGTAGCCCCCGGCGCCCACGTCCCACGGCTCGGCGATCAGCTTCACCCGGCGCAGCACCGGATCCTGCGCGATCACCGCGAGGAACGGCGACAGCATGTCGACGTCGTGCATCGAGCGGGCCAGCGCCGCCGCCAGGTCGAACCGGAAACCGTCGACGCCCATCTCGGTCACCCAGTAGCGCAGGGAGTCCGTGATCAGGCGCAGCACGTGCGGCTGCACGACGTGGAGCGTGTTGCCGCAGCCGGTGTAGTCGGCGTACCGGCGGGCGTCGGGCTGGAGGCGGTAGTAGCCGCGGTTGTCGACGCCCTTCAGGGAGAGCGTGGGGCCCAGCTCGCCCGCCTCGGCGGTGTGGTTGTAGACCACGTCGAGGATCACCTCGATGCCGGCCGCGTGCAGCGCGCGCACCATCCGCTTGAACTCGCCCACCTGCTGTCCCCGCGTCCCGGAGGCCGCGTACCCGGCGTGCGGGGCGAAGTAGCCGATGGAGTTGTAACCCCAGTGGTTGCGCAGCCCCCGCCGCAGCAGGTGGTCCTCGTGCGCGAACTGGTGCACCGGCAGCAGCTCCACCGCCGTCACGCCGAGCCGCACCAGGTGCTCCACCGCCGCCGGGTGCGCCAGCCCCGCGTACGTGCCGCGCAGCTCCTCGGGGACGCCCGGGTGCAGCTTGGTGAAGCCGCGCACGTGCAGCTCGTAGATCACCGAGTCCGCCCACGGCGTCTTCGGCCGGCGGTCGTCCGCCCAGTCGTCGTCGTCATGGACGACCACGCCCTTGGGGACGTACGGCGCCGAGTCCCGGTCGTCGCGCACGGTGTCCGCCACATGCTGCTCCGGCCAGTCGCGGACGTGCCCGTACACCTCCGGCGGCAACGAGCTGTAATCATTCCCTTTGGCTCCGTCCACGGCACGCGCGTACGGGTCGAGGAGCAGCTTCGCCGGATTCCAGCGGGCACCCGTCCACGGGTCCCAGCGGCCGTGCACCCGGTAGCCGTACCGCTGACCGGGCAGCACGCCCGGCACGAAACCGTGCCAGATCCCGTGCGTCAGCTCGGTGAGCCGGGCCCTGCTCTCCCGGCCCCGCTCGTCGAACAGGCACAGCTCGACCCCCTCCGCCCCGCCCGCCCACAACGCGAAGTTCGTCCCCGCCACCCCGTCCGGGCCGACCCGGAACCGGGCCCCCAGCGGCGTCGGCCGGCCCGGCCGCACCGGCACCGTGGGCACGGGCGGCGCCTGCCGCGCGCCGTTCACGACGGCGGCCGGGTGCCCGTTCCCGGTGGCCCGCCCTGAGGCCACCGCCTCCTGCTCGGCTGCGCTGGACACCTGTCAGCCTCCCGCGGCTCGTGAGGGGACGGCGGCGGACAGGGGGGCACGGCCCTTTTCGTCGGCTCGGCCGCGGCTCCCCGGTGCGTCGTCCTCCCACTGTTCTGCCCAGAGCGTGCCTCGCACTCACGTTTCCCCGGGGGCGGCATGGTCGTTTCCCGAGGGCGAGGCCCGTCGTTGGGCACCGCGTGAGGTACGTACAAGGGCGCGCACGGCGCGCGAGGGCCGCGCTGGCCGCCGTAGTGACATGGGCAGGACTGCTGACCGGAGCCGCCGGCTGCACCGCGGACGGCACCGTCGGCGGGGCGTTCGGGCCCCCGGCCGCCGAAGGCGTCATCCGCGTGTCGCCCGGCGACGGCAGCAAGGGCGTACGCCCCGGCTCGGCGCTGCGGGTGCGGGTGCCGCACGGGCGGCTGGAGTCGGTGAAGGTCGTCGTGGAGCGGGACGCGCGCGAGACGCGGGTCCCCGGGCGGATCTCCGGGGACGGGCTGACCTGGAAGCCCGACGACGAACGGCTGGCGCTGGCCGCCAAGTACACCGTCGACGCGGTGGCCGTCGACGGCGACGGCCACCGCTCCGCCCGGCACACCACCTTCACCACCCATGTCCCGGAGGAACGCTTCATCGGCTACGTCGCCCCGGAGGACCGCTCCACCGTCGGCACCGGCATGATCGTCTCCCTGGAGTTCAACCGGAAGATCACCCGCCGCGCGGCCGTCGAACGCGCCGTCCGCGTCACCGCCCGCCCGGCCGTCGAGATCCGCCCCCACTGGTTCGGCGGCACCCGCCTCGACTTCCGCCCCGAGCACTACTGGAAACCCGGCACCCGGGTCACCATCGACCTCGACCTGCGCGACGTCGAGGGAGCGCCGGGCGTCTACGGCCTCCAGCACCGCACCTTCACCTTCACCGTCGGCCGTAGCCAGGTGTCGGTGGTCGACGCTGCCGCGCACACCATGCGCGTACGACGGGACGGGGAACTGCTGGCCACCGTGCCGATCACGGCGGGCGCGCGGAAGACGCCCACGTACAACGGCAAAATGGTGATCACCGAGATGCTCGAGGTCACCCGCATGAACGGCGCGACGGTCGGCTTCACCGACGACGACGGCAAGGGCGAGTACGACATCCCCGACGTCCCGCACGCCATCCGCCTGACCAGCTCCGGCACCTTCCTGCACGGCAACTACTGGGCCGACGCCGACGTCTTCGGCGACTCCAACGTCAGCCACGGCTGCGTCGGACTGCGCGACGTGAAGGGCGGCGGGGCGGACACCCCGGCGGGCTGGTTCTTCGACCGCAGCCTCATCGGCGACGTCGTCGAGGTCGTCAACAGCCAGGACGAGGAGGTCGCCCCCGACAACGGCCTCGGCGGCTGGAACATGAACTGGAAGAAGTGGAAGGCGGGCGGCGCGGTGAAGTGACTCCCCCGGCGGACCGTTGAACTTGGAACGGAACGGTGACAAACCCGCCGTCCCGAACCCCTCTGGCCTGTGGTTACTATGCCCGAGCGCGCGAGGGGCGCGCGGGGGCGCGGGCCCGGCTGGGACCTGGTCCGCCGAGGGGAGAAACAAGTGAACGTGGGGCCCATATCGGGGGCGGCGCCGGTCGGCGCGCGGGGGCGAGGCGGCAGGAAGCTGGCGGCGCTGGCGCTCGGCGTGATGCTGGCGGTGACCGCCTGCGGCGGCGGAGGCTCGGACTCGGGCACCGGCCCGGGCGACGGCAAGGGCAAGGGCAAGGACTCCACCGCCGCGCAGAGCAAGCAGTCCGAGGCCGTGGTCGCCATCGCGCCCGAGGACGGCGCGAAGTCCGTCGAGACCAGCGGCGCGCTGAAGGTGAACACGACCAACGGCAAGCTGACCGAGGTCGTCGTCAAGAACCCGGACGGCGACGAGATCGAGGGCGAGATATCCGGGGACGGCGCCACCTGGACGCCGTCCACCCACCTGGCCGCCGCCACCAAGTACACGGTGCACGCGGTCGCCAAGGACTCCGAGGGCCGCACCGCGGCCGAGGACTCCAGCTTCACCACGCTGACACCGAAGAACACCTTCATCGGGCACTTCACCCCCGAGGACGGCTCCAAGGTCGGCGTCGGCATGCCGTTCTCGCTCCGCTTCACCCGGGGCATCACCAACCCCGAGGACGTCGAGAAGGCCATCCGCATCACCACCGAGCCGGCCGTCGAGGTCGAGGGCCACTGGTTCGGCAACGACCGCCTCGACTTCCGCCCGGAGAAGTACTGGAAGGCCGGCACCAAGGTCACCGTCGACCTCAACCTCGACGGGGTCGAGGGCCGCGACGGCGTCTACGGCGAACAGTCCAAGAAGGTCTCCTTCACCATCGGCCGCGAGCAGGTTTCCGTCGTCGACGCCAAGAAGCTCACGATGAAGGTCATGCGGGACGGCAAGCTCCTCAAGACCGTCCCGGTCACCACCGGCGCGCCCGGCTACGAGACCTGGAACGGCAAGATGGTCATCAGCGAGAAGCTGACGGTCACCCGGATGAACGGCGAGACGGTCGGCTACGGCGGCGAGTACGACATCAAGGACGTCCCGCACGCCATGCGCCTGTCCACCTCCGGCACCTTCCTGCACGGCAACTACTGGGGCGGCGACGCCTTCGGCAACCGCAACGCCAGCCACGGCTGCGTCGGCCTGCGCGACGTCCGCGGCGGCTGGGACAAGGAGGCCCCGGCCGCCTGGTTCTTCAACCAGTCCCTGATCGGCGACGTGGTGATCGTCAAGAACTCCAACGACGCCACCATCGCCCCGGACAACGGCCTCAACGGCTGGAACATGTCCTGGGAGAAGTGGAAGGCGTAAGCCCCATGAACAGCCCCGCACCCGTCAGGGGTGCGGGGCTGTTCTGACATACGGCTCCGCACAGAGCGCCGGTCCAGTCGCCCGCGCCCTGCCGCCCCGGCCCGTGAAACGCCGTCCCCACCCGGGTCAGGGCACCAGCACGATCCTGCCGAACACCTTCCCCGCGTCCATCTCGCGGTGGGCCGGCACCGCCTGGTCCAGAGGCAGCACCTCGTGCACGACGGTGCGCAGGTCCCCGTGCGCGGCATCGGCGAACTGGGACGACCGCACGGCCTGCCGGTCGGGGCCGGGCACCGTGTCGGAGCTGAAAGTGGCGAACGACAGCGACTTGCGGAAGGCGTTCATCAGCCGCGTGCCGAAGTCCGCCGGCGGCTGCCCACCGACCACACCGACCGCCACGTACCGCCCGTTGGGGTTCAGCTTGTCCAGGAAAAGAGGAAGCTGAGGACCCCCTACGACATCGATCACCACGTCGAAGCCCGCCGGTGCGTCCGGGCCGCCCTTGCCGGAGCGGTCGAGGACATGGGTCGCGCCCAGGTCCCGCAGGCGGGCGCCGCGCTCCGCCGACGAGGAGGTGACCGCCACCGCGCTCGCGCCGCCTCCGGCCGCGAGCTGGACCGCTGTGATCCCGATGCTGCCCGCCGCACCGCGCACGAGCACCGTCTCACCGGGCGTGAAACGGGCGCGGTCCAGGGCGAAGTGGGCGACCACGCCGGAGCCGCCGAGGGTCACCGCGTCGGCGGCGGTCAGGTCGTCGGGCAGCGCGAGGACGTCCTCGACCGCGGCGACGGCCTGCTCGGCATACCCACCGGACAGGCCGGTGAACGCCCACACTCGCCGCCCGACCCACGAGACGTCCACGCCCTCTCCCACCGCGGCGACCCTTCCCGCGACCTCGCTTCCGAGGAGATGGCCCTCCCGGAAGCCGTAGGCGGCAAGCGCTCCCCGGCGGATCACGGCGTCCACGCCGCCCACCCCGATCGCCTCCGTGACGATCCGCACCTGCCCCGGGGCGGGAACGGGTACGGGCACATCGACGACCTCCAGGCCCTCGGGGGCTCCGAACGTCCTGATCACGACGGCTTTCATCTCTGCTCCTGGGGTCGGTGGAGGGACGGATCACAGATGCCGCGGCCGTGGACGTCGAGTCGGCCCCACAGCCGGGGCGTCACCGGCGAAGCGCCGGGACGGGGCGGCAGCACCGCCTTCGGACCGTAACGGACGCCCCCGTCCGTTTGAGTAATGTGAGAAACGATGACCGACCATTTGCCTCAGACCGTGCGTTCCGACGCCCGCGACAACCGGGTCCGCATCCTGGACGCCGCCCGCGTGGTGTTCGGCGAGGAGGGACTGAGCGCGCCCATGCGCGAGGTCGCCCGGCACGCAGGCGTCGGCCCCGCCACCCTGTACCGGCACTTCCCGACCAAGCAGGCACTGATCGTGGAAACCTTCGCCGAGCAGCGGCGGGCCTGTCGTGCCGCCGTCCACGACGCCCTCGCGGACTCGGACCCGTGGGACGGATTCCGGAGCCTGATCGAGCGGATCTGCGAACTCCACGCGCAGAGCCGGGGATTCGCCGACGCCTTCATGACGGCCTTCCCCGAGGCCATGGACTTCGCCGCCGACCGGCAGCGGACTCTGCGCGCGGTCGGCGAACTGGCTCGCCGTGCCCAGGAGACCGGCCGACTGCGCCCCGGCTTCGTCGTCGACGACCTGATCCTCATGCTCATGGCCCACCGGGGCCTCCAGGACACACCGCGTGCCGCCCGGCTCGCGTCCTCCCGCCGCTTCGCCGCCTACGTGATCGAGGCGTTCCGCGCCGCACCGGAGACGGGAGCGCCCGCGCCGCTGCCCCCAGCCCCACACCTGCGGCTCACGCACACGCCCGACACACCATGAATCCGCCCCCGGAGGGATCCGTCGGCCCCTACGGTCCGACAGCCCCGCCGGGCCCCTGTGCCGCCGGGTGCTCAACGACCCGGGCCCGCCGGAGCCACGCCGGCTTCCGCTGTCCGTGCGCCGGCCGACCCGCGAGGGGCTTCGTGTCTCAGGCTTGCGGCGGCGTCGCGCTGGACAGCTCCCCGGAGAAGGCCCACCACTGCTCGATGGTCCACACCGCGATGCTGGAGCGGTCGGTGGGCATCCGCGACCACACCTCCTCGCCGCCCGCCGCTACGCGATGTCCGGCGACCGCCGCACCCCGCACGGCACCGTGCTGTAGCCGTTGCTGCCCGGTTGCTGCCCATGCTCCTGTGGTTGTCCGTTGCACTCGAAGGTCGCGCATCCGGCCGGCGGTGGCCGGCGCGACGAAACCTGTGTCGTCGCACAGCGCGCCGAAGGTGTGCAAGCGGCGGTTCTCCCCGTCGCCGAGATCGAGGACGAAGACGTCGTCCTGGCGCTCCAGCGTGGGGATGGCGGCTCCTTCTCGGTGAGTCGGTCGGGTGCGGTTGGTGTCGCCGGGGGTCACGGCCCGGTGTCGGCGCGGGTTTCCGGCCGGTCCGCGAGGGCGTGGACGAGCAGTTCGTGGATCTCGGCGGCGGCGTCCTCCATCGGGAGGGTGCTCTCCTGCGCCCGGCACAGCACCACGGCGCCCTCTTCCGCGGCGACGATCAGGGCGGCCAGGCGGCGGCTGCGCTCCTCCGGCAGACCGTGCCGCGTGAGGAGGGTGGTGAACGCCTGCTGCCAGCGGGCGAAGGCCCGGCCCGCGGTGCGGGCGAGCTGGGGGGCGTCGTCGTTGGTCTCCACGGCCACCGCGACGATCGCGCAGCCGGCCCGGAAGCCGCTGTCGGCCACCTGACTGCGCCAGTGCGCGAAGAAATCGTCGACCGCCCTCACCGGGTCGTCGGCCTGCGCGAGGGTCTCGATCATGCCGGTCATCAGGCCCCCGCCGAGGGTCACCGCTTCCTCCATCAGCTGGGTCCGACCCCTGGGGAAGTGGTGGTAGACCGAGCCGCGCGGAGCGCCGCTGTGCGCGAGGACCCGGTCCATGGTGGTCGCGCTCGCGCCGTACTCGCGCAGCAGAGTCATCGTGGAGTGCAGCATGCGCTCGCGGCTGTCGCTCTTGCGGGGACTCATCGCGCCCCTTTCCTCGTCTGACGGACCGCCGCCGGCCTGCGGGGCGGCCCAAGTGGTGCTGACGTTGCAACCGGCCCTGTTTGCGGACCCGCCGACAGCATTATATGTTTTATGACGTAGAGCATACAACGTTGCGGTCACGCGCCCGCCGAAAGGACGTGTCTGTCATGACCTCTGTGCTGCATTTCAATGTGCCCGAGAAGCCCCTCGTAGGCGACCGGCCCCACGGACTGGGGCACCGATGGCATGGGACCCGATGGCCCTGACGCTGATCTACGGCGAGAGCGACGCGGTCCTGGTGGGCCCGCTGACCACCGTGCCCGAGGCCCGAAGCGCTGGCCGCGTGGGTCAGGCTCCACCACCGCAATCCCACGACGATCTCCATCACCCACGGCCGCCTGGACCACTTCGCCGGGCTGAGCGTGCTGCTGCGGCACTTCCCCGACGCCAGGGTGATCGCCACGCCGAAGGCGGCTGCGCATCATCGAACAGGGCCACTCCGACGCGCCCGAGAGCACCTCGCTGTACGTGCCCGACCTCGGCCTCGTGGTCGGCGGGGACGTAGTCCACAACCAGTGCTACCAGTACGTCGCCGAGCTCACCGACGACATCCGCGAGAACTGGACCGCCGCGCTGGACCGCCTGGCGGCGATGAACCCCAAGACCGTCGTCGCCGGCCACAAGAAGCCGGGCGTCCCGGACGCCCCCGAGCGCATCGAATGGACCAAGCGCTACCTGAACGACTTCGCCCGCCTGAAGAGGGAGACCTCCAGCGAGCGCGAACTGTTCGACGCCATGGCGCGCTGTACCCCACATGGGCCGCCCGCCAGTCGTGGCTCATGTTCGGCCTGGCCTGACCCCCGCAACACCCCCGTTCCGCACCACCACGAAGGACACCACGCCATGACCACACCGACCGCCCATACCGCCGGCAACTTCGAGATCGCCGGAAAGAAGGTCGCCCGCCTGGGCTTCGGCGCCATGCGCCTGACCGGCCTGGGCATATGGGGAGAACCCGAGGACCGCGACGAGTGCATCCGCGTCGTCCGCCGCGCCGTCCAGCTGGGGGTGCAGTTCATCGACACCGCCGACTCCTACGGCCCGCACGTCAGCGAAGAGATCATCCGCGAGGCGATCCACCCCTATCCCGACGACGTCCTGATCGCCACCAAGGCCGGCCTGGCCCGCCCCGGCCCCGACGCCATCCGCACCGACCAGGGTGTGCAGCAGCTGGGCTTCCAGGGATGGCTGCCGCTGGGCCGCCCCGAATATCTCCGCCAGCAGGCGGAGATGAGCCTGCGCCGCCTCGGCCTGGAGCGCATCGACCTCTTCCAGCTCCACCGGATCGACCCCAAGGTGCCCCTGGAGGAGCAGGTCGGCGAGCTGAAGAACCTTCAGGACGAGGGGAAGATCGCCGCGATCGGCCTGTCCCAGGTCAGCGTGGAACAGATCGAGCAGGCCCGGCGGATCGCCGACATCGCCACCGTCCAGAACCGCTACAACCTCACCGACCGCACCTCCGCCGACGTCCTGGCCTACTGCGAACGCGAGAGCATCGGCTTCATCCCCTGGGCGCCCGTCGCCGCCGGAACACTGACCGCCCCCGGCGGCCCGGTCGACCGCATCGCCACCACCCACGGCGCCACCCCCTCCCAGGTGGCACTCGCCTGGCTGCTGGACCGCTCCCCGGTCATCCTCCCCATCCCCGGCACCTCCAAGGTCACCCACCTGGAGGACAACATCGCCGCCGCCGGCCTCCACCTGAACGCCCAGGAGATCGCCGAACTCACCGACGCGACGCGATGGCTCACCCGCTGACCCACGGTGGATTCAACTGGTCGTCGCAACACCCTGATCTCGGAGGTGTGCGGCGTGGCCACGGCGGACTGGAGTGTGAAGACCAGCGATGTTCCGGAGGGGCGGCGTCGGCAGTGGCGCGCTGACCGTGCGTTGCGGCCGGCGATGCGTTCGCCGGGGCGGCCTGATCCGTCTCCGTCGCGATCTCGGCCGCCAATACCCACGACAGCCTGGCCCTGCAACCGCTGGTCATGGGCATCCCACCGGTCCGCAGCCCCTGCGGACCGCGGCGTCGCCGACCGGCAAAGCTCTACGGCGACAAGGGCTACGACTATCCACACCTGCGTCGATGGCTCCGTGAGTGAAACATCGTTCCTCGTATCGCCTGCCGCGGTGTCGAGAATTCACAGCGCCTGGGCCGGCATCGCCGGGTGGTCGAACGCACCCTGTCCTGGCTCATGCACCACCGCCGCCTCACCCGCGACCACGAAACCCACCCACACCGATCAGCCGCCATGATCCACATCGCCGCTATCGACCTCATGAGCCGTCGAGCCACCCAGGAAAACACCCCCGACTGGCGCGGCACCTGACCCCGAACCAAATGGAGAACAATCGAGCAGACGACCGGTCTAAAATTCGTTATTGTCATAATCCCCGCGCAGAAAAGGAACGGAAATGTCTCATTCCCAAGGATTCAAGGTAATCAGCGACCTCTATCAGGCCTACATGGAAGGTGACCTGGTCTCCTTCTACAAGAACCTGTCGCCCGATCTGCAATGGATCGAATGTGAAGGCTTTCCGGCTCCCGGTGTGTTTCGGACCAAAGAGGAAATCACGGAAAACGTCTTCAATGTCCTGGCACGCGACTGGAGCCAATGGGGCTACCAGCTTGAACAGCTCATCGATGCCGGTGAGTTCATAGTCGCCATCGGAACCTACCAGGGGACCCACGGCACGACCGCGAAGTCCTTCAGCGCCAGAAGCGCGCACCTATGGCATGTCACCGACGGGAAGATCGTGCGCTTCGAGCAGATCGCCGACACTCACCTCATGCACATCGCCGCAACCGCTTAGTACTCCAGCTGTAGATCGAGATCTTGCTCGTTGCGCTTGTCGCTTCGGCTGACCTGTAAGGCGCGCAAGGATGCCTGGCAGAGTGGCCACCGGGA
>NZ_JBIRYZ010000043.1:0-28371 GCF_044390325.1 Streptomyces sp. NPDC018964
CTCCCGCTCCGCGGGAGCGCTGGCAGGATGCTGCGCATCCTGCTCACCCGCCTTGCTGCGCAAGGCGGGTGACGTCCCGTCCGCTGCGCTCCCGGGACTGCCGGGCCTGCGGCCCCGTGGGGTGGCTTCCGCTGCGCTCCAGCCACTGGGGGCGCTGCGCGCCCTGGGGCCGGCCCCGCTGCGCGATGCCGTCAACGGGCCTTCGGCCCGGGCGGCGAGAGGGAGGGGTGGCCGGGGTGGGTGACCCTGCATCAGGTGATGCAGCATGTAGCATTGGCGAAAACACAGTAGGGGTGGAGTCATGACGTTCAGTGAGGGAATCCCTGGAGGGATTACACGTAGGGCTCAATATTTTATTGGGTGTCATGGTCACTGGACTGATCGTAGCGATATAGAGCAGTACAGGGCTCGGTGGATGGAGCATGGGATACCCGAGGCTCAGATCGACCGGGTGGCCGCCTTCGAGACTGTCTGGGGTGGCCTGGCTCTTCCCCCTGCTCCTCACTATGACGGAGGACCTCGAACGCTCAGCGGGGACGTACCCGAGGGGCCGGACCCTGACTGGCACTTCGGAGCCGGTGCGCAGCGTACGGCTCTTCCCTACTCGTTCGTGATCGGTCCGGGCGGGGAGTTCGGGCTTCATGCCGGGAAGTGGGTGCCGTTGCACGCCAGTGTTGAGGGGTGGGTGGAGGCTCTGGCTTTGGCAGATCACGCCCGTAGGTGTGCACGCACAACCACAATGTTGACGGGTGGTGCTGTGGACGACCTTGAGCTGGACGGGTTCGAGGCCGTGCCGGCGGTTGCCGGCCTCGCGGACACCTGGTGGCGCGGCAGCGATTCGCTGATCGCCGTCTACCGGGGCGAAGCCGAGGTCATGGACGCGCCGCAGTGCAAGACCGCCACCATCTACGCCGGACTCGACGAATGGGGACTTCGAGGACTCGACGACATCGTCAGACCTTCGAAGTAACCTCACCGCCTGAAATTGCGTCCGGGAAAGGGAAGTAGGAATGCAGGGAATCTTGCTCAGGGAACACCAGGTCGACCAGAAGACGGCCTTCCGTAAATGGGTGGGATTCCCTGCAAGATCATCTGTGCCTCGGCAGGGTGCCCGGGGCACGATCGTGTCCGCGACCGGATCGGGCAAGACGATCACCGCCGCCGCGTGCGCGCTGGAGTGCTTCCCGCGCGGGCGGATCCTCGTGACCGTGCCGACCCTGGACCTGCTCGTGCAGACCGCCCAGGCGTGGCGGCTGGTGGGCCACCGGGCGCCGATGGTCGCGGTGTGCTCGCTGGAGAGCGATGCGGTGCTCAACTCTCTGGGCGTGCGCACCACCACGAACCCGATCCAGCTCGCTCTGTGGGCCGGGTCCGGTCCGGTCGTCGTGTTCGCCACGTACGCCTCCCTGGTCGACCGCGAGGACCCGGAGGACCCCACGGGGCAGCGGAAGGTGCGGGGGCCACTGGAGGCCGCTCTGGCGGGCGGAGAGCGGCTGTACGGCCAGCAAATGAGCGGTTTCGACCTCGCCATCGTGGACGAGGCCCACTCAACCGCGGGAGAGCTTGGCAGGCCGTGGGCAGCGATCCACGACAACCAGCGGATCCCCACCGACTTCCGGCTCTACCTCACCGCCACCCCACGCATCCTCTCCTCGCCCCGGCCGCAGAGGGACGCCGGCGGCCAGGAGCTGGAGCTCGCGTCGATGGGCCAGGACTCCGCCACCTACGGGCCGTGGCTGGCCGAGCTCGGGCTCTCGGAAGCGATCGAGCGCGGCATCCTCGCAGGATTCGAGATCGACGTCCTCGAAATCCGCGACCCCTCCCCCGCCCTCGGGGAATCGGAGGAGGCACAGCGGGGCCGGCGCCTGGCGCTGCTACAGACCGCACTCTTGGAGCACGCGGCGGCGTACAACCTTCGTACGGTGATGACGTTCCACCAGAAGGTGGAGGAAGCGGCGGCGTTCGCGGAGAAGATGCCGGAGACCGCTGCCGAGCTGTACGTCAACGACGCCTCCGACGAGGGCCTGGCGGCCGCCGACAAGCTGCCGAAGTCCTCCATCGACGCGGAGTTCTACGAACTGGAGGCCGGCCGCCACGTCCCGCCGGACCGCGTGTGGTCGGCGTGGCTGTGCGGCGACCACCTCGTCACCGAACGACGCAAAACCCTGAGGCAGTTCGCAAACGGCATCGACACCGACGGGCGCAGGGTGCACCGGGCGTTCCTCGCGAGCTGCCGCGTGCTCGGGGAGGGCGTGGACATCACCGGCGAGCGGGGCGTGGAGGCCGTGTGCTTCGCCGACACCCGCGGCTCCCAGGTGGAGATCGTGCAGAACATCGGCCGCGCGCTCCGGCTCAACAAAAACGGCAGCACGAAGGTCGCCAGGATCATCGTGCCGGTGTTCCTGGAGCCCGGCGAGGACCCGACCGACATGGTCGCCTCCGCGAGCTTCAAGCCGCTCGTGGCCGTGCTCCAGGGCCTGCGCAGCCACGATGAGCGCCTGGTCGAGCAACTCGCCTCCCGAGCACTCACCAGCGGCAAGCGCACGGTCCACGTGCAACGTGACGAGGACGGGCGGATCATCGGGGCCGGCGAAGAGAGTGACGGCAAGGACCAGGCGCAGGACGGCACCAATGCCGCTGCCGAGTCAGCCCTGCTCCACTTCTCCAGCCCGCGCGACGCCGCGACCATCGCGGCCTTCCTGCGCACCCGGGTCTACCGGCCCGAGTCCCTGGTCTGGCTCGAGGGCTACCAGGCGCTGCTGCGCTGGCGGAAGGAACACGAGATCACCGGTCTCTACGCCGTGCCCTATGACGTAGAGGTCGAGGTGGGGACGACGAAGGCGTTTCCGCTTGGCCGATGGGTCCACCAACAGCGGAAAGCCCTGCGGGCCAGGGAGCTGGAGAAGCGGCGCAAGACGCTGCTGGACGCACCGGAGGCCGGGATGGTGTGGGAACCGGGTGAGGAGGCGTGGGAGAACAAACTCGCCGCGCTGCGGTCCTACCGGCAGGCCACCGGACACCTCGCACCCCGCCAGGACGCCGTCTGGGGCGAGGGCGAGGCGATGGTCCCGGTCGGCCAGCACATGGCCAACCTGAGGCGGAAGGGGGGCCTCGGCAAGGACCCCGAGCGGGCGGCAGAGCGCGCGGAGCAGCTGGCGGCGATCGACCCGGACTGGAACTGCCCCTGGCCGCTCAACTGGCAGCGCCACTACCGCGTCCTGGCGGACCTGGTCGACGCCGACGGCAGCCTGCCCGAGATCCAGCCCGGGGTGCTGTTCGAAGGCGATGACATCGGGCGGTGGCTGGAGCGGCAGAAGAACCCGGGCACCTGGGCGCAGCTCCTCCCCGAACAGCAGGAGCGACTGTCGAAGCTGGGCGTGCAGCCCGCTCAGCCCCCTTCTCCCGCCCCGGCAGCAGAGCGTGCGGCGAAGGGGCCGAGCAAGGCGCAGCAGGCGTTCCAGCGGGGCCTGGCGGCCCTCACGCAGTGGGTGGAGCGCGAGGGCGCCCGGCCCGTACCGAGGGGTCACAGCGAACAGATCAGGGTCAACGGCGAGACGGAGCCGGTGACCGTCAAGCTGGGCGTATGGACATCGAATATCCGCGCGAGGCGGGACAAGCTCACTCAGGAACAGCTGGGCGTGCTGCGGGAGCTGGGCATGGACTGGGCGGGCCCGGCACCGGCCGCCGAGGCCGCTCCGGAGTAGTCCGCCCCGCAGCCCGCGCCGTCGGCGGCTCCGAAGGACCGACCGGTCCGTCAGCACCACGAGGAGTGTGGTGAGGAACTATACGAGGACGGGAACTGCGCCTGCTGGTCCATCAAGCGGTTCGAGCTTACCTTCGAACGGGACGACTCCAATTGAGAGCTGTTGAACGGCTTCGGCCTCCCGTCTCACGGAGCGCCACCTCTCTCCCGGTCGGCCTTCCCCCGCCGCTCTTACCGCCTCGCCTTCTAGCTGCCCATCGGTGTTGCTGTTCGGGATCACCGCCGGAAAAGCGTGGCTGGTGGGTGCGTTGCGTCGATATTGTCGGCCGGCGCAAAGGGGGTTTTATGAGCACCAAGGTCGTGACTCTGCCGGAGAGCCCGAAGGGCGAGGAGCTCGAGGACTACATAGCCGCGCTGTTCCAGGCGTCCGGTCACTTCGTGGAGAAGCAGATCATCGAGTCGGATCCGTCCGACATCCTCGAACTCGACATCTTCGCGACCTACTACGGGCCCGAGGAGGCGGTGCAGCAGCTGATCGAGGTCAAGAGCGGGAAGTGGGGCTTCACCGACCTGTTCAAGGTCGTGGGGTGGATGGAGTACCTGGGCCTTGAGCGCGGGGCGTTCTTCATGACCCGGTGGGATGACCGCGAGTCCGCTCAGCGGAAGATGGAGCCCCTCGGCCTGGACGTCGTGTGCTTCGACGACTTCGGGGCCGCACCGCGACTGTTCACGGAGAAGGGATTCGGCTCCTTCACGGAACCGCGGCTCATCGGCCTGTGGCGGCACTCGTACGGAGTCGAGCGCAAGTTCGTCAAGCTGATCCACCAGAAGGAGCGAGCCGGCGCCGAAGGCGCCAAGGCCGCGAAGACCTATCACCGCCAGATCAACAACGGCACCTTCTTCGCCAGGGCCCCGGAGGAATCGCTGGCGCTGCTCTACGACGCGTACAGGGAGCACCCCAAGCTGGCCCTGGGCTACGCACGCGAAATCGACGGGGCCGGCTTCGACCCGCACACGCCCGCGAGCGACAGCCCGAGCTATAAGACGGCGCTCCGGAACGGCATGCATCCTGAGCTCCAGGCGTGCATGTACCTTGAGCACCGGGCGCGGCTGGCCATCCTCAAGGCCGCCGTGGACTACGCACTCGCGCATCCCGACGGCCCTCCCAAGTTCTCCGTGTCTGAGGACGGGAAGTCCTTCTTCTTCCAGGGGCTGACCTACCGCCTTCTGCCGGAGACGTTCCACGACGGCATCGCGTGGCTGCGAGAGCAGCCGAGCTTCCGGCGGTACGCGACCTTTTGGCAGCAGTTCCTCTGGGGATGGGGAGGGTTCTACCTCAAGGACAGGGCCGGGGAGGAGTTCGAGTGGATGGCGCAGTACTCTGGCATCCCTGCCGGTGAGATACCCACGGCCCTCGAGGCCTTCGACCGCTTCTTCCCGATCGCCGGCGGCTGGCTCACCACACCGGGCAGCACAGACATCCACATGCTCAAGATGGTGCCGTTCATCTTCCAGGGCATCGGCGCTCACCAGCGCCGCATCCAGTACAACCTGGTCGGCAACCTGTCCGCGCTCAAGCCGAGCGCCCCGTACACGATCCCCGATCTCGCGAGGCGCATCAGCTGCGCGGTCGACTTCCTGCTGTAGGCGGGGCACCCGGCCCATCCCCTGCCCCTCCATGAGGCCAAGGGCCGAGCCTCGAGAGCGGTCCGTACGACAGCAACGGTCCCAGACGAGGTGGCCTGGGACCACTGCTGTCATTCGGGCAGGGCGCCGCGGCGGGCTGGGCACGGTGGCGGCCTCAAACGGCGCTATGACCAGCTGTTCTCCGAAGGGCTGGAGCAGACTCGCGTGCATGTAGCGCGGCACGGTCACCTGACACTGGTGGCACTGGCGCATACCGGCGGCCGCGCCGGGGGCGGGTTCGATCGTGGGCGGTGGCTAACCAACTGGCGCACCGCCGCGGCATCGCTGACCGCCGAGCGTCAGTGATCAACACAAGAGAAATATCGTACTCGCATTCGATATTCGAGGTGGCATGGCGTCTGGACGGTGTGCCAGGGCGAGGGGAGACTGCACGGCATGGGAAAGGGTTCACACAGCGCCGCTCCGAATGCCATCGGCTACCAGCACCAGACTTGGTGGGCGCTGGTCGAGCTCCTGCAATCAGGGGCCGACAGACCGGATGCTGCCCTCAGCCTTGAGCTTTACGACGACGTCGCCTGGGAACAGAAGGGGACGGCCACCGAACTGCTGCAGGTCAAGCACCATATCGGGCAGCATCGGATGCTCACCGACGCCGCCACCGATGTCTGGCGCACCCTGAAGGTGTGGATGGACGAAGCCTCACCCGCGGACGCCAGCGGTCCCGCCCTCGCTCTGGTGACGACCGAGACGGCGGCCGACGCCACGGCTGTTGCCGCGCTACGCTCATACAGCCGCAACGAGGCGGAGGCACTGCGCCTGCTGGAGCACGTCGCGCGCACCTCGGAATCGAAACAGACCGCGTCGGCCCGGGCTCAATTTCTCGGCCTCGGCGATGCGGCGCGGCTGACGTTCGTCTCCCGGATTCGCGTCATCGACCGCTCACCCCACATCGAAGGGGTCGCCGACCAGGTCAAGAGGCACCTGCACTGGGCACTACCGCCCGGGCACGAGGACCTCTTCCTGGCCATGGTCTGGCGCTGGTGGGATGAAACCGCGCTTGCCCTGCTGCAGGGGCGGCAGCGCAGCGTCGACGTCGGAGAAGCGCAGGCCGCGATCGCCGACATCAGGGACCAATTCACCCGCGAGAACCTCCCCACCCTGGTCGAGCTGGCCGATGTGGACGCGCAAGACTTGGAACAGAAGTACCGCATGCACCCCTTCGTGCAGCAGATGCACTGGGTGGCATTCCCGCCGCGCAACCTGCAGAAGGCGATCGTCGACTATTACCGCGCCTACACCCACTCGGTCCGTTGGCTCCAGGAAGACCTCATCGGAGCCGTCGAACTGACACGCTTCGAGCATGAGCTCGTCGACGAGTGGGAGCGCGAGTTCGAGTGGATGCTGGACTCCCTCGACGAGGACGCCGGGGAAGCCGAGAAGAAAACCGCCGGAAAGGACCTGCTGCGCCAGCTCCTCAGCCGGACGGGTCTTACAGTGCGCTCACGCTACAACGACCCGCACTTCGCCCGCGGCCAGCGCCACATGCTCGCCGACACTGGCAAGATCGGCTGGCACGCCGACTTTGAGGCCCGCATCGCGCAACTGCTGAACGTCAACGCATGACCGCACCGCCGCTAGCAAGGAGTTCTGCATGACCGCCTGGAGCAGCCGCTCCCCGATCTCTGCCGTCATGTTCAACCCAGCGCTGATAGCGGCCGTCCTGGCCACGGCTGCCCAGGGCTTCGGCAAGGAGACGGAAAACGGTATGCCTTGGGCCCTGTCGTTCGTGGTGGCCCCAATGGTCCTGCACCAGCCCACCCGGCAGGCCCTGCCCGCCTCGACCAGGACGCACCTGGCCGCGTGGGCGGGCAAAAACCCCGTCGTGCGGGCAGGCTTCCCGGCCCGAGCCCAGGCACTGATGGAGCCCGTGAAGGAAGGAACGCGATTCGGCCTGGCCCACCGTGCTCTCGCCCTTGAGCCTGGGGGCCGCCTGAGGTCCGAATACCGCAGACCACGCGGCTTTAAAACCCCGGAAGAGCTCGACCAGATGCTCCGCAAAGCTGGCCTGGTGGGACGCTGGCTCGCCAAAGCGGACAGCCCCGCAACTGTCTTCGCTGTCTTGGGCGTGGCACCCTGAGTCGGTGCAACTGCTCGCGATCATTCTGTACAGCAGGACTGGGGAGCGACAGGTCCTGGAGTTCACACCCGGCGCCCTGAACGTGGTAACCGGCGACTCCAAGACCGGCAAGAGCGCCCTCCTCGAGATCGTCGAGTCCTGCCTGGGACGCGACACCCTGCAGATGCCAGTGGGCCCCATCACCAGCACCGTGTCCTGGTACGCCGCCCTGTTCCAGATGGAGGCCAGCCGTGCGTTCGTCGCCCGGCCCGCCCCCCGGCCGGGCAAGGCCTCGACCCAGCAGGCCATGCTTGCCTTCGGCGCGGACCTTGAGCCGCTCGACTACGAAGAGCTCGAGGTGAACTCGGACACCGACGCGGTTCGTGAGCAGCTCGGTCGGCGCATCGGCATCGAGGAGAACCTGCACGAACCGCCTGCCGGTTCGAACCGGCAGTCTGTAGAGGCCCACATCGGTCATGCGACTCTCTTGTGCCTGCAGCGCCAGAGCGAGATCGCCGACCCGGGATTCCTCTTCCACCGTCAGGGCGAGCAGTTCATGGCCCAGACGCTGAAAGACACGATCCCGTACTTCCTCGGCGCCGTCCCCCGCGACCAGGCGCTCAAGCGGGCGCAGCTCGCAGCCGCGCGACGCGAGGCTCGCGCGGCGGAGACCGCACACCGTCAGGCGCTCCAGGCCGCCGAAGCCGCCGAAGCCGGCCTCGCCGCACTGTGGCGTGAGGCATTCACCCTCGGCATGGTCGAGCCAGAACAACAGCCCGAGCGTGGCATCGCTCTATCCGCTCTGCACGCTGCGGTGACCGCCGGGCCGGTGCCAGCCGAGGCCGACCCGGAAACAGCCGCCCGCACAAACGCCCTGGAACGCGAACGCGACGAGCTGCGCGCTCGTCTGAGAAGTGTCTCTGCGGAGCGCGAACTCCTCTTGCAGCAGGATGTCTCGGCCACCGACTACGCCGGCGCAGTCCGCACGCAGACCGCGCGTCTGGCCAGTTTGAACCTCCTCGGTGTCCAGTCGAGCACCAACCTCGAAAGGTCCGCTACCTGCGCTCTGTGCGGCTCAGAACTGCCCGAGCCGGACCCGGCGGCCGACGAACTGCACCAGAGCCTGTTCCGCCTGCAAACCCAGCTACAGGGCGTCGAGGCAGCCAGGCCTGCCCGCCGAGCTGCCCTCACCCAGCTGGACGAGAAGGCCGATGACCTCCGCGTCCGGCTCCGCACGATCGAGAGCACCCTGCAGTCCCTTGTTTCCGCCCGGGCCGTCGCCGAGCAGCTCGCCGACACCTCCCGCCGCGACTTTATGCGCGGACGCATCCACGCCAGTCTTGCCGCGCTCCCGGCCGGCACGACCGAGGAAGTGGCCCGCCTGAAGCACCTGCTGGACAGGGCTCAGGCACGGGTCGCAGCGCTGACAGCCGAGCTCGACCCCAACGAAGAACGCGAACAGCTCACCTCACGTCTCGTCGCGATCGGCCAGGACATGACCGAATGGGCTGACAGGCTCCAGCTCGAGCACAGCGGACAGAGCGTACGCCTCGACCTCAGCCGCCTCACCGTCATCACCGACACGGAACAAGGACCCGCCCCGCTCTTCCGGATTGGCAGCGGCGAAAACTGGATCGGCTACCACGTCATCGTCCACCTGGCCCTGCACCGCTACTTCACCCGCCAGAGCAGGCCAGTCCCACGCATCCTGATGCTGGACCAGCCCACCCAAGGCTGGTACCGCTCGGAAGTCGACCAAGCCTCCGGTACCCCAGAGGACGACGCCGACCGGACTGCAGTCACACGGTTGTTTCGACTGATCTATGACGTGGCCCGCGAGCTTGCCCCCGACATGCAGATCATCGTCTCCGACCACGCCAACCTCGACGAGCCCTGGTTCCAAGAGTCGGTACGCCACAACTGGCGCGGCGGCCGCAAACTCATTCCGGCGGCTTGGATCGATGAGGCAGATCGGTGAGGTAGCTATCCAGCAGCGGGCGGGCAACTTGAGTGAGCTGGCTTCGAACCGTCCGGGCATCTGGCCTGGGTGCTGACGTCGTTCACGGCCAGACCCGGGATGCTGGCCGGGTACGGCAGGGCTGGGCGCGGTGGCGGGTGGGAGCGCTGGAGTGGGGGCCGATGGTCTTCGGCTGCCGGCTGTGTGCGGCCCGTCGCGGGGCGAGCGGACTTGCGGTGTGGGCATACCGACCGTAGTGGCGTCGGCTGTGCGCGAGCCATGGCCAGTGGCTACTGGACGTGAGAGACGGGCACGCGCTGCAGTGCCTGGAGCTGAGGGTTTTCACGGCCGGGGTGTGGCGGGCGCAGCGCTGCTGGTCGGCCCGTGCCGTCCCCGATGCGGGTGCGGTGGGTGGGGGAGGTGTTCGCGCTGGCGGGGGCGGTGATGTGCTGGTGGTGGGCGTAGGAGGCCGTGTGGGAGCGGGAGACGGTGTGGGCGGACCGGCCTGGAGCGGGTTGAGGGTGGCGACGGCGCAGCGGTCGCAGGCGCCGACGGGAGTGGGCCGGGAACGACGAAGCCGGCGCCCGTGTGACGGGTGCCGGCTCGGTGCGGGCAGGTCACGCGCCAACGTGAGCTCTGCCGGGTGTCCTTGTCAGCATCGGTTGCAGCCAGTAGCAGTTCAAGGACGGTCGCGGGCCGGGAAGACCGGCCTCGTGGTGTTCTGTGGTTCACCATCATTCATAGACAGGGGCTGTGGCAAGCCGAGCGTGGACGCGCATGAACCATCCCGGCGGCTGGTGATGAGAACCTTTGAAAATGGCCGGGGGTGCTCCTTGCCTCATTTGCTTGGTTTTTGAACTGTCTGGGGAAAATGGGGAGTGGAGAGCGGCCCTTGATTACCGCAACGGGTCTGCATGGCCTCGTTGGCTTGATCGGTCCGCGAGCCTTGATCGTTGCCGAGCCTGCTGATTGGTTGGTCGGCATGACTGAACTCGGACCCGTCGCCTGGCCGCCTGCCCCGATCAAGACTGAGCGGCTCGTGCTCCGAGAGCCTGAGGCCCGGGACCGTGCAGCGTTTATCGAGCTGCTGGCGTCGCCAGAGGTGCACGCCTATCTCGGCGGGCCCCGGTCGCGGGATGAGCTTGAGCGTGAGTTGCCTGGGGTCCCCGAGCGGTGGCCGGGGAGTTTCGTCGTTGATCTCGACGGAGCGATGATCGGCCAGATCCTGCTCAGGAGGGCAACGGAGCATCTTCGCCCGGCTGCTGTGGGCAAGGTTGATCTCGGCTATCTGTTCCTGCCGCCGGCGTGGGGATTCGGGTATGCCGCAGAGGCGTGCGCGGCGGCACTCGATTGGCTCGGCGGTGTCCTTCCCGGCGAACCGGTGGTGCTCGCCACTCAGACCGCCAACGTCGGTTCGATGCGTCTCGCGGCGAAGTTGGGGTTTACCGAGGTAGAGCGGTTCCGCGCCTGGGATGCCGAGCAGTGGCTCGGCTTGCGGTCTCCGATCGTGCCGTTTGCGTGAACTCGTGGACGAAGCCGCGTTGCGGGCCCGCCGACCGTCAGGTCGGCGGGCCCGGTGATCGGTGACGGTCAGTCGAAGTTCACTGGAAGCGTCTGAGCGGGACGATGTCGGTGACGCGGTTGGTGATCGTGGGGCGGGCGGCTTCCTGGGTGGCGAGCAGGGCGACGATCGTGACGGGCTGGTCGCAGTGCGGACAGTTCCGGACGGCCGTCGGTGCCAGGGGGTCGATGGTTCCGGGGGCCGCCGGCTGTGGGGCGGGCGGAAGGGCTCGGGGGTGTTCGCCGAGGCGTCGTGCTCGTTCTTCGTCGCGGGTTCGGTTGCGCTGTCTTTCCGATTCGCGACGACATTCGGGCGAGCAGTAGATCTGGCGGAGTCGGGGGTTGGCGGTGAAGATGCCCTCGCAGACTGGGCAGGTGTGTATGGCCAGGCCGGCGGGAGCGCGTCGGTGGGCGGCGCTCTTGCAGCGGGGGGAGCAGTAGATCTGTCTCGGGCTCGGCATGAACTCGCCTTTGCAAAATGGACAGTTGGCGCGTCTGGGGGCGAGTTGGTCGTCGTGGTGGGTGGGGTCAGGAGACACGTGCGTTGACTCCCTTGCGCATGGTGTCGGCCTGGTTCTGGTGGCCGCGGAGTCGGTAGGAGGGTCCGTCGATGCCGGCGACGGCGGCTCGGTGCAGGAGCCGGTCGAGCATGGCGGCGGCGACGGTGGCGTCGCCGAAGGCTCCGGCCCAGTCGGCGATCCCGACGTTGGTCGTCAGGATCGTGCTGGACTTGAGATACCTCTGGTTGATCACCTGGAACAGGGCCGAGGCTCCGTCTTCGGGCAGCGGCAGGTAGCCGAGCTCGTCAATGATCAAAAGCTTCGGGCCTGCGAAGAAGCGCATGCAGGTCTTCCAGCGGCCTTCGAGGGCGACCTTGTGGCACTTGGCTGCGAGTTCGGCGGCGGTGGTGAAGTAGACGCGGTGGCCGGCGTCGACGGCCGCTCGTCCGAGGGCGACGGACAGCATGGTCTTGCCGACTCCAGGAGGGCCGACGAACAGCACGTTGGAGGCGTCGTCGAGGAAGCGCAAGGTGGCCAGGTCGCGGATCAGCTTCTCGTCGACACCGGGCTGGGCGGCGAAGTCGAAGTCGGCCAGGGTCCAGGGCTCGGGCAGGCAGGCGAACCGTTCCCGGGCGGCGAGTTTGCGGGCTTCGGTGGCTTCGACCTCGATCTCCAGGAGCCGTTCCAAGGCTGCGGTCAGTGACATCCGCTCGGTGCGGGCCTGGTCCAGGACCCTGTTCAACGCCTCGGCGGCGTCGTTGAGTTTGAGGTTGTCGGCGTACAAGTGAACGTGCACCACTGCGTACGGATGAAAGTGCACCGTTGTTGATGCGGTGAGGTTGGTGTCGCGCGAGTCTTCTGTCGTCCTGTTCGGGGTCGGTGGAGGGCGGCGAGAGTGGTCTTGGATCCGCATCGCTGGTTGGAGCTGAGGCGGTTTCGCGGTCTGTATGAGTCCGGCGCGATGAGCCTGCGGGAGATCGCGAAGGAGACCGGGCTCAACCGGCGCACGGTCGCCAAGTACCTGTCGGGCGAGACTCCGGTCGCGCCGCCGAGAAGGGCTCCCAACGGGCAGCCATACCGGCGGATCGTGGATGAGGTCGCGCCGTTGATCGACGCGATGTTGCGGGCCGAGATCCTGCTCAAGGGGGCCGTGATTCACGAGCGCCTGGTGGCCGAGTACGGGTTCACCGGCAGCTATCAGCGGATCAAGATGTACTTGCAGGAAGCCCGCCCGCGGATCGCGGAGGAACTGGGCATCAGTCCGAGTGAGTTGGCGGGGCTGCACCGCAGGTTCGAGGTGGTGCCCGAGGCCCAGGCCCAGGTGGACTGGGGTGACGAGGGCAAGATCCTCGCCCACGTCGGGATCCCGAAGGTCTACTCGTTCCACATGACGTTGTCCTACTCGCGCGACCCGTTCTGCTGCTTCACCACCAGCCAGGACCTGGCCACCTTCTTCGACTGCCACCGCCAGGCGTTCGCGCACTTCGGCGGGGTCCCGATGTCGATCGTCTACGACCGCACCAAGACGGTGGTCCGCCGGCACGTCGCACCAGGTGAAGCCGTTCCCCTGCATCCGGAGGCTGTCGCCTTCGCCGGGCACTACGACTTCGATCCCGACGTGCTGGCCGCCTACCGGCCCACAGGCAAAGGCCGGGTCGAGCGGCAGGTGCTGATCGTCCGCGAGCATGTCTTGGCTGGCCGGGCCTTCTCCTCGGTCGAGGAACTCAATGCCGCGTTCACCGCCTGGGTGCCGCTGCGGCGGGCGAAGGTGCATGGCACCCACGGCGAGGTCATCGGGCTGCGGGCGATCCGCGACCACATGGCCCTCCGCCCACTGCCGCAGACGCCCTATGTGGTCACTCAACGACACCTCCGCCACGTCGGCAAGGACTGCCTCGTCGCCTTCGACGCGAATCTCTACTCGGTGCCGGCCCGCAAGGTCCGCCCCCGTCAACTGGTCGAAGTCAGGGCCACGAAGTCCCAGATCATGCTGCATGCCACCGCCCCTGAGGTTCCCCCGAGATGCGGAGGGCGGTGACAGCAGGTCAGATAGGACTCACCGAGAGGAGCCCTGTTGATGCCTGCCCCAAGGAAGTACCCGCTGGAGTTGCGTGAGCGTGCGGTGCGGATGTACCGCGCCGCGGAGCCGAAGCCCGTGATCCGCCGTATGGCCGAGGAGATCGGTGTCCATCACGAGGCCCTGCGCGGCTGGATCCGCCAGGCCGAGGCTGACGCCGGCGAACGCGACGATCTGCTCACCAGCGATGAACGCGCCGAGCTGGCCGCGCTACGCAAGGAGAACACCCAGCTCAGGCGGTCGAACGAGATCCTGCGGACGGCCTCGGCTTTTTTCGCGGCACAGCTCGACCCGACCCGGCCCGGGTGACCGCGCTCTTCGACGAGCACGAGCACCTGGAGGTCGAGCCCACTCTCCGGGAACTGCGCATCCCCTCCTCCACCTACTACCGGTGGCGCCGGGCGGCGAAGGAGCCGTGCGAACGGCGCCGCCGGGACACCGAGCTGACCGGGCAGATCCAGCGGATCCACACCGACTCCGGCGGCATCTACGGCTCGCCCCGCGTGCATGCCGTCCTGAAAAGGGAAGGCGTCCTCGTCGGCCGCAAACGAGTCGAACGGCTCATGCGCGAAGCCGGTCTCGCCGGGATCAGCCCTCGCCGGACGGGCAAGGGCTTCACCCGCCGCGACCGGGACGCCGAACCCGCCCCCGACCTGGTCAGACGCGACTTCACCGCCGACGGACCGAACCGGCTGTGGGTCACCGACCTCACCATGATCCCCACCGGCGAGGGACCCTTGTGGCTGTCGGCGATCAGGGACGCGTTCTCCCGCCGGGTGGTGGCCTGGGAGACTGCCGCCCGCGCGGACGCCGACCTCGTACTGACCACCCTCGAGTACGCCCTCACCTCCCGCGAGGTCGAACCCGGGCAGTTGATCCATCATGCGGACCACGGCTGCCAGTACACGTCCGTGAAGCTGACAACACGCTTGATGAGAGCAGGAATTGAGGCATCAATGGGCTCCGTCGGGGACTCCTACGACAACGCCCTCGCGGAGAACCTCTGGATGCTCATCAAGACCGAGGGCCTGCGCGGCCGCACCTTCGTCACCCGGGCCGAGGCGAACCTCGCGCTCTTCGAGTACATCGACGGGTTCTACAACAGCCGGCGCATCCAGAAACGCCTCGACTACCTCAGCCCGGTCGAGTTCGAAGAGCAGCACTACGCCGAGCAGGCAGCGACCGAACGAGCGAACCTGAAACCCCGCCAACCTGCCCTGACCAGCTGATCAGCCCCTCCCGAGCAACGGGGGAACCTCACCCCGATCGCACTGGCGAAACCCTGCTGGCCGCCCACCCGCGGGCGGTCGGCCGAGGCGCCCGCATCGTGGATGAGGAGCACTGGGACGGCCTGCCCACGGGAGCCGGCCGCCGCGTCACAGCCAGCGATGGGAGCCTGCCCCGGCCCCGCCGGCAGAACACAGGTCCCGAATCCGGGCCGCTGGCGGCCCTGCTGAACCGGGCCGCGGTCACCCAGATCGAGGTCGGCCGCCGGCCTCTGTCGGTCTATGACGAACTGACCGGCACCCGCCCCTTCACCACCAAGCCGAGCGCGAAGGAATCGTCTTGAGCGAGCTGGTCTCCACCCGCATCCGCAACACAGCCGGCAAGCTGGGCCTGCCGCACCTGGCCGAGGCCCTGACCCAGTACGCTCAGCGGGCTGACGAGGCCAAGATGGGCTACCTCGACTTCATCGACCTGGTCCTCTCCGAAGAACTCGCCGTCCGTGAGGACCGCCGCTTCCGCACCGGTCTGCGGATCTCGAAGCTGCCGCACCACAAGACACTGGACGACTACGACTTCTCGTTCCAGCCCGAGCTTGACCCGCGCAAGGTCAAGGACCTCGCCACGTTGTCGTTCGTCGAGGCCAAGGCCAACGCTGCCCTGCTCGGGCCGCCGGGAGTGGGCAAGACGCATATCGCCGTCGCTCTCGCGGTCGCGGCCTGCCGGGCCGGGTACTCGATCTACTTCACCAGCCTCGACGACATGGTCCGCAACCTCAAGACCGCCGAGGGCGCCGGACGGCTGACCAGCAAGCTCGGCAGCTACCTCCGACCGGCGGTTCTCGTGGTCGACGAGGTGGGCTACCAGCCCCTCGAGCGCGCGGAGGCCAACCTGGTGTTCCAGGTCATCTCAAAGCGCTACGAAAAGGGATCGATCATCCTGACATCGAACAAGACCTTCAGCGAGTGGGGACAGGTGTTCGGTGACGAGGTTCTGGCCACCGCCATCCTCGACCGACTCCTGCACCACTGCGACGTGATCTCCATCAACGGCCCCAGCTACCGGCTCAAGAACCGGCTCGCTGCTATCGAGCGAGACCAGGAAAGCGCAGCCTAATAGTTCGTGTGGTCGACAATGAGCGCATGGACGTCCCTGAGCTGCTCGAATCAGCTTCTCTGCTTGTTCCGGAAGAGACCGCCACCGAGAACGACATCACGGTGCGAGACATCTGGGACTACCTCGTCCACGACGAGTGGGAGATCGCCCTGGGCCTGCTGGAGGAACTTGGGGACGGTCGCTCGCTCCCGCTGGCGTTCTGGGAGAAGCTCGCCGACGCGGCTGAGCAGCTCCGGCTTGAGCGGAGCGCGGCCTGGTGCCATTGGCGGTGCTCCGAGATTCGTCATGGCGTAATTCGGGCGGATCTGACGCTCCGTCCTGCTGCGGAGGCGCGACGCACCACGGCAATCTCCGGCGCCGGAGTTCTGCGACCCATGTGGGACATCGGACATCTCTCGCCCACCGGTGGACGTTCGGTCAGCATCGCCTCGCTTTGGGTTGAGGACATGCCCTATCTGGAGCCCGGCGGGCGAGCCACGGTTCGACTCGTGCCCCTCACTCCCTCCCACTGGACGCACCTCCAGCCCGGCCAGCAGATCGCGATGCACGAGGACCGAACCGTGGCCGGCACGGCAGTCATCCTGGAGGTTCATCGCCCTGCCACCGCCATGCCCGCAGGGTGACGTGACTGGCTCACAGCCTTTCTGCTGGTGCACGTATCTCCGTACTTGGTGGAGCACTCACAGGGGTACGCCGACAGAGGTAGGACAGGTGGCCTCTGAGCTGCTGGAATCGGCGGGCTTCACTCACCTGCATCGGTGACGTACTCACTCCGGACTCTCCTCCTGCTTCGGTGAGGGGACACTCCGCAGCCGGTCGGCCACGGCGGCATAGTGGTTCAGGTCGATCACGACCCGTTCGGCTGAACTGCCTACGGCCGGCCCTTCGCGCAGACGCTCGGCTTCGGCCAGAGCTGCGGCTGACGGCGGTTTGCGGACCTTGGTCTTGCAGGGAGCCCGGTCGGAGAACGACGACAGCACCGCCCTCTCCAGCGCGATGACGTGTCCGTCGTCCCGGACGGTCTGCCCGGCGCCTCGCGGGGCCCGGCGGTGGCAGGCCACGACGGCCCGGCCGGCGGTGACGATCCGCAGGTCGTCCTCGCCGAGCCGGTGCAAGACCTTGACCGTGACGCCGGGCAGGCCGGGCGGGACGGAGTAGAAGTTGCCGTCGAAGGCGACCAGGCTTTGCGGGCTGACGGTCCGCTCGACCTCCAGCTCGGCCGGGAAGGGCCGGACCGGAAGGTCGAGCAGGGGCTCGGCCGCGGCGAGCTCGCCGACGGTGGTGAGCGCTCCGTCGATCCGCCGGCGACGGTCGTCCATCCGGAGCGAGAGCTTGTCGACCCCGGACTGGGCCTGCACGACCGTGAGGCCGTCGGGAACCGTGCGCCACCAGCGTTGAGCCGCTGAGTGGTTGGCCTTCTCCACCACTCCCTTGCGGTTGCCGCGCCGGGGCGGGCAGATGTCCACCCCGACCCCGTAGTACTTGGCGACTGCGGCGAACGCCGCAGTGACCTGACCGCTGGAGGGATAGCAGACGGTGGCCATCCGGTCGAAGCGCCACCGGCGGGCGGTCCCGCCCAGCTTGCGCACAACATCGTCCAGGGCCTGGACCAGATGAGGGAAGTCCTCCGACTCCGCCAGCACTGCCCTCCACCGGCCCGAATGCGCGAGAGCTCCCACCAGCAGATGCGCGTGCCCACCCACCCCCCATCCCTCGGGTGGATCGGGCAGCTCCAGCCAGTCGAACTGGATCTCCTCACCCGGTGGATGCGCAATCACTGCGACGTTGCGGCCAGTCGAAGCATGGCAAGGCTCGCAGTGCGGACGGACGCGATAGCGACGAAGGGCGCGGGTGAACGTCGAGTACGCACCCTCATAGCCGAGCCCCACCACCTCGTCGAACAGCGTGGATGCCCACAGGTGCGGGTCGTCAGCGAGGCGCTGGCGGCAGTACGGAAGGAACGGCACGAACGCATCAGGCGGCTGACGCCGCTGGCCGGCGGTTCGCTCACCATTCAGATAAGCCCGGATCGTCTTGCGGTCCCGGCCCAGATGCCGGGCGATCGCCGAGATCGTCCATCCCTGCCGACGCAGTGCATGAGCATCCACGTCTTCCTCCCGCGTCAGCATCCAGGCCCCCGAACAGGCCGAACTAGCGCACGCAGGCTTTCCGGACCAACCACCAGATATGACGACACACCGGGCGAGATCACACGATGGATGGGGAGATCAACAGAGCAGGTTTGCCCCACCCCTTAGCAGCAAGTGGGGAGATTCAAGAAGCGCCATCAGTTTTGGGCGGAACACCCCCGCGTCGGCGGGGAGGACCCGGTCTGGAAGGCCTGCACCTCGACGAACACCGGAACACCCCCGCGTCGGCGGGGAGGACCTGGTCCGACTGGTCCGACACATCGCGGCGGTTGGAACACCCCCGCGTCGGCGGGGAGGACCGGGGGCCGAGGCATGTCCGGCACTCCAGAGACGGAACACCCCCGCGTCGGCGGGGAGGACGTTACGCCGCAGACCGAGCCGGCGCCTCGCTGCGGAACACCCCCGCGTCGGCGGGGAGGACTGGCGGCCCGGGTTGTCCAGCGGGTCGTGGAGCGGAACACCCCCGCGTCGGCGGGGAGGACCTGCGCGGTGGCGGTCGCCATGCGCGCACCTCCGGAACACCCCCGCGTCGGCGGGGAGGACTCCCGGGCGGCGGGCGTGGATCCCCTGAAGGTCGGAACACCCCCGCGTCGGCGGGGAGGACCCTTTCTGACCTGCATTTCAAGAGGGGGTTTGCATTTCCTTTACCTTCGATGCAGCGGTCATGCGGATCAGGGTAAGGCCATCGAAATCGACAGGGACCCGGCGGCGGGTTCCCGCAGTGCGGATGGCGTAGCCCTGTTCCGTAGGGGCGGGGTGGATGAGGAGGGCTGCGCCGTTGCCCACGACTTCGGTGACGGTGTGCCAGAGTTCGTCGCGGACGCGGGCTGAGACGCTGCCGACGAAGATGCCGGGTACTACTTCGCTGGTCCATCGACTGAGGGCGCCGCGCAGGTGGTCGGGGACCGCGGTGGTGGCAATGACGATCATGGAGGGCATCAGTTGCCTCCTTGGGCGTAGTTGACGCCTGCGGGGAGGGTTCCGGTTTTGGGGTCCCAGAGGTGGACCATGCGCACGTCACGTCGTTCGGAGTGTTCTTCGTCGGTGTCGTCGGGTGTGCTTGTGTGGGGTGGGGTCAGGAGGGACTGGACGTCCTGGACGATGCGGGGCAGGAGGCGTAGGAGTCGGAGGTCTTCGCGGAAGCGGCGGCGTGCTTCTTGTTCGGGGTTGTCGGAGTTGTGGAGGGCGAAGGCGAGGGGGAGTGTGATCTCGGTTTTGTAGAGGTCGGCGATGTCGTAGACGAAGGCGTGCTGGGTGCCGGTGTGGACGTAGCCGAGGGCTGGGGAGAGTCCGAGGGCGAGCAGGGCGGCGTGGACGATGCCGTACAGGCAGGTATTGGCGGCGGACAGGGCGAGGTTGACGGGGTCCTGGGTGTCCCATTGGTCGGGCCGGTAGTTGCGGCGGAAGCGTCCGATGCCGTGCTGTTGCGCGAGGATTTTGTAGAAGGCCTTCATGCGCTGGCCTTCCATGCCGCGGAGTTGGTCCAGGGTGACGGTTTGGGGTACGTCGGCGTCCTTGAAGCGCATCCGGTACATGCGGACGGCGACGTCGAGGCGGCGTGCCGGGTCGGCCCAGGTGGCGACCTGTTGTTCGAGCCAGTGGGTGGTGAGGGAGTCGGAGAGGATGCCCGCGTAGGTGCGGACGGCGCCGGCGCCGACGCAGACGACGCTGGTGCCGTGGCGGGCGAGGGTGGTCAGGGCCGGGGTGGTGATGGACACGCCCGGGCCCAGCAGTAGGCAGGACAGGGCGGCGGTGGGGATGTAGACGAGGTCGGTGCGCTGTTCGTCGACCTGGATCTGCGCGCACACGCCGGTGTCGTCCTGCACCACGCGGACCATGTCCAGGTAGAGGAAGGACAGGGAGTCCGCGACGCGGGGGAGCATGGCCAGGGTGGGGGCGGCCAGGCGCCTGCGCGCCTCACCGCCCCGCCGGGGCGCGCTCACGCGGTTGTTGCGGGGGCGAGGCTGAGCAGGCCGCAGCCGTAGGCCTTTCCTCTGCCTATGCCTTCTTCGACTCGGCGGCGCAGGAGCTCGGGGTCGCTGATGAGGGCGTTGCCCTCGAATCGGGTTCGGGCGTTGTGGATGCGCTGTTTTCCTTGAGCTTTTAGGCCACTTGCTGCGATTAGTCGGGTGGCGTGGACCGTGTCGATTTTCAGGCCTGATTGTTCGGCTTGGCGTTGCCACCATTCCGTTGCGGCTGGGCCGGTGAGCGCGACAACAGGTTTGAGGCCGTGTAGTTCTTGATTCGTTTTTCGGGGCTTGCGTACGGCGTTGGCGTCGATGCGGTAGCGGACCGGCAGTCCTGGGCGGAGTGCGTCGAGCAGGGGGTTGAGCGGCCTGGTGTCTGCTGTGCCGTAATCCGGCGGGATCAGGTTCAGGTCAGGTTGGGTGCGGCTCTGCAGGAGCAGGTAGGGCCCTTGGGGGGTTTCCTCTGCTCGGAAGAGGATGCCGAGTTGCTTGCGCGCCTGGTCGCCGAGGTTGTCCGGGAAAAGTTTCATTACCCGGTAGTGAAGTTCTACGGTGTTGCGGAAGTCGCGGCTTGCTTGGCGGTTGCGGGGGTCAGGGATGATACGGGTCAGCCAGATCGTGGTCATGATCAGTTTCGGTGTCCTGGTTTTCGGCGGGTTGCGCGGTGCACTCAGACGGTGCCGTCGTTGATCATTTCGGGTGTCAGGGGGACGTGGTTTATCTGTACTGCCCGAGGTGCGTAGGAGCGTTCCTGTTGGGTGAAGGAGAGGGGGTGGTCGTGGCGCAGCTCGATGTCCAGTGCCAGGGGGTCAGCGTCGACGATGGTGCGCAGCCATATGGGTGAGGAGGCGTGGGGTGGGGTGCGTCGGCCGGCAGCATGGATGCGGGGCTGGTTCTCCAGCCAGGGGTGGGTGCGCAGGGCGTTGCCGAGGGACTGTCTGGTGACTGGGTGGTGTTCGCCCGCGAGGCCTGGGCTGGGGATGGGCCGTGCCGGCACGAATGCCTTCCGGCCGAAGTAGAGCGGCCATCGTGGTGCGGTCAGGGCGGTGTGCAGTTGGTGCAGCAGCTGTGTGTCGTCTGATTCCATGCCGACGAGGAAGAGGGCGTCGGCCAAATAGAATCTTTTGGTCACTGCGGTGCGGTGGTTTTTGCCTTCGGTGTTGGGGACGTTTTGCACGGTGTGGAAGTCGGCTTCGAGTACGCCTTCCCGGTCGACGCGTACGCCCATGCGTAGCTGCGCCAGGTTCTTGATCTTTTCGTCGGCGTCTCGTGGGATGCCGAGGGCCGCGGCGAGGAGTCCGACGACGCCCGACTTGGTGGGTTCGGTTGCCGTGTCGCGGCTGGCGAACTGTGATCTGGTGCCCCAGGACTGCATGGGTGCGTCGAAGCACATCAGCAAAGTGGCCATGCGGGTCAGCCCTTGGTGGCCGTCAGCAGCCGGGAGACGAAGTCGTCGAGAGTGGAGGCGATCTCGTTCTCGGGCATGCCGGTGAGGTCGGAGCCGACGGAGGCGATGGCGGTGTGGCGCAGCTGGGTGTCGCCGTAGAAGTTGCGGAGCTGTTGGAAGTGGTCGGCGAGGCGCTGGGTGGAGGCTGCCATCAGGTCGGGCACGTCGGTGACGGGGCTGAGGAAGGCGTTGGCCAGGTTCCATGCGCCGGTTTCGCGGACGACTCCGAGGAGTGTTTGCGGCATGGTGCGGGCGGCCATGGAGTTCTGCTTGCCGCCGGGCACGGCGTGGATGAAGGAGTACAGCCATGCGCGGGCGCTGCGGGCTACCAGGTCGGGGTCGTCGGGGAGGTTCGTGGCGAGCTGTTCGAGGTCAAGGTTGGCGTATCGGTAGAAGCAGGCGGCGTTGAAGTCGACGGTGCCGATCATGTCTGCTGCGGGTTCGGCGTCGGGGCGGAGGTCGTCGAGGGCGGTGTAGTAGTCGAATTCGTTGACGACGGCGTGGGTGGAGAGGGCGTGGGCGACCTGGGAGGCTGCGTTGACGTTGAAGTCAGTGTTGTCGGCGATCATGCGGCCGAACAGGGCGATGTCTGCGGCTCGGGTGCCGTCCAGGATGCGTTTGGCTTGTTCCTGGGCCTGCTTGGTCGGTTTCTTCGCGGCTGTCTTGCGAGTGGTCTTGTCCTGCTTCTCCTTGCGGTTTTTGGCTGCGGCCACGGCTTTGGCGAGGGTGTCCCACCGTTCGTCGCAGTAGTCGGCGAGCAAGGTTTGGGCGGGCTTGCCGACGTAGAGGAGGTACTTGGTCAGGCCGGTGGCCGTGTGTGCGGTGAATCCGATTTCCTCCAGGCCGGCCTGGCAGACCTCCACGGCCTGTTCTTCGTCGCGCCCTCGCTTCGCGAGGAGGGTGGCTGCGGCATCGCGCAGGCGCTTGGTTCGCACCCCCAGCTCGGAGGGGTCGAGGCCGTGCTGGGCGAGCAGGGTGCGTGCGGCGCGCTTGAGGGACTGGCTGGAGATGCGCGCCCGGGTGTGGCCGCCGAAGCGTGCGGTCTTGGGCTGCCCGAGGTCGTCCCGGTTGAGGTTGCTAACGGGGAAGGACTGCAGCAGGTGGAGTTCGATGAGCATGGTGGGTCTCCGGGTCAGGCGGTGGTGTCGGGGGTGGTCGGTTCGGGCTCGGCTTCGGTGTTGGCGGGGTGATGAGGGCGGCCGGCCCGGTGGTAGTCGCGGGCCCAGGTCAGGCGGATGCGCTGGCGGCGGTCGGCGTTGCGTCCGTAGGGGTCGTCGATGAGGAGGTCGACCAGTTCGTCGAGGAGGCGGTAGTAATCGAGGGGGATGCCTGCGGTGGCCAGGAGTTGTACGCATTGCCGCAGGTAGTGGGGAAGGGACGCGGTTTCGACGGAGACGAGTTGGGTGAAGCGGCGGTGCACGGAGTCACCGCGGTCCTGGGCGAGTCGGCCCATCGCGGTTCCGATGGATGTCCGACCGTGTGCGTCTTGGGGCTGTGCTTGGGGGTGCAGGGCGAAGAGGCCGGCGACGAGCAGCCAGATGTGCTGTTCGGTCTCGGGTGGGTCGAAGTCGAAAACCGTGCTGTAGGCGTCGGCTTCCTGGCGAGGGCCGGCGAAGCAGCGGCGCAGGCGGGCGAGCGTGCGGCGTGCTTCGGCGGCCGCGTGCCGGTTGTCAGAGGAGATCGAGCGGTTCAGGCGGTAGAGGTGGGTGACGAAGTCACGACGGCGCTGCCGGATGCCGTTCGGTGCGGGGGCGGTGGCGGTGCGGGCGGTCGTCATGCGTCCTCCTCGGGGGGTGCGCTGTATCGGGCGAGGCCGCCGCGGAAGGTGCGCTGCAGTTGGTGCCGTGCGAGTTGGAAGTCGTCGAAGTGGGCGCTCGCAGTGAGCAGCGAGCGGTCGCGGCGTGGGGCTCCTTGAAGCCACTGCCAGGCGGTTTTGTCGGCGAGGTCGGAGACCGCCTGCCCCCACCGTTCGGCTGGCGCGGTCTCGGATGTGCCAAGTCGTACGGCCTCGCCCAGTTCGCGCAGGAAGGCGGCGAAGGGGACGGCCAGCCGGGGCCAGTAGTGGATTTCCAGGTCAGTCGGTTTCTTTTCCTGGTCCTTGGTGAGTTCGCGGTGGAAGTCGGCGCTGTACTGGCGTTCCATCAGCTTGAGCTGTTCGCCGAGGTCATTGGCCAGGGAGACCGCGTAGCCGATGATGTAGCCCACGCGGGCGCTTTCGGCCCGCAGCAGTGCTACGGGTGCGGGTACGGCTTCCTCGTACCAGGCGTAGGTGTCGCCGCCCTGGTCTCCGAGTTGCTGTCCGAAGATACGCAGGGTGTAGACGGTTTCCTCGGCGATATGGCCGTCCTCGACGAGGTCGGCGATGTGGTCCAGTGCAGCGGGTCGTTGCCGCTGGGGCTCTTGAGCGGGCAGCGGGCCCTTGGCGCGCAGGCGGCCGCGCCAGCTGTTCCACCAGCGGGGGTCCGATGACAGCAGCAGTTCCTGGCTGTGCCGCCACACGCCGCGCAGTTCGTCCAGGGTGACCGCGCGGAAGTCGCCCTGCTTGTTGCCCTTGAGCCACGGGCGCCGGTAGGCGGCCATGGCCTCCCAGTCGACGAGGTCGCCTTCCATACGCGTGCCTGGGGTGAGGACCACACCGTCGACCAGGGTGGCGCCGGAGACGACGGTGGTGGACAGCAGGATGCGCCGAGCCGGCCAGGTGAGCAGATCGGTCCACCCCAGGGGGGCACGGGCATCAGGCTCGGGGGCCGGCGGCTGCGATGCCTCCCATACGGGGCGGTCCTGTGCTGTGGTGCGCGGGGGGAGTTCTGCTTCGGGCTGGTAGAGCTGCATGTTCAGCAGCAGCGTCTCGTGCAGGCTGGCGCCTTCGACCAGGACGCAGCCGAAGCGATTGCCCAGGCCGCCTTCCGCACTGCGCTCGGTGCGATAGGGCTGTTTGGTGCCGGAGGTGTCATAGGCCTGTGTGGTGATGAGCCAGCGGGCCGCCTCCGCCGGCTGCAGCAGCGGACGCTGGTCGGCGGTGGTGTGGTCGAACAGGGTCCGGTTGCTGCCCGTGGCCCGGTGCGCCACCAGTTTGGCCGTGCTGCCGGGCTCGTTGTCCAGGGCCGGGCACTGGAAGAACGGCCTGTCCGGATCGAACAGCTCGAAGCGGGGTAAGAATTTTTCCTGGTAGGTGGCCAGTTCGCGCTGGGGCAATCCTTCGTCTGCCCTCGCCTGCCACAGCTCGGCCCAGCGCGCCCCATCCAGCGGCTTGTACACCCGGTGAGCCAGCGCCAGCAGCAGCCGGTGCAACGCTGCGGTCATGGTGGGCGTGCTTCCTACCAACCTGCGGTAGCGGGCCGCTTGACCCAGGGCCTGCGCCAGCCCCACTTCCTTCCTGACGCCGTCCAGGCGTACCACCGGCAGCCACGGCTCGGTTAACAGATTGAACCCCACAGTGCGTAAGCCCCTCCCCCAACTGTCGTGCAGAAGGCGAGTCTGGCAAACGCCACTGACAACCGGGGCAGGATTCCGAGGAAAAGGATCATTCGCCGGTCACATCGGCGTGATCCACCCACAAGCCGCGGCCGGTGCGGTATCCGATACGAACGCCACCGAGCACCGCGCAGCCGTCCTCCAGGACAAGCGCGCGGCACCGCCGCAGCCAGGCACTGCCACGAAACAGCGGCGGCACGGCCATGCTTCGCAGGGCCTCGACCACCTCCGGACCGATGTCCTCGCCAACCTCCACGACCAGGGACGAGTCGAGCAAAATACGCACCGTCTCGTCGTCCACCGTCTCCTGTTCAGCCTGCAGATCCAGCGCCGCCCGGCCCGCGAGCGGCGCCACCAGGGGCGAGCCGGGCAGCCGGCGAACCAGGACGAGATGCACCGGCGGGCCCATCTCCTCCTCCAGGCCGGACGCGGCAGCCGCGGCGGCACCGTCATCCAGTCCCCAGTCAGCGTGCATCATCACGGCGGTAGCTCTCCTGCCGGGTACGGGACGCGCTGGTCGCCTTCGCAGTCAGTTCCCACAGCTGGACGTCGTCCCGCGGCTGCGGCAACCGGACAGCCTCAGCGCCCTGCTCCTTACGGGCGATACTCCGCCTCAGCTGTTCAGCCGCCTTCGCCCACTGCTTCTCCCAGCCCTCAGGACAGGCGAGCAGCTCATCGGGGCCGTAGACGAGGTCGACCAGATGCTGCACCTCGTCCGGGCAGTGAACCCGCTCACGCCCCTGCAGCAGGGCCCAGGTCCGCAGCAGAATCGCCTCGGCGTAGACGTTCGTCGTGTACCGCGGGAACACGATCTTCCCGAGTTTCTCCTCGACCCCGGTCAGGGCCAGCAGCAAGGACGGCCGGTTCTCACCGCGATCGTGCCGCTGGATGCGGCCCATCCGCTGAATCAGGCTGTCGATGGGCGCCACAGAGCTGATCATCACATCGAAATCCGCGTCCAGACCCTCCTCGAGCAGCTGGGTACCCACCACGATCGCCCGCCGCGGCCTCAAGTTCTCCTCCCGGTCGTCCGGGCGGCCGAACTTCGCGCGGATCTCCGCCTCGGCACGGGCGCGCTCTGCCTGCAGAAGCTTTGCGTGCAGCAGGAACACCTCGGGACGCTCCTCGACCGGCAACTGCTCCACGCGCTGGAGAATCTGCTCGTGCGCTTCAACGGCGTGCCGGACCAGGTTGTGCACAACGGCCACGCACCGCCCAGCCAAAGCCTGCTGAACAGCCCAGTCCGCTCGCGACTCAAAACCGACCCGCACCAGCTCCACGGGGCGATCGCGGTTCAGCAACGACGCCTCCACCCCCACCGTTTCCACCGCATCGCTCTCGGTGTCCGCCCACGCCACCCGCGGATACGCCCCCGCCTGCACCGCCGGCGCCTCGGCGTCGAGCGGTGTCCGGCCCGCCGCGCCCGCCCGCCAGCTCTCCACCAGCGCGTGCTGGCGACGGGCCGGAAGCGTCGCGGACAACAGGACGACCGGCACCCTCAGCCTGCCCAGCCACCACAACAGCCGGTCCATTAGCGTGGACATGTGCACGTCGTAGCCGTGGACCTCGTCGAACACCACGACCTTCCCCGACAGCCCGGCAAGACGCACGAACACATGGCTGGAGCGCAGTGCGGCCATCAGCGCCTGGTCCACCGTGCCCACCCCCAGCGGCGCCAGCAGGCCCCGCTTGTGGGCGAACCACTCGGCAGCCTCGCCGTCACCGTCGTCCTGGCCATCGACATCGACCCCGACCGGACGCAGCCCATCGGCCGCACCCGCCGACGCTCCGCGGTCCTTGAGGTAGTCACCCGCCGCGGAATGCAGCAGCCGCACCGGCGGCGCCGCCTCCCCCAACCCCGCCAGCAACTGGCCAACAGCATCGAACGCCTGATTGCTGGTCACCCGTGACGGCATCGCCACATAAAAGCCCCGCAGACCGAACCGGCGCACCAGAGTGGCCGTCGCCTGCAGTGCGGCTTTCGTCTTCCCCTCACCCGTCGGAGCGGCCACCACCACGATCCCCGGGCCCCGCATCCGGCCGACCACCGTCTCGACCGCCTCCTGCACCGGATGCGGCCGCTCCTCGAGCGGGAACAGAGCCCGAAACCCCGTCTCCCGTGGCGGCCGCCACGCCCGCCACGCCAACCGCTCGATCTTCCGCGCCTCGTCCCGCCGCGCCTGCCGCAGATACGCGGCCAGATCGACGCCCGTGCCGACGTAGTCCTTCTCCGGCCGCGCCGAGGCGATCCAGTCACTGACCGACGTCAGCCCCGCCAGCGCCACCACCGCCTCAGGACTCAGACGGACCTCGCGCCACGCCAGTCCCTCCGGCTCCGGCAGCCCCCACAAGGCGACGACCTGGCGCACCAGGTCATCGCAGAGGGCCGCCCACCACGGCCCCCCGTTGTCCCCCACCGCCTCCCGCGCCTGTCGCACCGACGCCGCCGACGGGATCACCCCGTGATGCCCGCCCAAAGCCCAAGCGATCGTGCGCGCCGTCGCCGGCACCGCCCCCCAGGCCTTGAGGATCCGTGTCATGTGGACCGCCGTCAGCAGACCGTGATGACAGTCCGTACGCGCCCCAGGCTCCCTCCACCGCGTCAACCGCCGGATATGCCCCGCCGCCACCGGCCCCATAGCCGGCGCGGCAATGTCCTCCCGCAGCCCCTGGAACGTCGGCGACAACTTCCCCAGATCATGCACACCACACAAAACCGACACCCAGCCCACCGCATCACCCAACGGACCGAACGCCCGATCCAGCTCGGCACGGCAACGCGGCCCCACCAACACATCCACCAGGCCCTCAGCCACCACCGCCGTATCCAGCGCATGACAGATCAGCGGATGCGGAACCCGCCCCCCACCCGCCTTCCCCCACCCACCCCGAACATCAACCCCACCACACTCCACACCATCCACCCACCCATCCAAACCCACCCACCACCCCCAGCCACACACTTTCGGCCCACCGCGACCACCCCCACACCACGGCCCCGCCCCACAACCGGCCGATAGAGTCACAACCAGCGAGCCCCACACCGCCCGCACCTTGACTCGACAACACACCAAAACCTCAACCAGCAACGGCCACTCACGCACTCCTCCGACAACACCGCCTCCCCGCCGACGCAGGGGTGTTCCGCGGAACGCGCTCGGCGCCCTCTACAAGCGCCGGTCCTTCCCGCCAGCGCGGGGCGTTCCGGCGCCGTCGGTCACGGTGGGCGGGGCATTCTGGTCCTCTCCGCCGACGCGGGGGTGCTCCGGCCTACGAGCGCATCGTCGCGGTACTGCTGCCGTCCTCCCCGCCGACGCGGGGGTGTTCCGCTCACCCTGGGGGGGGTGCCTCTATGTCCTTCGTCAAGGCACCCCTGTCGGTTTTGGGGTTATTTGGTCTTGCTGGGGTCATGCGGCGAGCTCAACGTCCGTGG
>NZ_JBIRYZ010000044.1:0-27313 GCF_044390325.1 Streptomyces sp. NPDC018964
CAGATAGACGGCGTCGGGATCCTGCTGACCAGCACGCGGGTACTGGTCAGCGACGTCGAACGTCACGACGGCGGGTTCTTTATCGCCTGCCTCTGCACCCCGTTGCTGGGCCCTGACCTCGCAGAACAACTGCCCCCTTACCGCCCCACAGCCCTACTCGCGCGGGAGACCAACGGTGACCTCGCCCGCCTGCTTCCACACTGGCGTGCCAAAACAGCCGAAGCCAGCACGGACGCCGCTCGACAGACCCTCAGCCGTCTCGTCGGCCGTCGCCTCGTCCGCACAGGATTCACCCTGATCATGCCCCGATGGGGCGGCTGGACCAGCGACCTCGACCAGTCCGCCGAGCTCTTCGGCCGCTACTACCCCGAGCGCGTCGAGCAGATGCGTGTCGCCGCGTCCATTGGCCGTGCACCCTCACCCGACCCGGCGGTGCTCGGGATGCTCATCAATGACCTCGGGCCTTGGCTCGCAGCCGAATACTCAGCCGTGCACGGCGAGAAAGCCCCGCGCCCCTGACGGGCAGGGCAGGCCGCCGGGTTGTGGGGCTCGTGCTGCTGGAGACAGGAGTTGATTCTTGCCGGCCAGATGGGGTGACAGGTGAGACAGGGAGCGACTTGTCCCTGTCTCGTCCCAGGACGCCCGGCCTTCGCGGACGCGTGCTTCCGTTGTCGTCTCTGTGCGCCTGGGCGCACTCGGCCCGCGGCGGTACGCCGGAAGCATGCCGATGCGACGCCCGTGTCCGAGTGATCTGTCCGATGCCCGCTGGGAGTTGATCGAGCCGGTGCTCTTTGCCTGGCGCCTCGAGCGCTGCGGCAGGGCCCGGGACTTCGGCCGGCCGCCGGAACACGACCTGCGCGACATCATGGACGCGATCTCGTACGTGGACCGCACCGGGGTCCAGTGGCGCTGCCCCCGCACGACTTCCCGCACTGGAACACCGTCTGCGGCCTCCTTCGCCAAGTGGGCGGACGAGGGTGTGCTCGCCGAGCTCAACGGCTGTTCCGGCAGCTGCTACGGGAGAAGGAAGGACGGGACGCCGAGCCGTCGGCCTGTGTGATCGACGCGCAGAGCGTCAAGACCTCCACCAGCGTCCCCGCCACCGGCCAGGGCATCGACGCCGGAAAGAAGATCGTGGGCAGGAAGCGGAACCTGGTCACCGACACCCTGGGACTTCTGCCCGCGGTGCTGGTCACCGTGGCAAGCGTGCAGGACTCCGCCGCCGGCGCCCGGCTCCTGGAGCAGGTCGCCGCCGACCGTCCCGGCATCCGCAAGGCGCGGGTCGACGGTGGCTGCCGCCGGCACCTCGTCGAGCATGCCGCCGTTCTCGGCATCGACCTGGAGATCACCGCTCTGAAGCCCGTGACCAGGGGTTTTACTTCGGTCCCGAAGCGGTGAACGGTCGAACGGACCTATGGCTGGCTCATGCCGCACCGCCGCCTGGCCCGCGACTACGAAACCCTGCCCACCCGCTCCGAAGCCGTGATCCACAGGGCCATGACCGACCTCATGGCCCGTCACCTCACCGGCGAGAACACCATTTCCTGGCGTGACCCGACACCGCGGGCCAAACGGAAGATTCCGGGATAAGACGTCGGGCGAGAACGACCTCTGAAGGCGGGGTAGGCAAACGTGAACGCCGCTGCATCAAGGCTCCCTTTTCGAGTCCCGTCCGCTTGTGCGGGTTCCTCGCCCGCGAGGGGGGTGGTCCAGCTGCCGAAAGGCGGGGGGAGGCAGGAAGCGGGCCTGCCGAGGACGGCGCCGGGCAAGGGGCAGTCAGGCAGGCGGACGGCCAGTGATGGCCGGCAAAGTCGTTGTCCTGATCCGGCGGTAGGTCCTGAAGCCGTACGCGGTCAGTCCTGCCCAGATGACGGTACTGACCAGAGGCCACCACAGATCCCGTCCTCCCTCACCCCGGGCGAGATTGACGACCCAGTTCACCGCCCAGCTGACCGCAAGGACAAGCGCCACCCACCTGGCCCACCGCCAGATTCCCATGGTTCCCCGGGCACGCGCTTCCTGGGGGCTCCGTTTGTCCTGCCGCAATCGTGTGTCATCCATGCCTACCCGCCTACCCCCTGCCCGCCCCTTGCCTCCCGGCCCTTGGAAGAGGGCCGAAAACGGACGGCCCCACCCGGCTTCAGGGATACCCAGAGGTGGTTCGGGAAGGAACTGGCGTGCAGTCAGATGTCTTAAACGAGCATCCACGAGGAGGGTCACGTCCGCTGGAGTGGCGTATCGACGGCCACTCGGTGATCTCGTGTTGAAGCTATGCGGTGAGTTCGGTGGGCAGGGCGGGGTCGTCGGTTTCTGACTCGGTCGGGTGGAGTCGGGCCTTGGTGAGGAGGTCGCGGCCCATGTAGCGGCGGGCCTCGGTCCACTCGTCGTTCCGCTCGGCCAGGACCGCCCCGACGAGCCTGATGACGGCGGTGCGGTCAGGGTAAGACGAGCTGGACACCGGACAGGCCGCGGGCGATCAGCGAGCGCAGGAAGGCCGGTCGGCCGGTGCCGTCCTCGGCGGTGGCCACCCCCAGGCCGAGGATCTCGCGGTGGCCGTCGGCGTTCACGCCGACGGCCACCAGGGCATGCACGTTGATGATCCGGCCAGCGTCCAGGGGACGGTTGCGGAAGGCGGCGACCCGCTCGTGCAGGTGCTGGGCCATCGCGCTGACGTGGTATTTCGACAGCTGCGTCACCCCGAGGGAGTCGGCTGGTTTCTCCACTCGGCGGGTGGAGAAACCAGGGGGTCAGGTCATCGACCACCCACACCCCGGGCATGATCACCTCGGACAACCGCTCGACGATCCGCCGCCGCACCGGCAGCCAATCCCACGGCGACTGGTTCACGAACTGCTGCGGGGCCTGCATGTTCCCGTTCGGCCATCGGCTGGACCGACTTGCGCCGGCTGTCCAACATCAGGCCCCGCAGGTAACACGCACCCCATCGCCGCTGGTCCCACCGCGGCAGCGAACCCGACACATCGGCAACGAACTCCGACAGCTCGCCTCGGAGCCGTTCCGCCTCACCCGACCTCATACCGGAGACGGCACTCACCACCAGCAAAGATCACCCACGGTAACGAAGCACTACTAGCATGCGAGTTACTGCTCCTCCGAGCGTCAGTCGTCTGCGACAAGGGTCGACGTGACCGCCGGTCAATGCGGTGACCGTACGTTTCCTTCGTTCCGGTGGTTTGTCGTTCCCGGCGCCGGTGCCCGCCGTGGGCCGGCTCGGACACTGGCCGGAGCGGCACCGGGCCGCGGGAAGGGGGGCCGCATGCCCGACGGCAGGATTCTGATCGCGGTGCGAGAGCATTCCAGGGCGGAGGGGGCCGCAGCCGAACAGCTGCGCGCGATCCGCACGGCGGTCGAGGCAGAGGGTTTCGAGGTCCGCTGGGCCGTGACCGCCCAGGACGCGCAAGCGGTGCTGCGCACGGAGGCCGGACTGGCAGCGGCCCTGGTCGCCTGGGACCTGCCTGCTGGTACGGCCGTGAACCCGCCGGACGGGGACGAGAACGGCGGGGCCTCGGTACTGCGGCACATCGGCCGGCGGTTCCAGGACCTTCCGGTGTTCCTGGTGATGGCTGACGAGGGTGTGCGGGACCTGCCACTGTGGGTGTCGGAGACGGTCGTCGGCTACGTCTGGCCGCTGGAGGACACTCCCGGCTTCATCGCCGGCCGGATCGCGACGGCGGCCCGCGCCTACCGGGAGGCGGTGCTGCCGCCGTTCTTCCGGGCACTACGCCGCTTCGACGACGCCCATGAGTACTCCTGGCACACCCCGGCACACGCGGGCGGTGTGGCGTTCCTGAAGTCACCGGCGGGCCGTGCCTTCCACGACTACTTCGGCGAGCGGCTGCTGCGCAGCGATCTGTCGATCTCGGTGGAGGAGCTGGGATCGCTGTTCGAGCACACCGGTCCGATCGGGGCGGCGGAGCGCAACGCGGCCCGCGTCTTCGGCGCCGCCCTGACGTACTTCGTGCTGCACGGGGACTCCACCTGCAACCGCCTGGTGGGCCACTTCAGTGTCACTCGAGACGAGTTGGCACTGGTGGACCGAAACTGCCACAAGTCGGTGCTGCACGGCCTGGTGGTGTCCGGGGCCCGCCCGGTCTATCTGGTCCCGACCCGCAACGGCTACGGTCTGGCCGGCCCGCTGCCGCCGGCCGAGCTGGCACCGGAGGCGGTGGCGGCCCGGATCGCCGCGCACCCGCTGGCCGAAGGGGCGCTCTCCGCGGATCCTCAGTACGCGGTGTTCACCAACTCGACGTATGACGGCCTGTGCTACGACGCGGTCCCGACGGCGCGTGCGCTCGCGGCGAGCAGCCCGCGGGTGCACTTCGACGAGGCGTGGTTCGCGTACGCCCGTTTCCATCCGTTGTACGCGGGCCGCTACGGCATGGCGGTGCACGAGTCGTCGTTCCCCGGACCCGACCGGCCGACCGTGTTCGTGACCCAGTCGACGCACAAGCTGCTCGCCGCGCTGTCGCAGTCGGCGATGGTGCACGTGCGGCCCGCGCCGCGGGCTCCGGTGAAGCACGAGCGGTTCAACGAGGTGCTGATGATGCACGGCACCACCTCGCCGCTGTACCCGATGATCGCCTCCCTGGACGTGGCGACCGCGATGATGGACGGGCCGCAGGGCGAGTGGCTGGTCGACGAGGCGGTGACCGAGGCGGTCCGGTTCCGTCAGGAGATGGTCCGGCTCCGGCGCCGTGTCGAGGCCGCCGGGGATCGTCCGCCGTGGTTCTTCGGCGTGTGGCAGCCGAAGACGGTTACCGACCCGGCGACCGGCGCGGAACTCTCCTTCGACGAAGCCCCGCCGGAGCTGCTGCGCACCGAGCCGTCCTGCTGGACGCTCGACCCCGGCGCCGACTGGCACGGTTTCCCGGGGCTGACCGACGGACACTGCATGCTGGACCCGGTGAAGGTCACCCTGACCTGCCCCGGCATCACTCCCACCGGGGAGATGTCGGAGGAGGGCATCCCGGCACGCGTGCTGACGGCGTACCTTGCGACCCGGAACATCGTGGTGGAGAAGACCGACAGCTACACCACGCTGGTGCTGTTCTCCATGGGCATCACCAAGGGCAAGTGGGGCACGTTGCTGGACGCCCTGATGGACTTCAAGGCCCTGTATGACAGCAACGCGCCGTTGGAGCGGGTGCTGCCGCAGGCCGTCGCCACCCACCCGAAGCGGTACACGGGGTTGACCCTGCGCGAGCTGTGCCGGCAGATGCACGACCAGCTGCGCTCGGCACGGCTGGTGGAGCTGCTGGACACCGCGTTCCAGCAGCTGCCGGAGCCGGTGTTCCCGCCGCAGTACTGCTACCAGCGGCTGGTGCGGGGCGGCACCGAGCAGGTGCGCGTCGCGGAGGCGGCCGGCCGGATCGCGGCGGCGATGGTCACCGTCACGCCACCGGGCATCCCGGTGCTGATGCCGGGCGAGAGCGCCGGTGCCCCCGACGGCCCGCTCCTGCGCTACCTCACCGCGCTGGAGTCCTTCGACCGCCGTTTCCCCGGCTTCCGCAGCGAGACGCACGGGGTGACGATCGACGCGGACACCGGCGACTACCAGATCGAGTGTCTGCGTCCCGACCGGGACGGGCACCGCGCCGCGCCCCCGGCCCAGCGCCACGCCCCGCAACCGGTGAACACCCGGCAGTCCTGACACCGGGGCGCGAGACCATACCGCCGCCTCGCGCCCCTCATCCGTCCGGCAAGGGCATGATCTTGCAGTGGGCCGCGCCGTAGGAGCGGAGCTTGTCGGTGACGATCGCCCGTGGCATCGTGTGGGTCTTCTTCATCAGGCGGAGCAAGAAGCGCCTGGCCGCGGCCTCGCCCCGGCGGTCCTGCAACGAGGATGAGGTTCTCCCGAGATGCGGCGGCGCATCGTGTCCCGGGCGTCCTTCCTCTGGGGCCGTGTGGCGCTGCGCGACCTGGACACCGGCCGCCCGGCGTGAACGGAGACGGCGCTGCGGAGGACGGCCCGGTGAGCGGCGCGCCGGCGTACGCGGTCCACGGCTCCGGGCGGCCGGTGGTGCTGGTCGCCGGTGTGTGCGGGAGGCACGAGTCGCATCTGGCAGCATCACCGGATACCCGCGCTCGTCGCGGCGGGCCAACAGGGATGTCACACGAAACGACCGGGAAAGGCCCCGTTGCCGGTTGCTCCAGGCAACGGGGCCTCGCAGGTCGTTGCTCCTGCCGGGGGAATCGTCTGGGTCAGCCGTGATGGCGGCGGTGGCGCGGCCCGGTGAGGATGGGAAGGCACGCGACACCTCGTCGCCGGCCCCTGCTGCCCGCCTGCCTGGAGGAGCACGATCATGTCCGGACGTCACACCCTCATCCGCAGCCTGCACGACGTGGGACTGGCCGCCTGGTTCGGCGGCTCCCTGATGGGCGCGGTCGGGCTGAACGGGGCCGCGGAGCACGAGGGTTCCACGGTCGCCGCCAGGGCCCGGATCGCTTCGGTCGGGTGGGCGAAGTGGGTGCCGGTCAACGCCGCCGCCATCGGCGCGCACCTGTTCGGCGGTGGCGGCCTGCTCGCCGTGAACGCCCACCGGGTCAGAACCCAGCGCGGTGTGGGCGCCTCCACCACGGCCAAGACCGTCGTCACGGCGGCGGCCCTGGCTGCCACCGCCTACGCCCGTATTCTCGGCAAGAAGGTCGAACTGGCCTCTTCTTCCGATCCTGAGGACAACCAGAAGGCGGACCGGCACCCCATCGACAGGGAGAAGGCGCAGCGCCAGCTCGCCTGCGCACAGTGGGCGGTGCCGGCCCTCACCGGATGCCTCGTCGTTCTCAACGCCCTCCACGGCGAACAGCAGCGGCCCGGGGAACAGCTCCACGGCATGTGGGAGCACGCCCGCTCCATGACTCCGCTCATCCCGTGAGAGGGTTCGACCAGCAGTGAGGCTCTGGCTGCCCGAGACCGATGCCGGCATGCCCTCCTCGGACAGCCAGGGCACGGCCGGCTCGAGACCGTCCACGGTCTGCCGCGGCAGGCACTGAACCGTTCCGGGGTGGGGGCCTTCTGAGCGGCGATGTCGATGGTGCAGCCGGATGTGTCGGGGTTGCTGACGGCGAAGAGGGTTTTGCCGTCGGGGCCCATATCGCCGTCGAACCAGGGGTCGTTCGGCAGCCCGCCGATGACCTGTTCCTTCAGGGTGCCGACCGCCACGTCGCTGACGATGAACTTGTCGCGGCTCACCGCCAGCGACAAGGGCTCGTCGCCGTCGCCGCGGTACTGCGCCCCCATGGCGGTGCAGCCGCTCTCGCTTGAACGGCTTGCGCTCCTGCCGAACCCCGGCTGACCAGTGGATCCGCCTGTCCCTACGAGAAGAGGACCCGGCCCGGAGCAGTGCAACCCGACGCCCGCCCGAGGCGGCACTCGGGCCCTCGGAACGCCCGCCGTCAGCCACCGAAAGCGAACGGTCCACCGACTCCGTCGGTGGACCCTCACCCAAGATCGAAGTTAGTCTGGCGCTTGTGCTTACTGTAGCGACCTGGAATGTCCTTCACCGCGTCCACGCGGACAACTGGCCCGAGGAACAGTCGAAGGCGTCCTGGCCGGCGGAGCCCGAACGCACTGCTCGAGTTGCGGCTCGGCTCACTGGGCGCACGGAAGACGTCGTCGCCGCTCAGGAAGTCAGTGGCGACCTCCTGGCAGCGGTTCGGCGGGCGCATCCGGCAGGAACTCTCCACGCCTTTCCGTTGCCGCGGGTGCCGCGCCCCCACGACGGCGTGGCGGTTCTCGCCGACCCTCGCGAGCACCTGGTGATACTCGCACGGGGTGAGACACGTCAGGTCGTCGCCGAGGCTTTCCCGGAGGACCCGGGAAAGGGACTGCTCGCCGTGGCCGTCGCCAAGACCCTGGTCGTATGCACACATGTGAGTTCCGGGGAGCGGCGTACAGGCCAGATCGCCCGGCTCCGGCAACTTGTTGACGACTGGGTCGGCCCAGCCGTGCTGCTGGGCGACTTCAACGCCGACCGCCACGTGCTGACCGACGCTCTGGACGCGGACTACGCGGTCAGCGACCTTCGTCCGGGCGCCTTGCCGACCCGACCACGCACGACGGGGACGAAGTCCCAGTACATCGACCACGTCGTGGTACACGGTGCCGCGCTGGGCGGCGCCTCGGTGGAAGACGCCGGAGGGCTGTCCGACCACAATCTGGTCAGGGCCGCTGTGCTCTGATCGCGCCTCCCCCTGTGCATCCGCGCGCGGGAGGGTTCGACTGCGGGAGGCGGGGCCATCTCGCGTCAGGCCTCCCTGCGGTTGTCGTACCCGCCCCGGCGCAGGTGGGACGAACACCGCCCTGCACACAAACCGATCACTGCGCTGCAGCGCCGGGGGCCGATCCGGTCCGCAGGGGCCGACCGCGGTCACTTCCGTCTCAGGACCCGGTGCCGCTGGTGTCCGCGTGCCGGCACGCGGAGCGTGGAACCGCCGGCGCACACGAACCCAGAAGAGAACACCCCGCTTCGCGGCAGTCGTTTTGGTTCCTGTCCCCGTCAGGCCGAGGTCGACTGCGGTTGAGCCACGACTACGGGCTGCCGACACAAGAATCAAGACCCGCCCCTGCGTTCAAGAATCCCAAAAGGAATCGGAAACAAAATGCACAACACCCCGCTCTCTGCCGAACCAGTGATTTTCCGGCCCACCGGTTCAAAGATTTTCCCCTACGCCACCCGAGAAGCACGGCGATGGATCGTCCTGCGGCTCAACGACTTCCCCGAGCATCCCTTGTACACCCTGTTCGTCGATGCACAACACGTTGACGACTTCGACGACGCTCCGGATAACTGGCTGCTTCCAAGCCCCGGAGCGCCCTCCGCACTCAGTGCACGGGAACGCGAGGAGGCGCTGCGTACCGTGTCCGGTCTCGAGGCCTACGGCGCCGAGACCGGCACACCGTGCCGCGGAGGATTCTGTTCCTGCAGCCAGCGCAGGTGAGCGATCAGGAGCAACGGTCAGCCCAGTTGTTGCACCACACCACGACGGACTGGCTGCGCACTTGCCGAAATGCCGGGTCGGCGTCCTCGAACACGAATTCAACCTCGGTGAGATCCCGATGCCCTGTGGACACCGGGTCCGTACCGGTCCCGTTGATCCTTGTCGGTCATCACGGTGGTTTGCGCGAGCGGCTCCCCCGACTGGTGGCCCGGCTCCGCCGTCACACGGCCGCGCGACCAGCGGCACCCGCGGCCCGGGGCCGTCGGCAACCGCCGACTTGACCACCCGTCGGGACCGGTGGTGCTCGAACCCCCTTGCACTGGTCTCCCGCCACGCCCGATCCGCTTCGGGCTCCCGAGCAGACCGAGAGCCGTGGAGTGAGGCCGGTGCCACGGACACGCCCGATGAGGCGTCGGGCCGGCCCCGGTCGCTGAGCCCTGGAACCAGGCCGCCAGGTGGCCGCGTTCGCTGGTGACCGGTGTGAAAACCCGCGCGCCTCGGGACGCCCGGGAACCTGCGGGGATCCTCACGGTTCGTGTGCGCGCGGCTCGATTCCTGACCACGCTTGTGCGTGTCCGCCGCAGAGTCAGTCACCTTGTGGGATCACGACGAGCGGGGAAGACAGCTGACCCTGGCCCCAGCCCCGGCGAGGAAGGTGTGGAACCCGCCCTGCCGGAGCTCTCGGCCCTCCACCTCTTGCATCGCACGAGCTCGTCAGGTCGGTCACGTGCTCCTGCGGAGACCGGACAGGTCCGGACGGGGACCCGCCGTGTCGAGTCGTGGGCACTCGGTTGCCGCCTGTTCGAGCACCGCCATCTGCGCATCGCTGCGCTCTCCGCGGGGCCACAGGACGGCCAGTGTCGTGACGCCCAGCTCCGCGTACCTGCCTGCGCAGTCGCGGAACGCCTCGATCGAGGACAAGGGGCGCTCGCCTCCGTATCCCAGCACGGTCAGGCGCGGCAACGTGCGGGGGTCACGTCCCTGCTGCGCGCACACCTGGTCGAGCAGCGTGATCTGGCGGCGTACTTCGGCGTAGGGCGTGCCGGCGTAGGCAGCCGGGTCCTGGCGGATGTCCTGGGTGATCCACAGATCCGCGAAACGGACAGCCGTCTGCATGCCGCGCACTCCGGTGGCGGCGACCGCCAGGGGCGGTCGGCGAGGCCGCCCGCCGCCTATGTCCACCTGGTGGGCGGAGAAGAAGCGGCCGGAGTAGTCGGTGCGCTTCCGCAGCAGGAGCAGGTCGGTGAGTTCCACCCATTCCTGCAGCCGCGCCGTACGCTCAGCCCGGGTGATCGGCTGCCCCCCGAGGGCATCGGAGTCCCCGCCGGGGCCTCCCGCGCCGATCCCCATGACGAAGCGGCCCTCCGAGACGGCGTCCAGCGCCAGTGCCGCCTTCGCCGAGGTGACGGGGTGGCGGAAGTTCGGCGAGGTCACCATGGTGCCCACGCCGATGCGCGAGGTGACGGCGGCAAAGCCCGCGAGAGAGGTGTACGCCTCGTGCCATACGGGTCTGGCGTTCAGGTTCAGGTGGTCGTACAGCCAGCCCCGGTTTACGCCCATTCCCTCGGCCCGCAGCCACTCCTGCCGCATCACCGGCCACGAGGAGTCCGGCCACATCACCGTATCGATCTTCATCACTGCACCTCTGCTCCAGGGCGGACCCAGGGTGGACCTGCCGCTGCCAGAGGCCCACCTCCCGGGATCCGCCGATCCATGTGAGGGCGCCGGTGCGCCGCGGAAGGGACGCGTCCTCGGTTCAGGCCCCCTCGGGGGCCAGCAGCGCTGCCAGGCCGGGGACGGATTCCGCGCCCGTAGGTGGCCGCTCCCACCGGAACCCGGTCACCCACGGCCTCGATGAACCTTGCCGTCCACACCGGGCCGAAGGCCCCGCACAGTTCGATGAGCTGCGCCCCGTCGTCGACCAGTGCCGTAGCGGCCCGGACCGCTGCTTTCCTCTCGGGAACGGCGACGATCGTGGTCTTCAGCCCACCGCGCTTGATGACGCCCCGGTCCGCCGCCGGGTCCTCGGCCCCGAAGCCCGGATAGATGAAACCCCAGCTGTTGAGCGCCATACCGGCGGTCCTCCTTAGTCGATCCTGTCGTTGAGCCAGTTGTCGAGTCGTGGGATGTCTCGGCGGACCGCACGTATGAGGCGTGGGCGCGGCACGCCGTCGGTCCACTCGGAGTGACCGGCCGATCGTCCCTGTGCGCCCTCACCGTGAACGGGCATCGGCCGCCGCTTGCGCACGCTCGGACCGGTCCGGGGCTTCGGCACGTGCGGAAGCCGCAGCGGGCCAGGGGCCGGACGGTCGAGGACGGAGCATGCGGCGACGGTGCCGCCACCACCGTCCGTGCGGGAGGACGGGCGGTGGCGGAATTCTCCACCGGTCCTTCCCGGCCCGCCCCACGCCGAGCAGGCCCCGGTTACGTCTCCTGCTCGACGGCCCGACGCCACCCCGGTGAAGTCCGGGAACGGCGGCGCACGGGTGAAGTCGTGGTTCGAGGTCCGCACGTCCCGGGGCGGTCCGACTCCGCTGCTGCCGACCCGCGCAGCCGTTCCCGCTTCGGAACGGCGCCGTCAAGAGGGCTCGTCGAGGTCGACGATGCACCTTCCGCTGCCGTTCGGCGGCCCGGGCCGCCGAACGAGGTGCCCTCTCAGGACGCGGCGTCGACGAGCGCCTGGAGGAGACGCTGGGGATCCTCGGCAAGCCTGTTGCAGACGTAGAGCCACCACTCGGTGCCGAAGACGACATACTCGCGGGTGGGGTGACCGTGCCGGGCCATTGCGTCGAGACGGTCGGAGCCGAGCCCGAGAAGCGTCTCGAATTCCCACGGGGCGGTCCCGCGGCCCTTCCCGCCGAGGTGACGGTCGATGTGGCGGACCAGATCCCAGTCATGGGTGGCGAAGGAACACAGGTGTCCCGAGTCGGCCAGTTGTTCCGCGTAGGTGAGGTAGGCAGTGGCCAGGGCGGGGGATTCGCGCGGGTGGGCAATGGCCTCGGGTTCGAGGAAGGCGCCCTTGACCAGCCGGATGCGGCCGGGCAGAGCGAGGAGTTCCGCCAGATCGCCGGCCGTGCGGTGCAGTCGCGCCTGCACCGTGATGCCGACGTGGTCGAACCGCCGGCACAAGGCGCGGTGTACGGCCAGTACGGCGTCGGTGCGGTCGGAGCCTTCAGCCGAGATGACCATCTCCCGCCCGCTGTCCGCGGTGGCCTGCGCGATGCGGGAGGCGTTGGTCAGGGCCAGCTCCTCGTCGACGGCGAGACCGATGTGGGAGAGGTCCAGGGAAATCGAGCAGCCGGGCGGCAGCAGCCTGGCCGCGTCGAGGAACACCTCGGTCTCGGCCACGGCGCGACGCGCGTCGCGGCAGCTTTCACCCAGGTACTCGACGTTCACGCGATGACCGGCCGTGCGGATGTGTTCCGCACGCTCCAGCGCATCGGTCAAGGTTTCGCCGGCGACGAAGCGCTGGGCCACCTTGCGGGCCAGCCGGCCCAGGAACGGGTCTTGCGGAACGCGCCACTTCAGGTCCTCGTCGAGCGCGAGCATGCGCAGTACCTGCGCTGCTCGGGTCGACAGGGCGGTCGCGTCCGTGGAAGGGAGCGGTGTGGTCACCGACGGTGTGATCGTTGGGGCGATGGTGTGCATGACTCGAGACTGCCAAGGCCGGGACCGCACCGGGAGTGGCGGAAACGACAGGTAGGCTGAAAATCCTGCCACCGGCGTTCAGTCCGACAGGAAGGTCAGGGACTCATGCTCCGCGATGTTGCCGTTCTGGCCCTGGAAGGCAGCCACGCCTTCGAACTGGGTGTGTTCTGCGAGGTGTTCGGCATCGATCGCAGCAACGACGCGCTACCCGTCTACGACTTCGCCCTTGTCTCGGCCACGGGCGACTCCGTGCCCACTCGGCACGGCTTCGACGTACGGGTCCGGCACGGTCTCGACAGACTGTCCTCAGCCGACCTGATCTGTGTTCCCGCCTACGATCCAGCCGTGCGGCAGCCCAAGCGCCTGGCCGACGCGCTGGGTGCCGCGGTCGAACGGGGTGCGCGTGTGCTCAGCATCTGCACGGGTGCCTTCCTCCTGGGGGAGGCGGGCCTGCTGAACGGGCGGCGCTGTACCACCCACTGGCGTTACACCGATGACCTCGTCCGCCGGTATCCGCAGGCCCTGGTCGAATCGGACGTGCTGTACGTGGACGAGGACCCGGTCATCACGGGAGCCGGAACGGCCGCCGGTGTCGACACCTGTCTCCATCTGATCCGCAAGGAACACGGCAGTTCCGTCGCCAACGCCATCGCCCGGCGGATGGTCGCACCCCCGCACCGGGACGGCGGTCAGCGCCAGTACCGCGAACGTCCCCAGCCCCGGGAGGGCACCGGCTCCCTCGCCTCCCTCCTCGCCTGGGTCGAGGCCAACCTCGACCGGGAACTGACGGTCGAGGCCATGGCCGGCCACGCCCATCTGTCCCCGCGCACCCTCGCCCGCCGCTTCAGGGAAGAGACCGGAACGACCCCGCTGCAGTGGCTGACCGGACAGCGCGTCCTGCTCGCCCAACATCATCTGGAGACCACCGACGATTCGATCGCCACCATCGCCGGGCGAACCGGATTCGGCACCGCCGACAACCTGCGCCACCATTTCACCCGACGATTGGGTGTCACGCCCCAGGGATACCGGCGAACCTTCCGCACACCGGACGACCGCCTCCAGCCGGTCCCTGGCGCCGGCTGACGGTGCTCCGGTCACTCCGGCCGCATCTCCTCCAGTCCACCCACGAGGACCGGGCCGCGGCGGGCACCCACGACGCGGCCGCCCATGCGCTGTCACCGCGAATCCCGGAACGGATCGCGTTCGACATCTTCAGCGGGCGCCGGCCATGGCGGCTGCTCCTTTGGAGCGCGGCGGACACCACGGCGCACCCGGCTGCTCGCCGCCCCGCACTGATGCCCATGCCCGGCGGAGGGGTGGTCAACGACTGGAGCGTCCTGCATCCGCGGAACGCCCCGGACGCGCCCGATGCCACCGCCGCGCTCGCCTGCGGGGCCCCCGTCACCGCCCCGGCTGCCGGCCGGTTCTCTGCCGATCGGGCAGCCGGCCGTCTCGGCCCGGCGGCCGTCCTCCGTCGCGGCGTCCTCACAGCCGCGCTCGGTACGGGACCGACAGGGCTCCCGCGCCAGGACGTCGGCGAGTGAGACCACCGGCCGCGACGACCAGGGGCCCTGCCGCGGCACGGGGCCCGGCCATCGGCCGCCATCGTCCTCGGACCACCGGATGAGAAGCGTCCAGCATGCCCGTCATGCAAGGACGAGGGACTTCTCCATCACCATCACGGACTGTCCGTTCTCGTTCCTTGTGTTATGAAGGATCGCCCGCCAGCCGAGCGCGGACCAGAACTCCCGGGAGGACGACATCTGCTCGAACGTGCACAGCCGTGCGCGTTCTGCGCCCATCGCGCGGAAGCGATCCTCGGCAAGCGCTGCCAGGCTTTTTCCGATGCCCCGCCCCTGTGCTTTCCCGTGCACGATGAGCTCCATGATCCATGGGAGGCCATCCTGCGGATGACGTGTCAGCACTGACAGAAGAGCCACCGCCGCTCCCTGATCGACGCGAGCGAGCTCCACATGGCACCCGGGTGTGCCCAAATCCTTGCGCAGGTACGCCTCGACTTCTTCCACCACCACGGCCTCCGGGTCGAACTCACCCGACACGCGACAGTACAGCGGATTACTGGCGAATATTCCGAGAACATCTCGCACGTGGTCACGTGCCGCAAGAGAGATCGGCGATACCGATGGCGTGGCCACGCTGCTCCTTCGCGGCTGCTGAGGACAAGCTGGACGGCAGCAGAATACCCACCGGAAGGCCTGCGCACTTCTCGCGCTTCCCGACCGGAGAAGGGCGGAGGCCGTGCCACCACCTCAAGAAGTGCGACGGACGACAACGCTTGCAGCGTATTCTGGGCCATCGACGCTCGCGGCCGGGGCCTTCAGCCCACGGAACCGAATGCCGTGATCAGCCGGACAGCCGGCGGCCCTTTCCCTTGCAGCCCCTGTCGCGGCGTCGGCTTCGCCTCCGGCCCACTGTCGCACGACACGACGGAAGCTGACGTTCCTCAGTGTCCGGTCGTGAACAAGGGTGTTCTCGTCCATGACCGCGGCCTTGGTACCGGGGTGGGCAGCGGTTTTCGGCCGTGTCCTGCGTGGTGAGGCGGATGAGCCGCCCGTAGCGGCACAGGGCGGCGGCGAGGCCGGGAAAGACCGGGTGGTTGCGGGGGTCGCGCTCGCGGTGAAGGGCTGAGCCTGCGGCGGCCGGACAGCCACGGCCCGGCGCGCTCGATGGCCCATCGGCGTCACCCCGACGTTCGCCGGACTCGATGCCCCTGTGGGTGATGCGGACGCCGGCGCGCTTGCCGCGGAGCCGTCCGCGCGGGTCGGACCGGTCGCGGGCCTCGTCCGCAGCCAGGCGCTGGGGCCGGAAGGGCCGGCCGCCGAGGGGCATGTCTCGTTTGGTGCCCCTCCGCCCTCGGCTTCAGCCGTTCGCCGTCGTAGGTGTTGCCGGTCGAGACGCCGACGACGAGGGGCAGGCCATGTACGTCCGACAGGATGTGCGTCCCGGCACCCGGCTTCCCCCGTGCCACAGGGTGCGGACCTGTGCGTCCACCCCTTTCTCCGGCCCTGGCGCGGGCGACGCCGATGAGGCCGGTGTCATCGGGACGGTGCAGCACGGCTTCGTGCACACGTGGTCCGTGAGGTCCTCGACAGGCCATCGTGGCAGGACTCCCACCGATCCGGACCTGCCTCAGGCGCGCGGGGTGGCGATCCTCAGAGCGCTCGTCAGCTCCCGCCGGTTCGATATGCCGAGCTTGGTGTAGGCGTTCTGCAGGTGGTTGTTGACCGTGCGGACGGAGAGGTGGAGCGCCTGCGCGATGTCACGGCTGGCTCGTCCCGCTGCGGCAAGGAGAGCCACTTCCTGTTCCCGAGGGGTGAGCGCAGAAGCCGTCTCGGTGAGAGCCAGGATCGGCGTGTGGGCTCCTTCACAGGACGTGATGTAGTGCTGCGCCTGTTGCGCGGCGCCGGCCGCGTACCGTGACCGTCCGGACCGGCGCCAGCGGGTGGCCGCTGCGGCGGCCGCCTCGCCGGCGAACAAGCGGAGTCCTGTCTGGCCCAACTCTTCGGCCACTTCCAGTAGCCGGCCCGGGTCCTGTGACGCCAGCGCACAGGCGTAGCCGGTTCGCAGGTCGACGAGCTTGCCCTGGCTCAGCCTCGCGATCTCGGCCAGCCGCGTGGCGGCTTCTTCGGCGCCGCCCAAGCGGGCGAGGTCCGTGAGCAACAGCGCCTCGGACGAGCCGTGCCGTGTGAAGCGTGCGAGGCCGGCCGCCTCGAGCAGCAAATCGCGTGCCCCCTTGCGATCCCCCCGAGCGGCGAGGCACCAGGCATCACCCAGGTAGTCCTCGCCCGGGAACCACTCGACGGCCGGGTAGTCCTTGGCTCGTGCCGCCGCCTCGTCCGCCGCGGCGAGGTCACCCGACAGAGCCGCGCACACGGCCATCCCGGAGAACGCCAGGCGCTGCGGCTTGGTCTGCCGTCGGGCCGAGGCAGTCGTGACCGACTCGGCGTACCACCTGGTCGCCGACTTCACACGACCGGCCATGAGTTCGGTGCGCGCGATGATCAGTGCCAGCCATGCCTGGGGACCGAGCGTTCGCGCGGAGATCAAGTCGTCATATCCCTTCTGCCCCACCTCGAGTGCCTCGTCGATGCGCGCATGCTCGGTGAGGGCCAGGGCAAGAGGGGGAACGGACGCCGCAGGATGGGACAGGAGGGCGTGTTCATCGAACTCGCGGTGCAGCGCGTAGGCCCGTTCGGCCCAGGCGACTGCTTCGGTGACCCGGCCGACCGCTGTCATGCTGATGCTTTTGGCCATGGCACCCCACAGCCAGGCGTCGATGTCCATGTCCTGGCCGATTCGCTCCGGCAGTTCCAGGTCGAGTACGTGAAGCCCTTCGCTCGGTTCGCCGGAGAAGACCCGGACGACTCCCTCGTTGACACGTAGCAGCCGCCGGCCGGCCGGGCTCCGCGTCCGCCTGCGGGCGGCTGCTATGACCTCGAGGGCGGTTTCGGCACGGTTCCCGGTCCACAGCAGGTTCATCGCTCGGCTGATGGTGGCGGCAAGGGCCTGGGACTCGTCTGCGGCGTTGGTCTCGGTGAGGGCGAGCACGTCGTCCGCCTTTTCCCACTGGCCCAGTTCACGCAACGCCTCTCCCCGCATCAGCCCGACCGACGTGCTGTGTTCCTCCGGCAGGGCGTCCAGCAGAGTGACGACCTGCTGGTAGTCGTGGGCGTGCCGGGCCACGGTGGCCGCACGTACCAGCAGTCCGGCGTCTGCCGTGCCGGTGGCTGCCAGCTTCCACGAGGCGATGTGCAGGGCGTCACTGTGCCGTCGAAGGCCGTGTCTGGCGGTGCGTTCCGCTTGGGCCAGCAGCAGGGCGCGGCGGCGCGAGGGCGGCAGTTCGTCCCGGAGCACCTCCGCGTACAGGGGGTGGGCCAGAGTGGCCACGGCACGGCGGCCGTCGTGCCGCGTACGGATGATCGCGAGCCTCTCGAGGTCCTCCAGCACGTCCGTCGGTATGGCGGCCTCGACATCCGGAAGCGGTAGGTGACCGCAGAGCGCGAGCAGTTCCAGCGCGGGCCGGGCACGCGGGTCCGCGGCATCGAGCCGTGCGGCGATGAGTTCGGTCAGAACCGGAGTCCGGGTGAGCAGACGCTCCTTCGATTGCCAGGTCTGGCCGTCGTTGACGAGCGTGTTGGCCGTCAGCCCTCCGAGTACCAGTTCACGGAGGTACAGGGCGTTGCCCTGGCTCGTCGTGAACAGTTCGTGCAGGGTCCGCCGACCGATGGCACCGCCCAGCACGGACTCGAGCAGCAGCTTGACGTTCCCCTGGTCGAGTGTTCCGAGATCCACCCGGCGCACCGCGTCGCCGCGGGTGAGGGCCCGCGCCGCGTCACTGAGTGCCCTTCCGGTCCGCAGGGTCGCGACGAGTCGTATCACCCCCGCGTCCATCAACTGACGCAGCAGCACTGTCGACGTGCTGTCGAGCAGGTGCACGTCGTCGACGAACAGGAGGTGCTGCACGGCCCGGCCCCGGCCGGAGAGCGCCGCGGAGATCGCGGCGAAGCCCTTGACCGGGTCGGACAGATCCACGCCGACGGGTATCAGATGGGCCACGGCTCCCAGCGGTACCGTGCGAGCGGCTTCCGTGGCGGTGACCCGGGACACCGTGACGGACCTGCTCGGCAGCCGGGACAGCCACTCCTCGGCCATGCGGGTCTTTCCCACACCGGCCGGGCCGGCGATCACGAACCCCCGGAAACGCGGGTCGGTCCAAGCCGAGTCGAAGGCCGCCAGTTCGACGTCCCTGCCCACAAGCGGCCAGAGACGGGCGCTGTCCCGCACATCCATGGCATTTTCCACTGGTAACGGACCATCCTTGTCTGCGGTGTCGAGGTTGTTCGTACAGGTGGTGCAGCGGCGCCTGCGACCGGTCGGTGAACACGTGGACGCGCCGGCCGTCCGGCGGCTTTCGGTGCCTGCACGGTCACGCGTCGCTTTCACGTCTCACCGCGCCGGGCCGTCGGCAGCCTCGCCCGGACACAGAACCGGTGCGACCGGCGGCGATCCGTGGGCGTACCACCTCGCGGGGGGCGGGAAGTGCCGGAATCAGTCGCGTTCGCCACCGGCCTCCGACAGCGGCCCGCACGATCACCTCGGTGTTCATTCCGCACGGTGCCTGCCCGTCGCATCGTGACCGGTGTCTCCCGCCCCGGTCTTGGCCTGCGGCCCGGCCGAAGGCCCCAGGTCTGCCCGCTGATTCATGGGCCCGCCCTGGATCCGCACCTCGCCTGGACGGCACCGCCACGGAACGGCGTCGGCCTCGTGCGGCACCGTCTCGGCCGAGGTCCCGTCGACACTCGGGCCCGCCGACAGCTCCTTGGACGCCATGCCCCTCCCTCCCGCTTTCACCAAGTGGGCGGTCGCGATGCGTGTGCTCACCCGACCGGTGCGGACGCGATCCACTCGTGTGCGGCTCCGCGCCTCCCGTACGGAGGCGACCGGAGTTCCACCTGCGTGAAGTCCACGGACGACACGTCAATTCCATCACTTTAATGTTCATTTAAACAGATCCATGTGCGATCCTCTCGGTGGGTGGGCAACCCCTCCTGCTTCCAACCCGTCGTGCCGAGTGACACGGGACAGGACCTCTGGGACGGCGCGTGCGACCCACTTGCCGCCCACTCCTCGAACGTGGAGGTCACCGCCCTGGCAGCGGCAACGCCACGGCGCCCGGCCGCGGATCGCCGCGGGCGGCCGGGGCTGGGCACGGAAGACTGCCCCGCCGCACGCCGGAGGCGTGATCCCCTCCTGCTTCGTCCGAGTACTCCGGTCGCCGGCCGGCACCGAGCTGGATCGACGTGAGCAGTCATGGCGACAGGTGCGGACAGGTGACGCTTCGGCCGACGACCGGCCGTGCGCCCTGCCTCCCGGGGTGACCGCGTCCGCATGCGTGCGAGTGGCGCCCGGTACCACCACCGGAGCTGTCGCAGGCCGGCTTCGTCCGGCACCTGATCAGCGGGCACGCCTTCCGGGTTCATCCCCCACAGCACCCCTTCACCTCCGCACTCCAGGAGCGATCGACCTTCACGAGCGGTGTGCACCGCGCAGGAGAACACCCTTCGAACCATGCACGAGCGCACTGCGAAGTCACTCGGACGACAGTGGCAGGCTTCTGTGATCGACGTCCTCCTCGCGCGTTCCGGGACAGCGCCTTCCGGCGGACCGGCGGCGTCCGGCCAGTGAGGGGACTTCGACGTGCGGCCGGCCTCCGCCCAGGCGGTGAACGGCGGCGGGGGTGACGCCGGCTGCTGCCGGGAGGCCTCCGGGGCGCCCGCACCGGTCCATGGGGCGGACCGCACGGGGACTCACCCTGCCCACCCTGGTGGACACGGTCGACATGGGCATCGGTTGCTCACGTCGCGGCGCGCGGCTCCGGCTTGCATGGGGATCCGGAGAATTCCGACGAGTCGGGGCGGTCCGCCGGGCCATCGGCGACTCCTCCACGAGGTGGACACCTCGCGCGGTCGGCCACTCCTGACCGAGACGGAGCTCAGGGGCTTCGGAACGAAGCCGCCGACCGGCCGAAGGCCGCTCTGAAGTGATATGCGAACGCGGGAGAGATCACTGCACATGGATACTGGCGCGGAGCTTGTTTCTCCGGTTTGGCTGCTCATGGGAGCTACGGGCAGCGCACCTGGGTTCCTCTACCTCAAGAAGCAGCGTGTCGCCTTCGAGGTCACCCGTCGTGGTGCGCTGACGGAGGGGCAGTCGAACCGGCTGATGGAACTGTTCCACGATCCCGGACTCAACGGCACCTGGAGCCCCGAGGGAACACCCGTCGTTTTCGATGTTCCGCTCTCCGAAGTGACCGGTGTGCGCTTCCCCTGGTACGAGTTCGGTGGGGGCATGCGCATTCACCTGGGTAGTCATCGGTTCAGGTTCTCCTTTGTGCAGCCGTCGAACACCGCCGTTGAGCCACACGCACCCGGCATGGGCCGGGGCAGGGCTGCATGCCGCCACTGGAAGGACGCCCTGTCCCGGCTCTGACCTCGGTGAACGGTTGCCGGGGACAGTACGGTTCGCGGCAGCCCGCCACCGGTCGGCCGCGGCGCCGGGCCACGGTCGGGAAGGACGCGTACGCGTGCTCAAGGACTGCTGTACGCGGGGTGATCCCGGTGCACCCGAAGGACCGCAGTCATGTTCTGTCCCGTCTTCGCGGCGGGGGGTCCCCGCACCGGAATTCCCGTGTCCCTGACGGCGTCCGTCCCGCTGTGCGGTTCTCACCGGCTGTCCGTCCGGGCTGTATCCGGTCCGGTGGAGGGCGGGTTCAGCGCGGCGGACGACGGAGGGCGTACGAGACGACCTCGCTGACATCGAAGGAGCGGCCCGCAGCCTCCGCTTCGTCATAGGCCCGCGCTCCCAGCACGGTCCGGGCATGCCTGGCGGCATCGACGAACAGGGACTCGTCCGGCTGGTAATAGCCGTAGACCGGGGAGCCCACGGATTCACGCAGGTGCTGCGCGGCGCCCAGCAGCGTCGCCACACGTACGGCGTCTCCTGCGGCGTCCTCCACCACCGCCAGCGCGTCGAGGAAGTAGGCGAGATTGGCCAGATCGCGGGTCTGTTCCGACAGTCGCACGCCCTCCTCCAGGTGGCCCCTTGCCCGCTCGTGGTCGCCCTCACCGATCCCGGCCTGGGAGAGGTTGAACAGCGCGACATAGATCGCGAGCCGGTTGCCGCACGCGCGCGCTAAGCCAAGCCCGTGCTCGAAGTGCGGGATGGCGTCCGCGGGGCCCGTCTCCATCATGACCGCTGTACCGAGCCACACGTGGATCAGCGGCAGAAGCCAGGCGCTCCCGTCGCCGGCGTCCTCCACCAGGGGGATCGACTCGCGGAACACGGCTGCGGCCTTTCCCGGATCGCCCGCGACGAGGGCAGTCAGCCCGATGCCGGGCAGCGCATGGGCCTGCGCCTCTCGATCCGCTGCGGCCTCCGCGTCCTCGCAGGCATGCTGCCAGCAGCGTCCGGCCGACTCGAAATCGCCCTGGGCGAAGGCCATCGATGCGGCTGCCGACCTCACCCGGGAACGCAGTCCGGCCTTCAGCGGCTGCTCCAGGGCCGCCTCCAGCGCCCGTCTGCCGAGCAGCAGTTCTCCCCGTATCCACCAGTAGAGCCACAACGACCAGCCCAGCCGCCCCGCGGTCTCCGGCGAACCGCCGCTCAACGCCCAGCTGATCGCCCGGGTCATGTTGCCGTGTTCCGCGTCGATGAGGGACAGCCAGGATATTTGGTCGGCGCCCTGATACTGCGGTGCGGCCCGTTCGGCCAGTTCCAGGAAGTACATGGCGTGGGTGTGGCCGGCCGCCCGGGCCTCAGCGGTGTCGCGGGTGAGGTGGGTCCGCGCGTACTGGGCGACCGGTTCGAGCATGCGGTACCGGGGCCGGCCGGCCGTGTCGGTGACCGGGACGACGAGCGACTGCTCCACCAATCCGGCCAGCGGACCGAGTATCGGGTCGTCGCCGTCGGGACCGGCGCCGACGGCTTCCGCCGCTTCCAGGGTGAAGCTGTCGGAGAAGACCCCCAGGCGTCGAAAGAGCCGTTGTTCGGGTCCACCGAGCAGCCCGTAGCTCCAGTCGAGCGTCGCGCGCATGGTCCGCTGCCGGTCCGGGAGGTCCCGTGCTCCGTCGGCGGACATCGCGTCGTCGAGCCGGGTGAGCAGCAACGAGGGGGACAGGAAGGAGAGCTTGGCCGCGGCGACCTCCAGGGCCAGGGGGATACCGGCGAGCCGCTCGCAGATCGCGGCGACGGTGGAGGCGTTGTCCGGGGTGAGCTGGAAACGGGGCGCCACCGCACGGGCGCGTTCGACGAAGAGCCGCACCGCGGCGGCGGAGACCACGGATTCCAGGACCGGCCGCGAGCCGGAGGGCAGCTCCAGGGGACGAACCGGGTAGGTCGTCTCGTCACGTACCCGTAGTGCCGCCCGGCTCGTCACCAGCACGCTCAGCAGCGGACAGGCGGCGACGAGGCGGGCCACCGCCGTCGCAGCGTCGATCACATGCTCGAAGTTGTCGAGCACAAGCAGCATCCGCCGCCCCTGCAGCTGCTCGACGATCAGCGCCTCGATGTCCAGCCCCTCCGGAGCGCCGGGTGCGACAGCATGGCCGATGGCCGGCAGGACCAGAGCGGCGTCACGCACCGAGGCGAGCGCCACGAAGACGATCCCGTCGGGGAACTGGTCCGTCAGCCGTCGGCTCACCGCCACACCCAACCGGGTCTTGCCCACACCACCCGTCCCGGTGAGGGTCAACAGTCGGTGTTCCGGCCGTCGCAGCAGCGCGGCGATCTCGGCGACGTCATGGTCGCGGCCGACCAGCGGCGTACCAGGGGTGTGCAACGACCGCCACGCGGAAGCGTCCCTGTCCGTCGCTACGGGACGATTACCGTCGTCGGCCGAAGGCGCGGGGCGGGCCACGGGGCGCGCGGGGGCCGGAGTCCACCGCGACGCGGGTACGGCCGGGGAAGGCCCGACGAGGCTTTCGTCCTGCGCGAGGACGGCGGTCTCCAACTGCCGCAGGGCGGGCCCGGGATCCACACCCAGTTCCTCGGCCAGGGTACGGCGCGCGGTGCGCAGGACGCCCAGGGCGTCCCCCTGGCGCCCCGACCGGTACAGAGCCAGCACCAGCAGTTCCCACCCGCGTTCGCTCAAGGGGTGCTGCGCGGTGTGCTTCTCGAGATCGCCGACGATCACGGTGTGCCGGCCCGTCGACAGTTCGGCGGCGTACAGACTCTCGTGGGCGGCCAGGCGCAGACCGTCGAGACGGGCGATCTCCGGCCGGGCGAAGGCAGCGTCGGAGAACTCCGCGTAGGCCGGGCCCCGCCACAGGCCCAGTGCCTCGCGGAACGCCATCACCGCCTCACCCGGGTCGCCGCGTTCGAGCAGCCGCTCCCCGTGTTCGGTCAGTATGGTGAACCGCTCGGCGTCCACCGCCTGTTGGTCCAGTCGCAGTGCGTAACCGACGCCCTCACGCACCAGTACCCGGGCGGGCCGGCGGGCCGCACGACCGGGTTCCAGCACCTTGCGCAGTTCACCGACGTACGAGTGGAGGGTGGCCGCGGACGCGCTGCGCGCCTCCCCCCAGGCGTCGGTGAGGATCGTGTCCCCCGGCACCATCTGTCCCCGCGCGGCGACCAGCACGGCGAGGACGGCACGCTGCCGCAGGCCACCCAGGTCGGCGTGCCGCCCCGAGACCGTGGCCGTCATGGGTCCCAGCACACCGACTTGTATGTCCAACGATGTCCCGCCTTCACTCACGCTTCCAGGGCATAGCGTGCCAGACGGTCAGTGGTCAAGACCATTTCTGCTGTTCCCGCGGCCGGGGGAGGTTACGGCGCCGGCCGGTGTCATGGTGTGCGGCGCAACGGCCCGGGTGCCTCGTCCGCTGCGAGGCACCCGGGCCGTTGCCGGTTCGAGCCGCCGGATCAGTAACCGCCGGTGGCCCCGCCGCTGGCCGTGCCCGAGTCCCAGAAGCCGCTCTCGTTGCACACACCGGTGGGGCGAACGGTCGCGGACTGCACGAGCTGCGGTTCGACCACGTTCACCTGTGCGGCGGCGAGCGAGTTGCTGATGATGTACTCCGAGTGGAAGAAATTCTTCGTCAGCGACGTCTCGCCCGCCGGAACACTCAGCGTCTCCTCCTTCATCGTGCTGCTGGCCGCACCGTAGCGGACGGTGATCTCACCGCCCTGGTGCCCCCCGGCGAAGGAGATGACCGCCGTGTAGCTCTGCGGGACGGCCGTCTTGCACTTCACCGCGGAGAGAGTGGTGGGGACGACGGCCAGCGCGACTCCGGTGACCTTGAGGTCGCCGCCGCTCTCCGGCCGGTCCCCCGTCGCACCGTCCGTGGCGGAGGCCCCCGTCGACGGGCTTCCCCCGACCCGGTCCACGTCGGCGGCTTCGTCCGTTCGGCACCCTGAAGCGAGCAGCACGCCGCTGACGGCGGTCACCACCACAAGACCGCGCCGCATCCTCTGTGCTCTTCCGGCTCCGGTCACCTGCGGGTTCTCCATGTTCGTTCCATTCCCCGTTCCGCCCGGCGTGCCGGGCAGTTGTACCCGAGGCGAACCGCCTCGCCGCTCACGATGGCGTACGGCACTGGAAACCGGCTGGGAATCCGCTGGGCACGATCACCGGAGGCGTTCGATGAGCGTGAAGCGGAGGGCGGGCACTGCTCGAGTGGGTGGGCGCATCCGCTCCCGGGCCGCGGCAGTGCCGCACGGTACGCTCGGCGGTCGTCCCCGGCCGTGTCCGACCGTGTGCCTTCCGGAACAGCGCGTGGGGCCGGCAGGGTCTCCTGCCCTCCGCAATCGTGGTCAACGGCCGGGGACCGCAGGGGCTCCGACGTCCGAACCGGCGTCGGACAGGCTGTCGGGGGCGGTGTACGGCCCGTCGCGGTCCCGGCACCCGTCCCCTCGCACGGAGCTTCCAGCACCGGCCCGGAGGGTCGGCCCACGGCGGCCGGCCGGACCGACGACGCCGCTCACGGGATCGGGTACGAGGAGGGACCACCGGCGGTGTACGCGACCGGGCACAGGATCGGCGCGCCCGCGGGCCGGTGGTCCCGTCGGGGCCCGCGCGGTCAGGCGGTGCGGCCGGAGCGCCCGGACGAGGTGGTGGACAGCGGTGCGTTCGGTCCCGGCCGGGCATCGTCGTCGCGGATCTTCACCGCTCCTCGGCCGTCCGCCGGTCGCGGGCCGTGGACCGCCGAGGGGTTCCCCGCCGTGAGAGCGCGCTCGGCGACTGGACGGCCCGGGGGCTCGAGGCACCAGGAGCTCACTGCGCGATCGTCGATGTCCGCAGGCATCGCCTCCCCTTCGAGGGGCTGTTCGCCCGTCGTCCGTCCAAGGCGGGGGCGGTGGGGCACGGCGGACGGACGACGGGGCCGGCGATCACCGCGGCAACGGACCCCACCGTGACCGGAACGGAGAGGGAGTCGCCTGGTCCCACAGCGATGAGCAGGCGGCCGGCACCGGGGGGAGGCCACGGGCACGACTCCCCGGGACACGGTGGCCGTGGCCGCCTTGCCGGACGCGATGCGGCCCGCGGTGTTCTTTTGCTCCATGGAATAACGGAGCAGTGCCGTGTGGCTGTGATCGGGGTGATGACGTGTGAGCAATGTCCGACCACCTGGCCCGGTAGGAAGGCCGTGACGGTCAGCAGGGCACCGGGACGCGCGCTGCCGGGCGAAACGGGCTCCAGCGCGACCAGGTGCGTCGTGGACACCCGCACGCCGGGGTGCCGGGCCTGATGGGGGCACAGGTACCCCGCCGCTATCGCTGCTTCCACTGCGGGCGCACCGGCATCGAAACGCGGTCCGTCCACCGCCACGTAGGCGCAACCACCTGCCCGGTGCGGGACGGATCGCACCTGGTCCCCTACTGCCCGCACTGCTCCCCCGGCACGCCGCTGAGGAGCCGCGTGCAGCGCACCATCCACCTCCTGCGCGCAGTGGGTGCGGGCGGAGTGCCGGAAGCCGTACCGGCCGTGCGCCTGCGCTGTCCGGTGGCGGGATGCACCACCGTCTGGACCGGCGCCGTGGATTCACTGGCGTACGCCCCCACGTACGATCCGTACCTGGACCAGCATGTGCATCCGTGTCCCTGGTGCGCCGTCGAAGCTCCGGACGCCGCACTTGAGGCGCACCGCGAAGTGAACGACGCCTGCAGGCGCGACGTGAGTCGGTGGAACGAGGCGCTGGGGGTCCCTTGAGCAGTCGTGACTCCAAGTGCTCAGCACGTGCTCCGGGGACGCCGCGAGCGGTTCACCGGCTCGTCGGCGGGCCGCTCGGCGCACCGGGACGACGACCTGCCGGCGCGATGCCGTTCCCGCCCGGCGGCAGGCCGTGCGCGAGTCGCGTCCGGCGCCCGTGCCGTCGGGCAGGAGGCCCGGCCGCACCGGCCGGGCCGGATCCCTCCCGCCGTCACACCACGCCCGAGCATGTCCCGGCCCGAGGCTGACGGGCTTGTGCCGCGGGTGGAAGGACTCGCACCGGGCGGGGGGCGGCACCGTGCAGTGACCAGGTTTCCCAGAAGACCGTCAGCCGACGGAAGCCGACCGCAGAGGGCCGGTTCGCATCACGCGCAAGGGCGTCTGCGGTCGGCCTCGATGGTCTCCTCGGCACTCCTGGCCAGGGAGCCCAGCAGCCCGGTCAAGGGCGTCAGGGCCTCAGGGCGGACGCGGTAGTAGGTGTAGCGGCCATGGGGCAGCGCCTCGACGACGCCCGCCTCCCTCAAGATCCGCAAGTGATTGGAGACAGTGGTCTGACGTGCACCGGTCTCCTGGATGAGGTGGGTGGTGCACAGCGCCATCGGTGCCAGGAGGCTGACGATGTTCAGCCTGAGGGGGTCACCGAGAGTCTTGAGCAATTCGGCCTTGCTCGGGAGCGGCTGGCTGTCGGGCTTGGTCGGCATACCCCCACCCTCTCACATCACCATTTCTACATATCAAGAATGCGTGATATCACTGAGTTCGGATCTGACGGGGTCGCGATCGCCGCGCGTCCGTTTCCGGAGCGTGTCCGCGCACCCCGGCGGCACACGCACGCACCCAACCATGAGAAGGAAGTGCACCATGCTTCGTGACGTCCGTGACGTGATCATCATCGGCTCGGGGCCCGCCGGCTACACGGCGGCGCTCTACACCGCCCGTGCGTCGTTGAAGCCCCTCGTGTTCGAGGGCGCTGTC
>NZ_JBIRYZ010000045.1:0-18800 GCF_044390325.1 Streptomyces sp. NPDC018964
CCATCACCGCCCACAACACCGGCTGCACCACATCCACCCGCTCCAACGAAGCGGCACCCTCCACACCCCGCACCACATCCAGCAACGACCAGTCGACGTGGGGGGCGAGCGCGTCGGCGCAGGCGGACATCTGCCGGGCGAACACCGGGGACGTGTCGAGGAGTTCGACGGCCATACCGGTCCACTGGGAGCCCTGGCCGGGGAAGACGAAGACGACGCCGCCGCCTTCGGTGGCGGTGCCCTCGACGAGGCCGGGGGCGGGCCGGCCCGCGGCGAGGGCGTCGAGGCCGGCGAGGAGGTCGTCGAGACCGCCGCCCACCACGACCGAACGGTGCTCCATCGCGACACGCGTCGACACCAGCGAATACGCCACGTCCAGCGCACCCGCACCGCTGTCACGCACGGACGCGGCCAGCCGCGCCGCCTGCTCCCGCACCGCCTCACGCGACTTCGCCGACACCACCCACGGCAACCACACCGGGGCCTCGGTCCTGCCGTCGGCCTCGTCGGCCGGTTCGAGTTCCGGGGCCTGCTCGAGGATGAGGTGGGCGTTGGTGCCGCTGACGCCGAAGGAGGACACGGCGGCGCGGCGGGGCCGGCCGGTCTCCGGCCAGTCCGTGTGCTCGGTGAGCAGGTCGACGGCGCCGTCGGCCCAGTCGGCGTGCGGGGTGGGCGCGTCGATGTGGAGGCTCTTGGGCAGCATGCCGTGCCGCATGGCCTGCACCATCTTGATGACGCCGCCGACGCCGGAGGCGGCCTGGGTGTGGCCGATGTTCGACTTCAGCGAGCCGAGCAGCAGCGGCCGGTCGGCGGGACGGTCCTGGCCGTAGGTGGCCAGCAGCGCCTGGGCCTCGATCGGGTCGCCCAGGGTCGTGCCGGTGCCGTGCGCCTCGACGACGTCGACCTCGACGGCGGACAGTCCGGCGTCGATGAGGGCCTGGCGGATCAGGCGCTGCTGGGAGGGCCCGTTGGGGGCGGTCAGGCCGTTGGAGGCGCCGTCCTGGTTGACGGCGGAGCCACGGATGACGGCGAGGACGGGGTGGCCGTTGCGGCGGGCGTCGGAGAGCCGCTCCAGCAGGACCATGCCGACGCCTTCGGCCCAGCCGGTGCCGTCGGCTGCGGCGGCGAACGCCTTGCAGCGGCCGTCGGCGGCCAGGCCGCGCTGCCGGGAGAACTCGGTGAACATCTTCGGCGTCGACATGACGGTGGCGCCACCGGCCAGGGCGAGGGAGCACTCCCCCTGGCGCAGGGAACGCACGGCCAGGTGGAGGGCGACCAGGGAGGAGGAGCAGGCGGTGTCGACGGTGACGGCGGGGCCCTCGAAGCCGTACGTGTAGGACAGGCGGCCGGAGGCGACGGCGACCGTGTTGCCGGTCAGGAGGTGTCCGGCGACCTCCTCCTGGCGGCCCCGGGCGGCGCTGTCGTAGTCGGCGTGCCCGGTGCCGACGAAGACGCCGGTGGGGCTGCCGGTGAGGGAGTCCGGGAGGATCCCGGCGCGTTCCAGGGCCTCCCAGGAGGTCTCCAGGAGCAGCCGCTGCTGCGGGTCCATGGCGAGGGCCTCGCGCGGGGAGATCCCGAAGAACGCCGGGTCGAACTCGCCGGCCTCGTGCAGGAAGCCTCCCTCGCGGGTGTAGGTGGTGCCGTGGTGGGCCGGGTCGGGGTGGAACAGCCGGTCGAGGTCCCAGCCCCGGTTGGCGGGGAACGCGGAGATCGCGTCCACGCCGTCCCGGGCCAGCTCCCACAGTTCCTCGGGCGAGCGGGCGCCGCCGGGGTAGCGGCAGGCCATGGCGACGACGGCGACGGGCTCGTGGTCGCGGTTCTCGGCCTCGCTGAGCTGCTGCCGGGCCTCCTGGAGGTCGGCGATCGCCCGCTTGAGGTACGCGCGGAGCTTGTCCTCGTTCGACATCAGGTGCCCACCTCTCACTCAGATTCCGGAAAACGCGGAGAGCGGCGATCCCCGGATCCACGCCCCGACCCTGTAGGAAGAACCGGCGGTGCGCGGGGAGCGCCGGCCGGTGGTCTTCCGGTCCGGGTCGCAGGCCGACCCGGTCCGGTGGTCAGTCTGGCCGTCCCGGACTGCGGGTTTCCCTAGAGCCTGGGGGAAAGGCGGGGGCCGGGCGCCGTGGTGGGTACCACGTGCGCCCGGCCCTGGGAGGGGAACTGGTGAATTCCCTCGTGCTGGATCGGTTATGGGGCTGCCGCCCGATCGGTCACCTTCGCGCTGCCGCCGGATCGGTCACCTCCGTACCGCCGTCCGATCCGTCATCTCCGTACCGCCGCCCGGTCGGTCATCGGGCGGCGGCCGCCGGTGTCTCCAGTTCGGTCAGCCACTCCTGGATGATGGCGGCGGCCTTGGCGGAGTCCTCGCGGATCACGGAGAGGTGGTCGGCGTCGACCGGACGTACGGTGGCCGACGGCACCAGCGGTTCGTGCAGGGTGCCGGCGTCCGGTGCGGGGACGCCCTCGATGAGGGCGCGGGTGCACTTGATCTCGAGGACGGGCGCGGTGGTGGGGTGCACGTCGAGGGCGTTGAGCAGGACCATCCAGCGGCCCATCGCGGAGAGCCGGGAGTTGGTGAGCCGTACGGGCGAGTCGTCGACGGCGGTGAAGTTGAACCGCATCATGCCCGAGAAGTCCACGCCCTCGTCGTTCTTGTGCTGGATGCTCAGGGTGTCGAGGAGGACGACGGCGGCGGGGCGGATGCCCCACGTGCTCTCCAGCACGCCGGCGGCGGCGTAGGCGAGGGAGCCGCCCGAGGAGTGACCGGCGAGGACGAAGGGCCGGCCGTCGGCGGCCTGCAGGGCGCTCTCGGCGATCACCCGGGCGGCGGCCTCCGGCCCGGCGGGCAGGGCCTCACCGGTGGCGAAGCCGACCAGCGGCAGTGCGGCCACGTCACGGCTGCCCCGGAAGTGCGCGGAGAGCTGGGCGTACTGGTGGACGCCGCCGTTGGCGGTGGGCGCGCTGACGCAGACCAGCCGTGAGGCGGCCGGGCCCTCGGCGAGCGTCACCGGCCAGGGCAGGTCCTCCAGTTCGGCGGTCGCCTCGAAGGTGGGGCGCAGGGCGGCGACGGTGGCCAGCATGCGCTGCGCCTCCCGGGTCTTGCCCCGGGCGAGGCCGTCGAGGAACAGCCGCTCCATCGAGTCGTTCTCGGCCGGGCCGCCCGGCACGCCGCCGCCCCGGGGGACGGAACCGCCGCCCTGGGCGCCGAGTTCGGTGAGCAGCCAGGAGGTGAGGCCGTTCGGGGAGCCGCTGTCGTAGACGATGCCGGCGGGCAGTTGCAGGCCGGTGGCCTCGCTGAGCCTGCGGCGCAGTTCGATGCCGATGAGGGAGTCGAAGCCGAGTTCCAGGAAGTCGCGTTCGGGGTCGACCTCGGAGGTGTCGGAGTGGCCGAGGAGCTGCGCGGCGCAGGTGACGACCAGATCACGCAGGGCCTGTTCCTGTTCGGCGGCGCCGAGGGTGGCTAGCCGGTCGCGGAAGGAGGCCGGGTCGGCGGCGCGGACCGGCACCGTGGAGACGGTCGCGGCCGGGCGGGCCGTGCGTGCGGCGGGTGCGGCGGGCCGGCCGTCGGCGCCGGGGCCGAGCAGCCGGGCGGCGGACGACGGGCGCAGGGCCAGCGCCTCGACCGACAGGACGGGCCGGCCGGCGGGGTCGACGGCGGCGATGGACACGGTGTCCTCCCCGGCCTTGGCCAGGCGCGTCCGCAGCCGGGCGGCTCCGGAGGCGTGCAGGGACACCCCGGACCAGGAGAACGGCAGCAGGCCCTGGTCGGCGTCCTTCAGTTCGACGAACTCCACGGCCTGCAGTGCGGCGGTGAGCAGGGCCGGGTGCAGGGCGAACAGTTCGGCGTCGTCCGTGCGGCCGGGCAGCTCCAGTTCGGCGAAGACCTCCTCTCCGCGGGCCCAGGCGGCGCGCAGGCCCTGGAAGAGGGGACCGTACTCGGTGCGCTCGTAGAAGCCGGTCAGGTCGAGGGGTTCGGCGCCCTGCGGCGGCCACTGGGCGGTGTCGAACTCGACCTGCCGCTCGTCGGGGACGAGGACGCCGGTGGCGTGCCGGGTCCACGGCTCGTCGGGGGCGTCGGCGGCCCGGGAGTGGATGCCGAGTTCCCGGCCTCCGGTCCCGTCGGGGGCGCCGACGCGCACCTGGACGGCGACGGCGCTCGCGGCGTCGAGCACGAGCGGGGTGGTCAGGGTGAGTTCCTGCACCCGGCCGCAGCCCACCTGGTCGCCGGCGCGCACGGCCAGTTCGAGGAAGCCGGTCGCCGGGAAGAGGACCATGCCGCCCATGGTGTGGTCGGTGAGCCAGGGGTGGGTGCGCAGGGACACCCGCCCGGTGAGCAGCACTCCGTCGGTGCCGGCCAGGGACACCGCCGCGCCGAGCAGGGGGTGTTCGGCGGGGGTGAGTCCGGCGCCGGCCACGTCCCCGGCGAAGGCGAGGGGCCGCGGCCAGTAGGCGCGGTGCTGCCAGGGGTAGGTGGGGACGTCGGTGCGGCGGGCGCCGGTTCCCTCGAAGAAGGCGGTCCAGTCGACGCGGACGCCCGCGACGTGCAGTTCGGCCAGCCCGGTGAGCAGTGCGGTCTGTTCGTCGCGCCGGGCGCGCAGGGCGGGCGCCGCCACGGCGTCCGCCTCGTCGCCGAGGGTCTGCCGGGTCAGGGCGGTGAGGACGGCGCCGGGGCCGGCCTCGAGGAAGGCGTCCGCTCCGGCGTCGGCGAGGGCGCGTACGCCGTCGGCGTAGCGGACGGTGCCGCGGACGTGGCGCACCCAGTACTCGGGCGAGCACAGCAGCTCGGGGCCGGCGATCTCGCCGGTCACGTTGGAGACGACGGGGATGCGCGGCTCCGCGTACGTCAACCCCTCCGCGACCTCGCGGAAGGCGTCGAGCATCGGCTCCATCAGCGGCGAGTGGAAGGCGTGACTGACCGACAGGCGCTGCGTCTTGCGGCCCTGCGCGGCGAACTCCTCCGCCAGTGCGACGACTTCGGCCTCGACGCCGGACAGGACGACGGAGTCGGGTCCGTTGACGGCGGCCAGGGCGATGCCGTCGGTCAGCCTGGGGGCGATCTCCTCCTCGGTGGCCTGGACGGCGATCATGGCGCCGCCGGAGGGGAGTTCCTGCATCAGCCGGGCGCGGGCCGCGACCAGCGTGCAGGCGTCCTCCAGCGACAGCACCCCGGCCACGTGCGCGGCCGTGATCTCCCCCACCGAGTGTCCGGCCACGAACTCCGGCCGCACACCCCAGCTTTCTACCAGTCGGAACAACGCCACCTCGACCGCGAACAGCGCGGGCTGTGTGAACCCGGTGGTGTCGAGGAGTTCCGCCTCCGGCGTGCCCTCCTCCGCGAACAGCACCTCCCGCAGCGGCCGTTCCAGCTCCGCGTCGAGCCGTTCCAGTACGGCGTCCAGCGCCTCGGCGAACACCGGGAAGGCGGCGTACAGTTCGCGCCCCATCCCGGCCCGCTGCGACCCCTGCCCCGGGAACAGGACGGCGAGCGAGCGCTGCGCCGCACGACCGCGCGCCACCTCGACGGGCTGTTCGCCCTCCGCGCCCGTGAGGAGCACCGCCCGGTGCTCGAACACCGACCGTCCCGACGCCAGGGAGAAGCCCACGTCCAGGGCGGTGGCGTCGGTCAGTGCCGACACCCCTGCGAGCTGCGCCTCCAGGGCGCCCTTCGTCTTGCCGGCGACGGGCCACGGCACGACCGTCGGGTGGGCAGTCGGCGCGGCGGGCCGCTCCGGCTCCTCGGGTTCGGGGACCTGTTCGACGACGAGGTGGGCGTTGGTGCCGCTGATGCCGAAGGAGGACACGGCGGCGCGGCGCGGCCTGCCGGTCTCCGGCCAGGGGGTGCGTTCGGTGAGGAGGCGGACGTTGCCCGCGGTCCAGTCGACGTGGGTGGAGGGCGCGTCGACGTGGAGGGTCTTGGGCAGGACGCCGTGGCGGATGGCCAGGACGGTCTTGATGACGCCGGCGACACCGGCGGCGGCCTGGGAGTGGCCGATGTTGGACTTCACCGAGCCGAGCAGCAGCGGCCGGTCGGCGGGCCGGTCCTGGCCGTAGGTGGCCAGCAGCGCCTGCGCCTCGATGGGGTCGCCGAGGGGCGTGCCGGTGCCGTGTGCCTCGACGGCGTCCACGTCGGCGGGTGAGAGTCCGGCGCCGGCGAGGGCCTGCCGGATGACGCGCTGCTGGGAGGGCCCGTTGGGCGCGGTGAGCCCGTTGGAGGCGCCGTCCTGGTTGACGGCGGAGCCGCGCACCACGGCGAGGATCTGGTGCCCGTTGCGGCGGGCGTCGGAGAGCCGTTCCAGGACGAGGACGCCGGCGCCCTCGGACCAGCCGGTGCCGTCGGCGGAGTCGGCGAACGCCTTGCAGCGGCCGCTGGTGGAGATGCCGCCCTGGCGGGTGAACCCGGAGAAGCCCATGGGGGTGGACATGACGGTGACGCCGCCCGCGAGGGCGAGGCCGCACTCGCCCTGCCGCAGGGACTGGGCGGCCAGGTGGATGGCGACCAGGGAGGAGGAGCAGGCGGTGTCCACGGTGACCGCCGGGCCGGCGAGGTCGAAGGCGTAGGCGACGCGACCGGAGACGACGCTGGCGGTGAGGCCGGTGGTGGCGTGGCCCTCGGCGTCCTCGCGGGAGTTCATCACGACGCCGACGTAGTCGACGCCGGCGGTGCCGACGAACACGCCGGTGCGGGAGCCGCGCAGGGACACCGGGTCGAGGCCGGCGCGTTCCACGGCTTCCCAGGTGGTCTCCAGCAGGAGCCGCTGCTGCGGGTCCATGGCGACGGCCTCGCGCGGCGAGATGCCGAAGAAGCCGGCGTCGAAGGCGGCGGCGTCGACGAATCCGCCTTCGGCGGCGGCACTGCTGCCGGCCCCCTCGCCGCCGAGGGCGGCGAGGTCCCAGCCCCGGTCGGTGGGGAACGGGGCGATGCCGTCGCGGCCCTCGTCCAGCAGCCGCCAGAAGTCCTCCGGGGAGGCGACCTCGCCGGGCAGCCGGCAGGCCATGCCCACGATGGCGATCGGCTCGTGCCGGCTCGCCTCGGCCTCCTCCAGCCGCCGACGGGTCTTGTGCAGGTCGGCCGTGACCCACTTCAGGTAGTCGACGAGCTTTTTGTCATCGGGCATGACGGGAAACCCTTCCTGTGGTGAATCGGCTCGTCTCAGTGGTCGCCCATGCGGCCGAGCTCGTTGTCGATGAAGGCGAACACCTCGTCGGCGCTGGCCGATTCGAAGGCGTCGTCCACGGGGGTGCCGGTCGACTCCGGTGCGCTGCCGCGCACCTTGTCCAGCATCTGGCCGAGCCGCAGGGCGAGTCCCGCGCGGGTGATCTCGTCGTGCTCGCCCGCCGCCGCGAACAGCGTTTCCAGGCGGTCGAGTTCGGCGAGCAGCGAGGGGCCCTGCGGGCTCTCGTCGCCGGGGGCCAGTTCGGAGACGAAGTGTTCGGCGAGTGCCGTGGGGGTCGGGTAGTCGAAGACCAGGGTGGCCGGCAGGCGCAGCCCGGTCGCCGTGGAGAGGTGGTTGCGCAGTTCCAGGGCGGTCAGCGAGTCGAAGCCGAGCTCCCGGAACTCCTGGGTGACGTCGACGGCCTTCGGTGTGGCGTGGCCGAGGACCCGGGCGGCCTGTTCGCGGACCAGGTCGGTGACGTACCGGACGCGTTCGTCGGCGCGGAGTTCGCCGAGCCTGGCGCCGAGGGCGGCGGCCGTTCCGGCCGCGTCGGTGGCGGCGGCGGTGCGGCGGCTGCTCCTGACCATGCCGCGGAAGAGCGGCGGCAGGTCCTCGGGGGCGGCGCCGCGCATGGCGCCGGGGGCGAGGCCGACCAGGACCAGGAACGACTCGTCGGAGCCGCGTGCGATGTCGAAGAGGCCGAAGCCCTGGTCGACGGAGAGCGGCGGGAGGCCGCCGGACTGCATGCGGCGCATGTCGGTGTCGGAGAGGGTGCTGGTCATGCCGCCGTCGTGGGACCAGGGGCCCCAGGCGAGCGAGGTGCCGGCCAGGCCCTGGGAGCGGCGGTGCGCCGTCAGGGCGTCGAGGAAGGAGTTGGCGGCGGCGTAGTTGCCTTGGCCGGGGCTGCCCATGACACCGGCGATGGACGAGAACGGCAGGAACGCCGCCAGGTCCAGGTCGCGGGTGAGTTCGTGCAGGTGCCAGGCGGCGTCGACCTTGGGCCGCAGGACGGTGGCGAGCCGTTCGGGGGTGAGTGAGGCGACGACGCCGTCGTCGAGGACGCCGGCCGTGTGGACGACCGCGGTGAGCGGGTGCGCGTCGGGGACGCCGGCGAGGAGGGCGGCGGTGGCGTCGCGGTCGGCGGTGTCGCAGGCCGCGAGGGTCACCTCGGCGCCCAGTGCGCGCAGTTCGTCGGCGAGTTCGGCGGCGCCGGGCGCCTCCGGGCCGCGCCGGCTGGTCAGCAGCAGGTGCCGCATGCCGGAGGCCGCGAGGCGGCGGGCGAGGTGTCCGCCGAGCGCGCCGGTGCCGCCGGTGATGAGGACGGTGCCGTCGGGGTTCCAGCGCGGCGGCATCGTCAGCACGATCTTGCCGATGTGCTTGGCCTGGCTCATGAACCGGAACGCCTCACGTGCCCGCCGTACGTCCCACACCTTCAGCGGGAGGGGCCGCAGGGCGCCCTCGGCGAACAGGTCGAGGAGTTCGCCGAGGAGGGCGCGGTTGCGCTCGGGTCCGGCCTCGCCGAGGTCGAAGGCCCGGTAGGTCACGCGGTCGATCGCCCGCGGGTCACGGATGTCGGTCTTGCCCATCTCCAGGAACCGGCCACCGTCCGCCGTCAGCCGCAGCGACGCATCCACGAACTCACCCGCGAGCGCGTTCAGCACCACGTCCACGCCCCGGCCGCCGGTCACCGCCCGGAACTTCTCCTCGAAGCCCAGATCACGCGACGACGCGATGTGATCGTCATCCAGCCCCAGAGCCCGCAGCGTGTCCCACTTGCCCTCGCTCGCGGTCGCGAACACCTCCGCGCCCAGATGCCGGGCCAGCTGCACCGCAGCCATGCCCACACCACCCGCACCCGCGTGCACCAGCACCGACTCCCCCGCCCGCAGACCCGCCAGATCACGGAAGGCGTACAGGGCCGTCAGGAACACCAGCGGCACGGAGGCCGCCTCCTGCTGGGTCCAGGTGTCGGGGACGCGGGCCAGGTAGTGCTCGTCGGCGACGACGACCGGCCCGAATCCGCCGGGCACGGTGCCGAACACCCGGTCGCCGGGCCGCAGTCCGGTGACGGCGGAGCCGACGGCCGTGACCGTGCCGGCGGCCTCGGTGCCCATCGGACCGGACTCGCCGGGATACATGCCGAGGGCGTTGAGGACGTCGCGGAAGTTCAGGCCGGTCGCGTCGACGTCGATCCTGACCTGGTGGTCGTCGAGCGGCCGCAGCACCTCCGGGCAGGGGGCGAGGACGAGGTTGTCCAGGGTGCCCTTGCCGGTGGTGTCGAGCCGCCACGGCACGCCGACGGGCGGGAGCAGTCCGGCGCCGGTGGCGAGGCGGTCCAGCCGGCCGACGCGGACGGTGCCCCCGCGCACGGCGAACTGGGCGTCCCCGGTGGCGAGCAGGGCCGGCAGGTCCGGCAGCAGTGCCTGGACGTCGTCCTGTCCGTCGAGGTCGACGAGGACGAACCGGTCGGGGTTCTCGGACTGGGCCGAGCGCACCAGACCCCAGGCGGCGCCCGCGGCGAGGTCCCGTACGGTCTCGCCGTCGGCGGCGGCCACCGCGTCACGGGTGACGAAGACCAGGCGGGTGCGGTCGAACCGGTCGTGGTCCAGCCACTGGCGTACGAGTTCCAGGGTGCGGGTCGTCAGCGCGTGGACGGCGCCGGGCACGTCCGTGCCGGGTGCGGTCGGGTCGCCGCCCGCGTCCGTGCCGTCCGCGGCGGTGTACTCCCCCTGGAGCGGGACGAGGACGTAGTCGGGGGCGTCGGCCGGGTCGGTGAGGTCGGCGAGGGACGGCAGTGCGGTGCCGGTGCCGAAGACGTCGGCGCCCAGGGTGACGGCCCGCAGCCCCTCGGTGGGCTTGACCTCGGGGGCGGTGACCCAGTCGAGGCGGAACACCGGTTCCTGGCCGCCGGTGGCGACCGGGGCGCGCGGCACGCTCGGGGCGCGCAGCACCAGCGCCTCGGCGGACAGCACGGGCTCGCCCTCGGCGTCGACCGCCGTGAGCGTGACCGACTCGTCGCCGAGCCGGGTGATGCGGGCCCGCAGGGTGGTGGCGCCGCCCGCGTGCAGCGAGACGCCGTTCCAGATGTACGGCAGCAGCGGGTTGTCCTCGCTGCCGACGCCGAGGTAGCCGTTGGCGTGCTGGACGGCGTCGAGCAGGGCCGGGTGGATGCCGAAGTACTGGGCGTCCCCGGCGATCTCCTCGGGCAGGGCGACCTCGACGAAGGCCTCCTGTCCGCGGATCCACACCTTGCGCATCCCCTGGAAGCAGGGGCCGTACTCGGTGCGTTCGTAGGTGCCGTCGACCGGCATCGGCCGCGCGTCCGCCGGGGGCCAGACGGGGACGTCGAACGGGGCGGTGTGCTCCGCGGCGGCGAGGGATCCGGTGGCGTGCCGGGTCCAGGGGGCGTCGACGGCGTCGGACGGGCGGGAGTAGAACGCGATGGTGCGGGTCCCCTCCTCGTCCGGGGCGCCGAGGACGACCTGGAGGGCGGTGGGCACCTTCTCGTCGAGCACCATCGGGGCGGACAGGACGAGTTCCTGGACCCGGCCGCAGCCGACCTGGTCGGCGGCGCGGACGGCCATCTCCAGGTAGGCGGTGCCGGGCAGGACGACCGTGCCGCCGACCTTGTGGTCGAGCAGCCAGGGGTGGACCGTCAGGGAGATCTGGCTGGTGAACAGCGCGCCCTCGGAGTCGGCCAGCGGCACGGCGGCGCCGAGCAGCGGGTGGTCCGCGGAGACGAGGCCGGCGGAGCTGACGTCGCCGGTCAGGGCGGCCGGGCGGGGCCAGAACCGCTCGCGCTGGAAGGGGTAGGTCGGCAGTTCGGTGCGGCGCGCCCCGGTGCCCTCGAACCAGGCCGCCCAGTCGACGCGGACACCGGCGGTGTGGAGCCGGGCGAGCCCGGTGAGCAGCGCGGTCTCCTCGTCGCGGTCCGCGCGCAGCGCGGGTACGGCGACGGCGTCGAGGCCGGTGTCCAGGCAGCGCTGGGTCAGGGCGGTGAGGACACCGCCGGGTCCGGCCTCGAGGAACGCGCTCACTCCGGCGTCGGCGAGGGCGCGTACGCCGTCGGCGTAGCGGACGGTGCCGCGGACGTGGCGCACCCAGTACTCGGGCGAGCACAGCAGCTCCGGGCCGGCGATCTCGCCGGTCACGTTGGAGACGACGGGGATGCGCGGCTCCGCGTACGTCAACCCCTCCGCGACCTCGCGGAAGGCGTCGAGCATCGGCTCCATCAGCGGCGAGTGGAAGGCGTGACTGACCGACAGGCGCTGCGTCTTGCGGCCCTGTGCGGCGAACTCCTCGGCCAGCGCCAGGACTTCCTTCTCCTCACCCGCGACGACGACCGCGTCCGGACCGTTCACCGCCGCCAGGGCGATGCCGTCCGTCAAGCGCGGGGTGATCTCCTCCTCCGTCGCCTGGACGGCCACCATCGCACCACCGGACGGCAGTTCCTGCATCAGCCGGGCACGCGCCGCGACCAGCGCGCACGCGTCCTCCAGCGACAGCACCCCGGCCACGTGCGCGGCCGTGATCTCACCGACGGAGTGACCCGCCACGAACTCCGGCCGTACGCCCCACGACTCCACCAGCCGGAACAGGGCCACCTCGACGGCGAACAGCGCGGGCTGCGTGAACCCGGTGGTATCGAGGAGTTCCGCCTCCGGCGTGCCCTCCTCCGCGAACAGCACGGTGCGCAAGGGGACTTCGCCGCCGGTGTCCAGGCGGGCCAGTACGGCGTCCAGGGCCTCGGCGAACACCGGGAAGGCGGCGTACAGTCCACGCCCCATGCCGGCCCGCTGGGAGCCCTGGCCGGAGAACAGGACGGCGGTGGTGCGGTACGCGGCGCGGCCCCGCGCCACCTCGAGGAGTTCCCCGCCGGATGAGGCGAGGAGGACCGCGCGGTGGTCGAGCAGGGCGCGGCCGGTGACCAGGGAGTGGCCCACGTCCAGCGGGGACCTGCCGGTCAGGGCGGCGATGCGGGCCACCTGGGCGTCCAGGGCCTCCTCGGACTTCGCGGAGACGGGCCACGGCACGACCGTCGGGCGGGCCGCCGTACCGGCCGGCGCGGGGGCCGCCTCGGGTTCGGGTGCCTGCTCGATGATGGTGTGGGCGTTGGTGCCGCTGATGCCGAAGGACGAGATGCCCGCGCGCCACGGCCTGCCGGTCTCCGGCCACGCGGTCGGCTCGGTGAGCAGGCGCACCGCGCCCGCCTCCCAGTCGACGTGCGTGGAGGGCCGGTCGACGTGGAGGGTCTTCGGCAGGACGGCGTGCCGCATCGCCAGGACGGTCTTGATGATGCCGGCGACACCGGCGGCGGCCTGGGTGTGGCCGATGTTCGACTTCAGCGAGCCGAGCAGCAGCGGACGCTCCGGGTCGCGGTCCTGGCCGTAGGTGGCGAGCAGGGCCTGCGCCTCGATGGGGTCGCCGAGGGGGGTGCCGGTGCCGTGGCCCTCGACGGCGTCGATGTCGGCGGGGGTGAGCCCGGCGCTCGCCAGGGCCTGCCGGATGACGCGCTGCTGCGAGGGGCCGTTGGGGGCGGTGAGGCCGTTGGAGGCGCCGTCCTGGTTGATGGCCGAGCCGCGGACCACCGCGAGGACCTCGTGGCCGTTGCGGCGGGCGTCCGAGAGGCGCTCCACCACGATCAGGCCGACGCCCTCGGACCAGCCGGTGCCGTCGGCGGCGTCCGCGTACGCCTTGCAGTGGCCGTCGGGGGCGAGGCCGTTCTGCAGGGTGAAGCCGGAGAAACCGGACGGGGTGCTCATGAGGGTGACGCCGCCCGCGACGGCGAGGTCGCACTCGCCGGCCCGCAGCGCCTGGAGCGCCCAGTGCAGGGCGACCAGGGAGGAGGAGCAGGCGGTGTCGACGGTGACCGCCGGGCCCTCCAGGCCGAAGGTGTAGGCGAGCCGGCCGGAGACGACGCTGGCGGCGAGTCCGGTGCCGGCGTGGCCCTCCAGGTCCTCGCGGGAGTTCATGACGAGGGTGGAGTAGTCCTGGCCGTTGGTGCCGACGAACACGCCGGTGCGGCTGCCGCGCAGCCCGTCGGCGTCGATGCCGGCGCGTTCGAACGCCTCCCAGGTGGTCTCCAGGAGCAGGCGCTGCTGGGGGTCCATGGCGATGGCCTCGCGGGGGGAGATCCCGAAGAAGCCGGCGTCGAACTCGGCGGCGCCTTCGACGAATCCGCCCCGGAGGGTGGCGCTGCGGCCGCGGCCGTCCGCGCCGCCGGTGGCTAGGGTGGCGAGGTCCCAGCCCCGGTCCTCGGGGAAGGCCTCGATGCCGTCGCGGCCCTCGCTGAGCATCCGCCACAGGTCCTCGGGGGAGCGCACGCCGCCGGGGAGGCGGCAGGCCATGCCGACGATGACGATCGGGTCGTCGGACAGTCCGGCGGCGTTCACCCGGTCGAGGCCGGAGTCGGTGTCCTGTTCGCCGAGGAGTTCGGCGACCAGGTGCTCGGCCAGGGCCCGCGCGGTCGGGAAGTCGTAGACCGTGGTGGCGGGCAGGCGCAGCCCGGTGGCGAGGGCGAGCCGGTCGGGCAGTTCGATCGCGGTCAGCGAGTCGAAGCCCAGGTCGCGGAAGTTGCGGTCGGGGGCGACGGCCTCCGGTCCCGGGTGGCCGAGGACGGCGGCGGCGTGGGTGCGGACCAGGTCGCCGAGGAGCGCGGTGCGGTCGGCGGCGGGCAGGTCCCGCAGCCGGGCGACGAGCCCGGAGGCGGCCGTCTCGGTCTGCTGCCGCGCGGCGGCCGCGTCGGCCAGCGCCTGCCGGGCGTCCGGCAGGTCGCGCAGCAGGGCGCTGCCGCGGATGCCGATGAGGGTGTCCAGGACCTGCGGCTGGCGCGGGTCGAAGACCACGGGCGCCGGCTCCGGCCGGGTCACGGCCTGCCGCAGGGCGGCGAGCGCGAGGTCCGGGTGCACGGCCGGGTGACCGGCGGTGCGGGCCGGGCGTGCGGCGGTGCCGGTGTCCGTGGAGCTGGTGTCCGTGGGGCCGGTGGTGTTCGCGCCGGGTTCCTCGTCGGTCCAGGCGCCCCAGGCGATGGAGGTCGCGGGCAGGCCCTCGCCGCGGCGGCGCCGGGCGAGCGCGTCGAGTACGGCGGTGGCGGCGGCGAGGCCCGCGCGCCCCGCGGTGCCGACCGTTCCGGCCAGCGAGGAGCAGAGCACGAACGCCGTCAGGTCCAGGTTCCGGGTGAGCTCGTCGAGGTGGAGGGCGGGGGCGGTGCGGGCACGGTGCAGTGCGGCGAACCGCTCCGGCGTGAGGTCGTCGAGCACGCCGTCGTCGACGATGCCGGCGGCGTGCACCACACCGGTCAGGGGAGTGTCCTCGGGGATGCCGGCGAGGACGGCGGCGAGGGCGTCGCGGTCGGCGGCGTCGCAGGCGACGACCGTCACCTCGGCGCCCAGCTCCCGCAGCTCGTCGGCGAGTTCGGCGGCGCCGGGCGCCTCCGGGCCGCGCCGACTGACCAGTACCAGGCGCGCGGTTCCGGCGGCGGCGAGCCAGCGCGCCACGTGGGCGCCACGGCCTCCGGTGCCCCCGGTGACCAGGACGGTTCCGCTGGGCTCCCAGCCGGCGTCGGGTGCGGTCTCCGGCGCGGGCACGAGCCGGCGGCCGAAGACGGCCGAGTCGCGTACGGCCACCTGGTCCTCGCCGTCGTGTCCGGCGAGGACGGCGGCGAACCGCCTGGCGGCGCGGTCGTCCAGGGCAGCGGGCAGGTCGATCAGTCCGCCCCACCGCACGGGGAGTTCCAGTGCCGCGACCCTGCCGAGTCCCCACACCGCCGCCTGGCCGGGGGCGGTGAGCCGCTCCGTGCCGGCGACGGCTACGGCGCCGCGCGTCACGCACCACAGGGGCGCGGTGATCCCGGCGGCCGGCAGGGCCTGGAGCAGCACCGCCGTCGAGGCCGCGGAGGCCCCGGCGGTGTCGGTGAGGGCGAGCAGGGACAGCACTCCGGTGAGGGCGGTGCCCTCGGAGAGCAGGCCGCGCAGCCTTCCGGTGAGCGCGTCGCGGTCGTCGGTGCCGACGGTGAGCGGCACGACGTCGGTGCCGACGGCCGCCAGGACGGCGGCCACCCACGGGTCGTCGGCGAGCGCCTCGGGGACGACGGCCAGCCAGGTGCCGGCGGCGGTCGGCGCGGAGGAGGGCAGCGACAGCGGCTTCCATGCCTCCTGGTGCCTGACGCCGTCGACCATCGCCTGGTCGCGCTGTCGGCGCCGCCAGGTGGACAGGGCGGGCAGGACCGCGCCCAGCGCATCGGTGTCGACCTCGAGATCGGCGGCGAGCGTGGTCAGGTCCTCGCCCTCCACGGCCGTCCAGAACGCCGTGTCCAGGGGGTCCGGCCCGGTTCCGCCCGCCGTGGGGCGCTGGGCGTCGGGCCAGTGACGGGACCGCTGGAAGGCGTAGGTGGGCAGCTCGGTGCGGTGGGCGCCGGTGCCGTCGAAGCAGGGCCGCCAGTCGACGCGTACCCCGGACACGTGGAGCCGGGCAAGCGCGGTGAGCAGCGTGCTCTCCTCGGGCCGGTCGCCCCGCAGGGCGGGCACGGCGACCGTGTCGGCGTCGGTGTCGAGGCAGCGGCGGGTGAGCGCGGTCAGTACGCCGTCGGGGCCGGCCTCGAGGAACGCGTTCGCCCCGGCGTCGGCGAGGGCGCGTACGCCGTCGGCGTAGCGGACGGTGCCGCGGACGTGGCGCACCCAGTACTCGGGCGAGCACAGCAGCTCGGGGCCGGCGATCTCGCCGGTCACGTTGGAGACGACGGGGATGCGCGGCTCGGCGTACGTCAGCCCCTCCGCGACCTCGCGGAAGGCGTCGAGCATCGGCTCCATCAGCGGCGAGTGGAAGGCGTGACTGACCGACAGGCGCCGCGTCTTGCGGCCCTGTGCGGCGAACTCCTCCGCCAGCGCGACGACTTCGACCTCCGCACCGGACACGACGACGGACTCGGGGCCGTTGACCGCGGCCAGGGCGGTCCCGTCCGTGAGGCGCGGGGTGATCTCCTCCTCGGTGGCCTCGATCGCCATCATGGCGCCGCCCGCCGGGAGTTCCGCCATCAGCCGGGCGCGGGCGGTGACCAGGGCGCAGGCGTCCTCCAGCGACAGCACCCCGGCCACGTGCGCAGCCGTGATCTCACCGACGGAGTGACCCGCCACGAACTCCGGCCGTACACCCCAGGACTCGACGAGCCGGTACAGGGCCACCTCGACCGCGAACAACGCGGGCTGCGTGAACCCGGTGGTGTCGAGGAGCTCCGCCTCCGGCGTGCCCTCCTCCGCGAACAGCACCTCCCGCAACGGACGCTCCAGCTCGACATCGAGCCGCGCCAGTACGGCGTCCAGCGCCTCCGCGAACACCGGGAACCGGGCGTACAGCTCACGCCCCATCCCCGCACGCTGCGACCCCTGCCCCGAGAACAGCACCGTCAGCGACCGCTCGACGGCACGCCCACGCGCCACTTCCACGGGGGCGCCACCCTCCGCGTCGGCGAGCAGCACCGCCCGGTACTCGAACACCGACCGCCCGGAGGCCAGCGAGAAACCGACGTCCAGCGCGGACGCGGTGTCGGGGTCGAGGGAGGTGATCCGCTCCAGTTGGCCGTCCAGGGCCTCCTCGGACTTGGCCGACACCGGCCACGGCACGGTCTCGGGAACGCGCCCGGGCTCCCCGGCCGGCGTGACCGGCTCGATCTCCGGGGCCTGCTCGATGATGGTGTGCGCGTTGGTGCCGCTGATGCCGAAGGACGACACACCGGCGCGGCGCGGACGTCCGGTCTCCGGCCAGTCGACGGTCTCGGTGAGCAGGCGCACCTCGCCCTCGGTCCAGTCCACGTGGGTCGACGGGGCGTCGATGTGCAGGGACTTGGGCAGCAGGCCGTGGCGGAGCGCCAGGACGGTCTTGATGACGCCGGCGACACCGGCGGCGGCCTGGGCGTGACCGATGTTCGACTTGATGGAGCCGAGCAGCAGCGGCCGGTCGGCGGGGCGGTCCTGGCCGTAGGTGGCCAGCAGGGCCTGCGCCTCGATGGGGTCGCCGAGGGTCGTGCCCGTGCCGTGCGCCTCGACGGCGTCCACGTCGGCGGCCGAGAGGCCGGCACTCGCCAGGGCCTGGCGGATGACGCGCTGCTGGGAGGGTCCGTTGGGCGCGGTGAGGCCGTTGGAAGCGCCGTCCTGGTTGACGGCGGAGCCGCGGATCACGGCGAGGACGGGGTGGCCGTTGCGGCGGGCGTCCGAGAGGCGCTCGACGACGAGCATGCCGACGCCCTCGGACCAGCCGGTGCCGTCGGCCGCGTCCGCGAAGGCCTTGCAGCGGCCGTCGGGGGCGAGGCCGCCCTGCCGGGTGAAGCCGGCGTAGCCCATGGCGGTCGACATCACGGTGACACCGCCCGCGAGGGCGAGGGAGCACTCGCCGGAGCGCAGCGCGTGGGCCGCCCAGTGCAGGGCCACCAGGGAGGAGGAGCAGGCGGTGTCGATGGTGACCGCGGGGCCCTCCAGGCCGAAGGTGTAGGAGAGACGGCCGGAGATGACGCTGGTGGCGAGGCCGGTCGGGGCGTGGCCCTCGGCGTCCTCGCTGGAGTTCATGACGAGGGTGGTGTAGTCCTGGCCGCTGGTGCCGACGAAGACACCGGTCTGGCTGCCGCGCACGGTCGCCGGGTCGATGCCGGCGCGTTCGAACGCCTCCCAGGTGGTCTCCAGGAGCAGGCGCTGCTGCGGGTCCATGGCGAGGGCCTCGCGCGGGGAGATCCCGAAGAAGCCGGCGTCGAAGTCGGCGACGTCGTGGAGGAACCCGCCCTCGGAGGTGGCGCTGCGGCCGTGGCCGCCCTGTCCGCCGCGCATGAGGGTGTCCAGGTCCCAGCCGCGGTCGGTCGGGAAGGCGGAGATGCCCTCGCGGCCCTCGACGACGAGCCGCCACAGTTCCTCGGGCGAGCTGACGCCGCCGGGCATCCGGCAGGCCATGCCGACGATGACGATCGGGTCGTCGGCCGTCGCGGGCAGGACGGTGCCGGCGGCCGCGGGTGTGTCGGCGGTCCGTTCCTCCTCGAGGAGCGCGGCCACCAGGTGCCCGGCGAGCACGGTGGGCGTCGGGTAGTCGAAGACGAGGGTCGCGGGGAGGCGCAGGCCGGTGGCGGTGGTGAGGCGGTTGCGCAGTTCGACGGCGGTGAGCGAGTCGAAGCCGAGGTCGTGGAAGTCGCGGTCGGCCTCGACGGCCTTGGGCGAGGAGTGGCCGAGCACGGCGGCGGCCTCGCCGCGCACCAGGTCGAGCAGGACGCGGACGCGTTCCTCCTCTCGCGTCTCCAGGAGTCGGCGGACGAGGTCGGCGGCGACCCGGGCCCCGCCGACGGCGGTGGCGGCGGTGCGCCGGGTGCCGCGTACCAGGTTGCGCAGCAGCGGGGGCACCTCGCCGGGCATGCGGGTGCTGCCGGAGGCGCCGATGGGCACGAGGTGCGGCTCGTCGGAGACCGTGGCGGCGTCCCAGAGCGCGAGGCCCTGTTCGACGGTGAGGGGCGGCGCGGCCGAGGCTGCCATCCTCCGGGCGTCGGCTTCGGAGAGGGTGCCGGTCATGCCGCCGTCCTGGACCCAGGCGCCCCAGGCCAGGGAGAGGGCGGGCAGGCCGGCGGCGGACCGCTGCTGGGCGAGCGCGTCCAGGAAGACGTTGGCCGCCGCGTAGTTG
>NZ_JBIRYZ010000046.1:0-18201 GCF_044390325.1 Streptomyces sp. NPDC018964
CCAGCCGCCCTGACAGCCCTCCAAGCCCAAGTCGCCACCCGAAGCAGCAACCCCAACAGCAAGATCAAGACGACAGGTTAATGATCGGCAAGCCCGAAGGGCAGGCCCGGATCTCGATGAAGCGGCGACGACCACGGTCTTCAAGGCCGTCCCCGCCGTACAGGGCCGGACATGATCGGCGTCGTGGATGTACTGGCGGAACCGGGCTGGTGAGTTCGGACGACCACGGAATCGACCGACCCAGCCACTCGATGTTGTCCGCCGCATCCGCCTTCGCCTGCGCGGCCCGCAGCATCCGGTCGAACGTCCCGTCCGCTGCCCGGCGCTGTCACATTATTGGGTGCATGGGTCTCTGACCGCGTATCGGGGCGTGGGGAGGGCCGGGTTTCGGGCCGGTGCTCAAGCCTTGGCGGGCTGGCCGGTGGCGCCGGTGATCTGATCCCAGATCGCGAAGCGGATGGCCATCTCGGCTCGGTAGCCGGGGGCGCTCATCAGGTGGCGGCGGGGCCGGAAGTGGGGTGAGATGCCGCTGAACGCGGACAGGAACCGCTGGGCTCCGCCGACGCTGCGGAAACCTTTCATGGCGCGTTCACGCTGCCGGGTGGGCTGGTGGGAGTTCTCGGCCCGGTTGTTCAGGCCCTTGTGCGAGCGGTGCTCGACCGAGGGCATGACCTCGCGGTGGGCGGCGCCGTAGGAACGGAGCTTGTCGGTGACCACCACCCGCGGCACCGAGCAAGTCTTCTTGAGTAGTTTACGGAAGAAGCACCTGGCCGCAGCGGTGTCCCGCCGGTTCTGGACCAAGATGTCGAGCACGTTGCCGTCGACGTCGACGGCCCGCCACAGGTACCGCTGCTCGCCGTTGACCCTGACGAAGACCTCGTCCAGGTGCCACTTGTCCCCGGGCCGGGGCTGGCGGCGGCGCAGGCCGTTGGCGTAGGACTGCCCGAACTTCGCGCACCAGCGGCGGATCGTCTCGTGGGTCACCATCACGCCGCGCTCGAGCATCAGCTCCTCGACCTCGCGGAAGCTGAGCGGGAAGCGGAAGTACAGCCACACGCAGTGCGCGATCACCTCGACCGGGTACCGGTGCCCCTTGTACGACGGCGGTGCGCTGCCCACGGACGCCCCCTCCCAGCACGACCAACCAGAAAATGATTCCACCCGATCAGCCAACGTGACAGCGCCGTCCAGCGGGCTGGGGCCGTCGGCGGCGTACACGGCGCAGTCGGACAGGACCGCGACCGGGTAACGGCCGGCGGCCGCGGCCAGGTTGAGCATCTTGCGGTGCAGGTTGATCCGGGCCCGGGAGATCACAGTGGCGCGGATGTCCGGGCGCCAGGTCGGCCGCGCGAGCGCGGGCCAGGCCTGCCCCGGCTTCCAGCCGGCGAAAACCCGTGGTGGGCCGTGTTCTCGTATAGCTGCCACCAGGTGGCGAGTAACGCTGAGTAATCACACGGGCTGCGGTCGCGCTGCTGGAGGGGGGCGAAGTCGGCATGCGCCGTTTCGGCAGCCCCGGGATACGCCTGGGCCTTCTCGTGCTCGGCCAGCGCCCGGTAGATGCTGGAGAGGCTGGGGCTCTGTCCTTTGCGGCGGCCGGTGGGGATGAGCAGGCCGGGCTGGATGTCCTCGACGGTCTCGCCGTTCGCGCGGCGGCGGAGCACGGTGGGCAGCATGTCGTCGGTGATGACCGGCGGCCGGCTGCCGTGGTTGCCTGCGGGCCGCGGCGTCCAGCCCTTCGGGTGGCGGGTCCGGAGGCGTCGGACCGCCGGATCAGTCGTGGGGGGTGTCGGCCGGATGTGTAGTCGGGGCGGGGGCGGTCTGCCAGGAGCTGAGGATCCGCAGTGCGTGGTCCTCAGGGGTGCCAGGTTCGGCGGTGAGGACCATGAACATGACGTCGGGGTCGTTCGGACTGGTCCAGGTGTCGCAGTCGAGCGTGAGGGGGCCGACGAGGGGGTGCCGGAAGCGTTTGAGGCCGTAGGTGGTGTCGGAGACGATCCGTCCGTTCCACCACTCGCGGAATTCGGGACTGCGTACCGACAGCTCGCCGACCAGCGTGGCCAGGCGCGGGTCGTCGGAGTTGCTGGCCGTCTCCATCCGCAGCAGTGCCGCGCTGAGCCGGCCCGCGTCCTCCCAGTCGGTGAAGAGGCTGCGCATGGCCGGGTCGAGGAACAGCAGTCTGGTGAAGTTGCGCTCGGATGGCGTCAGCTTGCCGAAGTCCTGGTAGAGCGCCGCTGCGGCCGTGTTCCAGGCGAGGATGTCGTTGTAGCGGCCCAGCACCATCGCCGGCAAGTGGCCGAGGGCATCGAGCATCCACTGCACCGACGGCCGCACCCGATGCCCGGCGCGGCAGCGCGGGGCGGGGGTCTTGCCCGCCAGCTCGTACAGGTAAGCCTGCTGTGCCTCGTCAAGCCGCAGCGCCCGCACCAGGGAGGCAAGGACGGTCGCGGAGGCCCGCACGCGCCCCTGCTCGATGCGGGTGTAGTAATCGGTACTCATCGTGGCAAGGCGGGCGACCTCGTCGCGGCGCAGCCCCGGGACACGCCGCAGGGTCCCGTCATCGGCGAGACCCACCTGCGCGGGCGTCAGCTCGGCCCGGCGAGCCTTGAGGAACGCACCGAACTCGGATCGGGATGAACGCGAATCGGACATGACACCACTATGCTTCCACCGTGCCGCGGACTCGGGCCATCAAGGGGGGAAAGAATCTTCCCCGGCACGCCTTTCCCCAGGCAGGAACCTTCCTCTCCCGCACACGGGGCACAGCCGGCACGGTGGGGCCATGCGAACCGATGTGACCTTCACCAGCGCCGGGATCACCCTCGCCGGCCACCTGCACACCCCCGACACCGCTGCCGACGGCCCGCTCGCCGCCGTGGTCGTCGCTCACCCCGGCGGCGGCGTCAAGGAGCAGACCGCCGGCGCCTACGCCCAGCGACTTGCCGACGCCGGATTCGTCGCGCTCACCTACGACGCCGCCTACCAGGGCGAGAGCGGCGGCACCCCTCGCGGCACCGAGGACCCCGCCCAGCGTGTCGAGGACATCAAGAACGCCGTCTCCTATCTCACCACCCGCCCGGAGATCGACTCCGACCGGATCGGCGCCCTGGGCATCTGTGCCTCCGGCGGCTACGTCATTCCCGCCGCGGTCACCGACCACCGCATCCGCGCGGTCGCGACGGTCAGCGCCGTCGACCTCGGACTGTACTTCCGAGTCGGCCCCGACGGCACCCAGGACCCCGCCGTCCTCCAGGCGCTGCTCGACGCGGCGGCCGCGGCACGCACCACCGAGGCGGCCGGCGAGCCGCTCCCGACGATGTCTGTGCTCCCAACTGAGGAAGAGGCACGCGCCGGCCGCCGCTACTCCTACGAAGCCTGGGAGTACTACAGCACCGACCGCGGCCGGCACCCGCGCCAGACCGACGAGTTCACCTTCTCCAGCGTCGACAAGATCGTGAACTTCGACGCCTTCCACCTCATCGGTCTGCTCGCCCCGCGACCGCTCCTGATGGTCGCCGGCAGCGAAGCGGCCACCGCCTGGATGTCCGAGGAAGCGGTCAAGAAAGCGAACGAGCCCAAGCGGCTGCACTGGATCGAAGGAGCCAGTCACGTCGACCTCTACGACCGCTACGTACCCCAGGTCACCACCGAACTCCTCCCGTTCTTCACCCAGAACCTCGCGGCGCAGACCGCGCACACGACGGTCTGACACCCCCCCTGGCGGAAGCGGTCGTATGGCCCGGGCGACATTCGCGGCCACGCAACCGCTCCCGTTCGCCATGAAAGGGAAGCAGTTCGGCGTCGACCACCTCGGACACTTCGCGCTCACCGGCCTCCTGCTGGAGGTACTGCTGCCTGTGCCCGGCTCGCGGGTGGTGACCGTCAGCGGCTTCGGTCACCGCGTCCAGCCGACATCCACTTCGACGACCTGCGGTTCGACCGTTCCTACAACCGCGTCGCCGCCTACGGGCAGGCCAAGCTCGTCAACCTGACGTTCCCCTACGAACTCCAGCGCCGCCTTGCCCGGCATCACACGACGATCGCCGGCGCCGCCCACCCCGGCGCCGCCACCACCGAACTCCGGCAGAACCTGCCCCGCCTGCTGCGCAAGGCCGCGGACCTGGAGCTCCCGCTGATCACCCAGCCGGCCTCCATGGGCGGCGCCCTGCCCACCCTGCGCGCGGCCACCGACCCCGCCGTCACCGGCGTCCACTACTACGGCCCCGCAGGCATGGGCGGAACCCGCGGCTACCCCGAGCCGGTCGCCTCCGGCAAGAAGTCCCACGACACGACGGTCCAACAGCGCCTTGGGGCGCATCCGAGCAACTCACCGACGTCCGCTTCCCCGTCTGCCCCATCCAAGGCAATCCGGCCGACCACCCCGTACGGCAGAAAATGGATCACTGTGCGCATTGTCATCTTCGGAGCCACCGGCATGGTCGGGCAGGGAGTGCTGGAAGCCTGCCTGCGCGACGAAGAGGTCACCGACGTCCTCGCCATAGGCCGTACATCCACTGGTCGCGCCCATCTCAAGCTCCGCGAACTCCACCACGAGGACTTCACCGACTTCACCGCAGTCCAGGACCATCTGGCCGGTTTCGACGCCTGCTTCTACTGCCTGGGCGCCTCCGCCGTCGGCATGAACGAGGCCGACTACCGCCTGGTCTCCTACGACTTCCCCCTGGCCGCCGCCCGCGCCCTGCTGACCGCCAGCCCCGGCCTCGTCTTCACCTACGTCTCCGGCGCCGGCACCGACGGCACCGGCAAGAACCGCATGATGTGGGCACGCGTCAAGGGCGAGACGGAGAACGGCCTGCTGGAGCTGTCACCGCGGGCCCACATGTTCCGCCCCGCGTTCATCCTTCCTCTGCCCGGCACCAGGGCGAAGACTGCGTCCTACGTCCTGCTGTACAGGGTGATCGGCCCGCTCTACCCGGTGCTGCGGCGCATCGCGCCGCGCTACGTCACCACGAGCCTGCAACTGGGCCAGGCCATGATCCGGACCGCACGCGGCGGCGTGTCCCGCCGCGTGCTGGCCACAGCCCACATCAACCAACTCGCCGCCTCCTGATGGCCGGCACCGTAACGACCACGGCGGCGACGCGGCAGAGAGGGAACCCTCCCATCTTCAAAGAATCTTCGTTCTCTGAAGATCACCCCGCAGTGTCGACCAGGTCCCGCAGAGCCTTCAAAAACCCCTTCAAAAACCGGGGGCATTCAACAACTCCGGGCCGCCGTTTTCCGACATGATCCGGAGCCACGACCACCTCCGCACCGGCCGAGCCGGGCTTCCTCGTCGCCGAACTCCGCACCCGCGGGATCGGCTTCACCTCGCTGCACGAGAACCTGGACACCACCACCCCCCGGCGGCCGACTCGTCTTCCACGTCTTCGCGGCCCTGGCCGAGTTCATCCGTGAACTCATCGTCGTCGGCACCAACGAGGGCCTGGCCGCTGCCCGTGAGTGCGGCCAGGTCGGCGGACGTCCGAGCGCCGACCACCTCGCGGGTGGCCAGGTCGAGCCAGCAGGCGAGGTGGAGCCAGCCCTCGGCCGTGGGCAGGTAGGTGATGTTGCCGACCAGCTTGGTGCCGGGGCGCTCGGCGTGGAAGTCGTGGCCGGTCAGGTCCGGGGCCGGCTTCGCCTTCGCATCCGGCCGGGTCAGCGAGCGGTGCTTGCGTCGGGTGACACCGCGGATGTCGCGCTCACGCATGACACGGGCGATGCGCTTGCGGTTCACCCGCCGCCCCAGACGCCGCAGCTCGGCATGGATGCGCGGGACACCGTAGGTCTTGCGGGAGGCAATGTGCAGCACGGTGATCTCGTGCGCGAGTGCGTCGTCGGCCGCCTGGCGGGCCCGGCGGGCGGCCTCGCCCTCGCGCCAGGCGTAATAGGAGGAGCGGGCCACGTGCAGCACCCGGCACAGCAGGACGATCGGGTAGTTCGCCTTCTCCGCATGGATCAACCGGTGCATCTCGTTCACCGGTCGCTCTCCTTTGCGAAGAAGGCGGTCGCTTTTTTCAGGATCTCGATCGTCTGCTGCTGTTCGCGGTTCTCCTTGCGCAGCCGCCGCAGTTCCTCGCGCTCGGCGCTGGTCAGCTCGCCGGGCTGCCCCTCGCCCCGGTCGGCCTTGGCCTTGCGGTACCAGCCGCGCAGGGACTCCGAGCTGATGCCGAGTTCCCGGGCGACCGCGGTGACCGTCTTGCCCGAGGAGTCGACGAGCGCGATCGCGTCCCGCTTGAACTCCTCGGTGTACCGCTTCGTGTACTTGCTTCCCCCCTGGTGCTACTTCCTCTGGAACCTCAGGTCCCAGTCTCCAGGTGTCCACGATCAAGGGGAAGCTTCACCCCGGGCCTGACCACCTCTCTGGCCACCGCCCTCAACCAGCACAAACCACCGGCCGGACGGACCAAACAACTTCTCAAGCACCCACCCTCTCTCAAAAGCCCTGACATCCATGCCGGGAGCTCCACGGCGAGGCGTTCCATGTCGCGGGAGCGATCGTGCCGGCCGACGGCGGCTGACTCGCGACTTCCTGAACGACACACACCGCAGCGCCGGGTGAGATCCACTCACCCGGCGCTGCGGCGTTCCTGCAGTATGACGAGCATCACCGGACCGCAGACACCCATCCGGGTGTCCCGGAGGGTGAAGTCCGGGACAGGCCCACAACACCGACCACCACAGTCACACCGAACAGGACACCGCGATCGCCGGCTACGTACGCCGGCACAACGGCCGAGCCGGGCCGAAGGCCGACTTCGCCACCGGCCCACCGATCCGGAACCGGACCGATTACCCGGCCGAGGCTGCGTGTCAGACCAAGAGCTGACGGCGCAGCCATGCCGCTCGGGCGGCGATGGCGTCCTGCGAAATCACGGCATGAGGGACCACGACGTCGAACCCGTGGAACCCACCGGGCCAGACGTGCAGCTCGAGGCGGCCGCCCGCCTGCCATATGCGGCTTGCGTAGGAGACGTCCTCGTCCCGGAACGTTTCGGCCGATCCGACGTCGATGAACGTGGACGGGAGGCCGGAAAGGTCTGCCGCACGGGAAGGCGCAGCGTACGGGGACACATCCGGTCCTCCGCGAACGCCGTCGCCGAGGAGCGCGTTCCATCCGGTCTCGTTCGAGGAGCTGTCCCAGATACCGACGCCGCGCATCTGCTGGGCAGAGGGCGAGTCGTTGCGGTCGTCAAGCATCGGCGACAGGAGCAGCTGGGCCAGGATCGCCGGGCCGTTGCGGTCGCGTGCCATCAAGGTGACACCTGCCGCGAGACCGCCGCCGGCGCTCGCACCGCCGATGACGATGCGTTCAGGGTCGATGTTGAGCTCGTGGGCGTGATGCGACACCCACGCCAGGCCCGCGTAGCAGTCCTCGACGGGACCCGGGTGGGGCGTCTCGGGTGCGAGCCGGTACTGGACCGAAATCACGGCCATGCCCATCGGCTCGGCCAGGTTCAGCATCTCGACGAGGCCGAACCGGTTGTCTCCGATGATCATGCCGCCGCCGTGGATGTGGTAAATCGCCGGGGTCGGGGTCGTCGCGTGCTTCGGGAGACAGATCAGCAGCGAGATGTCCGGTTCTCCGTCCGGCCCTGGCACCGCCCGCTCCTCCACGCTGTAGGTGCCACCGCGCGAGAGGATCTCGTCGGTCGGGGTCTCCACCCCGGGGACGGGCTCGCGCATTTCAACGATGTTGTCCAAACGGTAGGCGTCGGGGGAGCGCAGGCCGGTCAGGATCTCAACGACCGGAGCGAGCTCCGGGTCGAAGGGCGGGGGCGGCCCGACCGGTTGGGCGGACGACCGGTCCGTGATGTGCGTCGTCATGTGTTTTCCTCGCGATAGCCAACTGGATGTCTGCCTGCCCCGGCTCACGGGTCATCGGCAGATGTCACGTGAGCCGGGGCGGCCCGCCATCTGGTGGGTCACCCTGAGCGCTCGTACTCGCGAACTGGTGACGCGCAGCCGGTCCGGAGCCGCGTGGCACGATCTCGACGACCGGGCGAGCACCGAAAGCGCGACAACGGCGTCGACGCGCTTGTCGGTGTTGCCGGGCAGCGTCTGAGAGTTCTTCTTGTGAAGAAGAGGGGTGTGCCGCCGGACCGGGCTGTTCGCGCGTGGCTGTTCGGCGCCGGTGCCCGGCTCAGACGGTCGGGACGGTGCCGCCGTCGATCACGTACTCGGCGCCCACGATGGCCGAGGCGCGGTCCGAGACCAGGAACCCGGCCAGGTCCGCGATCTCCTCGGTGTTCGCGAATCGTCCCAGGGGTACTCCCCCGAGGGAGTCGTAGATGGTCTGCTTGGCCGCTTCACGTGTGAGTCCGTTGCCCTCGGCGATCCGGTCCACGAATTCTTCGTAGGCTTCGGTCTCGATTCCGCCGGGGCTGATCGCGTTGACCCGTACGCCGCGCGGCGCGAGCTCATTGGCAAGTCCCTTGCTGTATGTGCGCAGCGCGGCCTTCGCCGCCGCGTAAGCCAAGGACGCCTCGTGCTGGGGCAGCTCACGCTGGATCGAGGTGAAGTGCAGCACCACACCCGACCCGGACGCGATCATCGCCGGGAGAAGAGCCCGGTCCAGCCGTACCGCTCCAAGGAGGTTGAGGTTCAGCTCGGTGAGCCACTGGTCATCGGTGATGACCGCGAATCCTCCCGCCGGCGTCGACGTTCCCCCGACGACGTGCACCAGGATGTCGAGTGTGCCGCCGGCCTCTGCGATTCGGCCGGCCACGGCGTTGGCGCCTTCCATGGTCGAAATGTCCGCTTCGATGAAGCGGTCGGGACGCTCGTACCCGTCGGGCATCGTTCGCGCCGTCACATAGACGTCGGCACCCATCTCTCGCAGTCGCTCCACGACGGCCTTGCCCGAGCCCTTCGAACCGCCCGTGACCAGCGCCAGGCGACCGTCGAGGCGATCGCGATCCGAACGAGACATTTTTCTCTCCACTGAGGATTGTTGTGACGTGGGTCCGGTCAGGCCGGGTGGTTGGCGATGACGAGTTCGGCGATGAGGTCATCGCGCACCGCGAACCGGTAGTCGAGCTCGGCGACGCCGCCCGGGAAGGTGCCCTCGATCCGCACGGTCACCACCCAGTAAGTGTCATCGACGCGGTGAGCGCCGATCTGCTCGGTCGTGTATTCGAACTCGGACCCGGCGTCCCGCAGGAACGCGTAGGTCTCCTCTCGGCCACGGAAGGTCTCGTCCTGGTCGACGATCACCGCATCCTCAGCGAGGAACGACGAGGCGGTGTCGGCGTCGCGGACGATGTGGGCGGCGAAGAACTCGCGCACGGTGGCCGGGAGCAGATCGGACGGGAGATCGGTGTGCTGTGTCATGAGTCCACCGTGTGGCCTCACGGCGCGGGAGGGTCAAGCCGTGGACTCTCCCCCAGGGAGAGTGTTTAGGGTGAGGGTGTGCTGACCATCGGAGAGTTCTCGCGGCTGACCCACTTGAGCGTACGGACCCTGCGCCGGTATCACGAGGCGGGCCTGCTGGAACCCGACGTGGTGGACGAGACCACCGGTTACCGCTACTACGCCGTCGGCCAGATCCCGACCGCGCAGGTCATCCACCGGCTCCGCGAGCTCGACGTCCCTCTGAGCGATGTGCGGCGGATCCTGCGGACACCCGACCCCGGAGTCCGGGCGGCCCTGGTCACGGAACACCTGCAACGCCTCGAGGACGCGCTCGACCGCACCCGGGCCGCGGTCGTGTCGCTGCGCCGCCTGCTCCGGCCCGACCCCGCGCCGATCGACGTCGAGCTGCGTGCGGAGCCCGCCCGGACGGTCGCGGCGGTGGAGGCCGTGATCGGGCATGGCGACATGGCGACCTGGTACGCAGGCGCGATGGCCGAACTGGAGGCGGCCGTCGGCGACGCCGTGACCGGACCGCCGGGCGGCAGCTACGACAACGCCCTTTTCGAGCAGGAGCGCGGCCGCGCGGTCGTCTACCTGCCGACCGCCACGCCGCCCCGTACCGGGCGCGTGCACCCCCTGATTCTGCCGGCCGCGGAACTGGCCGTCACCACCCACGTCGGCGAGCACGACGGTGCCGAGGTCACATACGGCGAACTCGGGACCTGGGTGGTGGAGAACGCGATGTCGGTGGCCGGGCCGGTGCGGGAGGTCTATGTTGTCGGCCCCCGTGACACCAGCGATCCCGCCGCATGGCGCACCGAGATCGGCTGGCCGGTCTTTCGTGTCACCTGAAGCGGTCGGTGCGGAGTCCTGGAACGACGGGGCGTGGTGTTTCACTCCGGCCGCGGCACGCAGGGCGGATTCAACCGGTCGTCGCGACACCGGCGTGCACTGGTCGTCGAGGGCTTCCGCGGGTGTCTTCCGGCCGAGGGTCTTGTAGGGGCGGAAGTTGAGGACCGCGGCGATGGCCGACAGTTCGTCGGCGCTCCATCGGGACAGGTCGGTGCCCTGTGCAGCACGGCGATCCCGTGCGCGAGCGCGTCGCCGACGGCCCGACGAGCGCGGCGAGCGGCCTCGCCTTCGCACCACGCGTAGCAGGAGGAACGGGCGGCCCTCAGCACCCGGCACAACAGGGCGACCGGACAGGCCGCCTCCTTCGCACGGCTCGACCGGTACAGCCGGCTCACCGGCCGATCTCCTTCACGAAGAAGGCCGTCTTGGATTCAACCGGTCAAGGCAACACTCCCGGCTGGTGTGCGGACCTCCTTGCGCAGCCGCTCGCGCTCCTCGCGTGCGGCGCCGGCCGGCTCACCGGACCCGCCGTCGCCCTGGTCCGGCTTGGCCCGTCGGTACCAGCCGCGCAGGTACTCCGAGCCGATGACCGAACTCCCGGGCCACCGCGGTGACCGTACTGCCCGAGGATCGACGAGCGCGATCACGTCCGCTTGAACTCCTCGGTGTACCACTTCATGTACTTGTTTCCCACCCGGTGCCGCTTCCTCCGGAACCTCAAGATCCCAGCCTCCAGGTGTCCACGATCAAAGGGGAAGCTTCAGCAACGCGGCAGAGGGTCAGCACTTCTGACCTCGAGGCCGGCATTCCTGACCTTCCGCGGGTCTTGTGTCACCCCGGGGGTGACACATCCCGCCCATGACGCCCTGCATCAACTCCTGCGCACTGGGCAACCCCGGGGATGTCCGAAACGGGCGAGCCGACGACGCGGAAGCCGGCAATGCTGACCTCTCTACGAACCAGAAGGTCAGCGATACTGGCCTTTTTGAGGGAGTTATGTCTCCTCAGCCGTGACATCCGGGAGATCGAATGTCACTGCCGAAGAGACACACGACCTCCGCCTTCGACTCTGTGACCAGCGAAAATGCCGGTTCTCTTTCTATCTGTGTCAGGTAAAACGTGCGGACCGGACCCCGTCGTGGCCGAGGCGGCTTCGTGTGCGGCGTCTCAGGTGCACGGCATCCGAGATGCTCTTCCGCGGCTCGGCCTGTCGGAGGGCGGAGGTGACGCGACGGCTCTCGGGGAGTGGGGCCCTGCGCATCCAAGCCCACGACCCGCCCCTGGCCTGACCTGTGATGCTGTCGGCCGCCTCTGCCGGCGGATACGCGAGCGAGTCCCGGACCGTATCGGTCCGGGACTCGCGTGGTGGAGCGGTTACAGCTCGAACTCCAGGTGCTCGATGTCGGTGAAGTGGACCTCCTCCAGGCTCCCGGCGCGGCGGCCGCCGTCCTGGAAGTACACCTCGCGCAGCGCGTCCGCGGCGATCCGCCGGAGCTGGGCGTCGTCGGCGCCGGCCTGCTGGGCGTCGAAGAGGCGGGCGGCGTGCTGCGGGGGCAGGGCGACGGTCAGGTGCCGGATGCGGGACTCGTCCGTCGACCCGATCGGCGCGGTGTAGCCGAGGCGGGCGCGGGTGTCGATGACGATGCCGCCGGTGGTCGCCGCCCTCGCCCTGGCCTTGGCGCGGATCTGCGGCTGCCACCGCTTGTTCACCTCACGCTCCAGGCGCGCGGCGAGCTCCGGGCGGGGCCTTTTGATCTGACCCTTCACGTAGCGCTCGACGGTGCGCTGGGAGATCTCCAGCATCTGCGCCACGGCTTTGGTGCCCTTGAGCTGCTTGACCAGATACCGCATCCGCGCGGGTGCGCTCTTGGGTGCCGGGCGGGTGAACGCCTTGTGCACCGCGGCGTCCAAGCCGTCCCCGAACAGGGCCATCGCCTTCCCCTACTCTCCGTTGTCGACGTCGGTGACGGTACCGTCCTTGATGTAGCGGGCGAGGTTGAGGTCCGGGGTGCCGAACCGGTCGCGGACCTCCTCACCCCACAGGACGCTCTGGGTGCCCTCGTGCTTGACCAGGCCCGGGTTGACGCCGAGCTTGAAGCCGCCGGGCAGCGGCCTGCCCTCCCGGTAGGGCAGGAAGTCCAGCGGACCGGTGCCGTCGGTGGCGTAGACGACGCAGTCGGACAGGATGGCGACCGGGTACTGGCCGGTGAACGCGGCGTGCTTGACAATCTTGCGGTGCAGGTTGATCCGGGTGCGGGAGATGACGGCCGCGCGGATGTCGGGGCGCCAGGTCGGGCGGGACAGGGCCCGCCACGGCTGCCCGGGCCGCCAGCCCTCGCCGCGCGGGCGTTCGCGCAGTTTGCCCAGGCCGCCCTTGACCGTCGCCTTGATCGCCGAGACGACGATCGCCAGCTGCGGGTCGCGTTCCTTGTAACCGTCCATGGCCGCCAGGAAGTCGGCCGGAGCCATGTCCGGGCGGATGCCGAGGTCGGCCATCGTGGCCAGGTAGGCGTCCCGCAGCCGCTGGTACCAGCCGTCCAGGTAACGGCCGTTGTCGTACCGGACGTACGCCTCGACCGGTCGCACCTCGTAGCCGAGCTCCACCGCGTACGCGACGGTGGGCGTCGCGTACCAGGCCGGGCCCTCGGGACGCTCGCCCTTCGGCGTGAACGGAGAAGGCAGCAGACTCGCGTCCAGCTCCACCCATGTGTCCCTGCCGGCCTTCACCTTCGACAGGTCGACGTGGCTGAGGTCGACCAGCCATGAGCCGGGCAGCTTGGGGTCGAAGACCGGGTTCGTGACGTGGGCGGGCGCTCCGAGGCCGACGACCAGGCCATTGGCTCCGGCGGCGAAGGCCATGTTCACGTCGATGCCGACCAGGTGGGGCAGGGTGCACTCGGCATCGGTCATCGGCCGTGCCCAGTCGTACGCCTCCTCGAACAGCTTCTCCGCCGGGCCCCGGACATGGAAGCGGGGCAGGTCCTTGAGCAGCGGGTGCCCGTCCGGCGCCTCGCACGGCGCGCAGTCCACCGGGTCCTTGCCCAGACTGCCGGGGTTGTGCTCGGAGTGCCGTTCACCCGTCGTGTCGGGTCCGGAGGCGCGGGTCGGCGGGTGCAGGGCGGTCATCAGCTCCAGGCCGGTCACAGCGGTCGAACCGCGCGGCGTCAGCACCCGCGACGCGTACACGCCCAGGACCCGGGCGAGGTCGGCCGGCGGAAGCTGCGCGGCCTCGCCCCAGTGCCGGGCGTCCAGCGCGTGCCAGGACGGGACGCACAGCTGCACGCAGGCCCGCTGCGAACCGGTGGCGGGGCGGTAGATCCGCGCCCACGGCCCGAATCCGCGCTTGGTCAGCTTCCACTCCGCACGCGCCAGTTGCTTGATCGCCTTGTGGCCCTCCGGGATCCGCCCGGCCCGCCGCTCCTGATCGGTGAGGGTGACGGGGAGACCGTAGCGCTCCAGCGCCGCCTCGGTGAGCACGATCAGCGGGTCGGCGTCCTTACCGGGACCGGACAGCCTCGGCTGCCCGAGCCTCGCCTCCTTCAGCGTCCACTCCATCAGGGACGGCAGGGACTTGGCGGGCACGTCCAGGACCAGGCCGCCGGTGCAGTACGCCAGCACCTGGCCGCCGGTGTCGACGTCGACGACCGCCAGCGGACCGTTCTCGAACCGCGGGTCGGTGCCGCCCGCCGGGGTACGGGTCGGGGCCGCCTTCTTCGCGCTCGGGCGGCGCGACGCGGATGTGCTCCCGGTGGTACGCGCAGGAGGGGGCGCGGCCGCCGGAACAGGAGGCGGAGGGGCAGGAGTGATGCGGGTGTTCCCGGTCGCGCTCGCGGCATCGGACACCGGGCCGGAGGCCGGAGGCTGCGCTTCTTCCAGGGCGGGCGCGGCGGTGAAGGCGGCCGGCGCCGCCGGGGCGACCGCCCCCTCCGGTGCCGGGGGCGTGGGGTAGAGATCCGCGAGCCTGTTCAACAGCCGTGCGTACGCCTCACGTTCGGGGCCTCGCGGCTCGGTCGTCTTCTTCACCGACTCCCAGCCGGACACCGTCGCCCTGCGCACCTTCAGCGCGGCGGCCACCTCATCCAGTGTCAGGCCATGGGCTTGACGCAGCCGCTTGCGCTCCTGCGCCGGCGGCAGCGGAGCACGGGACGCCACCAGCGCGTCGACCGCATCGAACAACTCGGACATGCACCACCTCCTGACCGGCACCCTATCCGCCAAACCGTACGGACGGCGCACTTTTGGCGTACCGATGGCGCATGAGCAGGGCAGGGTGCGACGAGAGGACGGTGATCCCGGGCCAAGAGGTCTTTGCGCAACGGTCCTTCCGCGACACGGTGGCGAGGTAGGTGATCCCTTGCTGTGCGAGGCGTGTTCATGGTGCGGCGAAAGCCGTGGGCGGTCGGTGGCGAACCGCAGGCGGTGATCGAGCCGCTGCCGCCACCTTCGGATCACAGGGCGAGAAGCGTTCACTTGCGCGGCGCAAGCATGGAGTGTCCGGCACCACAGGGAAAGCCCAGAGAAAAGAAAGGCTCCCCAAGAGGGGTTGCCGAAAAACTTCTGGATCTCGAAATGTAATCCACGTCACACTGAACCTGCGTGATCGGCCCCCCGTTGTATTGATGCGTCAATCCGACGCGAGGGTGCCGCCCAACCGTGTGTGCAAGGCACCTCGCGCCCGCTGTTACAGCTCTGCCCTTCTCGGAGTTCCGTCGCCCACCCGTCGCGCCGACGAGGCCGGACGGCCACTGCCGACGCATCCATGGCCGACAGCGATCCGCTCGACAATGGGAACTGCAATGCCCGATGTGAACAAAGTCTGCTTCGTCACGGATGCGGATACCGCCAGGAAAATCAGGCAACATACGGACAAAGTCACGCAACTGAAAGCGCTCATCGAGTATTACACGCAGAAAGAGGCCGCAGAACAGCGGACGAGTGCGTCGCCGGACAGAGGCGTGCTCCAGAGGACCGTCGGTCCTGATGAGATTTCCCTCCATGGCCCGGGCGAAGCCCCACCCGCTCTGACACGCGACGCCGACGAGCTGTCCGCCGCGAAGACGGCGGCCGCCGTTGCCGAGGAGACGGCACATGAGCTGCGGAACACCGCCGAAAGCACCGGTCACGGCACTGCGACGAACCGTCTCGCCGCCCCGGCACAGGCCGAGCCGGCGCCGATGTTCACAGCGGACGACGCCCCTGCTCCGTCGCAACGTGTTCGCCCCGCCCCGGTGTACCCGATCGTGGATCCGGCCGTCCGTGCCCGCTGGGCCGATCGGTTCGCCGAGGCCCGGGAGGTCCTCGAGTCGCTGCCGGAAGCGAAGCGGGAGCAGCTTCTCGAGCAGGCCGCCCAGCTGATGAGCGGGCGCCATCAGCCCCCGCCGATCGACCGTGCCGGTGCCGCCGAGGGATCGCCGGAGGCCGAATACGCCGCGCTCTTCGACGACATGACCGCTGTGATCGCCGCGCGCGTGCACAGCGAACCGCGCCCGGACTCCGTGGAGGAGTGGCCGCCGTCGCTGCTGTCCGAGGAACTGCGCACCGAGTTCGGTACCCGGGCGGTGACGGGCCTGCCGGGAGGCATGTGGTCGACGAGTCACAGCATCGCCTCGTCGTCGCAGCAAGGGCAGCAGAGCTCGAGTTCGGCACGGTTCGACCCTTCTCTTCTCTCGTACGGGAAGATGGGGCCGGAGTTCGAGACCGAGTGGATTCTTGACCAGAATTTGTGGCACGGGGACAGGCTGGCTCAGCTCGGCCCCCTCACCTTGACGGCGGAAAGGCTGCGGCAAGAGGCACCGGCGACGCTGGAGATCGTCGGAGCTCCTATCGCGTTCCGCGGCGAAGCCGGCGGCGTGCCGGAAGAAGAAATCTGGCGTTCACTTGAAACGGTCATGTCTTCTTTGCGTCCACGGACGCCTTTCCAGCGCATGTTCAGAGGGACGAACAGGTTCCAGGCCCTGGAGCACGGCACCGCGGGGCTCGCGGAGGTGAGGCCCGGACGAGAGTCCAACTTGTCCGCGCAGTGGACCATCGGCATGCCTCCTTCCGAATTGCTCGACTTCATCATGGATGATGTCAAACTCCTTTCGGTGAAAAGCGCTGATACCGCCCACGCCGATGCGGAGGCCGGTGCGGCTTTCGCGAAGGACGTAGCAGCGCGTTTCTACTCCACTACTCGCAGGACACCGATCGCCAACCCGTGGCTCGCCTGGGAGACCCTGGACGATGCCGAGTACCGGTCCGTGGCCGGTTTGCTTCTCCTGGTTTTCTTGCAGGCCATCACTCCTGCGCACATGGAGGACGACAAGGCCGCAGGAAAAGAGGGGGGACAGTGGTTCAAGAGCTATACCTTCATTGCGTCCAGGCATGATCCGCGCACCTTGGCCAGTGCTCTGTCACCGCAGGCACGTGAATTCCTCAACGGAAACTCCGAATCTGTTCTGAGAAGCTTTTCACACCACGCCCGGAAGGTGTTGAGCGATCGATACGCCCGCGACCCGATCGACGCAAGCTTCAATTACATCGGCACCACCGTCCGTGACTATCTGCACAGCTTCCTTCTGCGCCACCCGAACCGCTTCGTTCCGCAGAAAGCCATGCGGATTGCCACAGTTTTCGATGAGCTCGACGGAGGAAAACCGCTTGTCGAGCTGCGGAACCTGGCCGATGTGGAGGGCGTTGCCCAGGCCCGTGAACAGTATGAGGACCTCAAGCGGCGCACCCTCGTCCGCTATGAGGCGGGGGCCCGAAGGACAGGGCTGCCCCCCGGCCACCACGTCCGGCTGCACGCGATGCAGACGGAGCTGGCCGGCAGTGAACTCGCCGGCGCGCTGGAACGGCTGCTGCGGATCACAGGGGAACTGAACCTGGCGCACCACCAGCGGGCCCTGGGATTCGAGCTGTTGAAGCGGACAGCGGTGAAGCCTCTGGTGCGCAGTCTGCTTCGGCTTCACGACCCCGTGGAGAGCGGTACCAGGGGCGCCGAGCAGGACCGCTCTCATGTTTCGGCCGTACTGCAGAAGCTGGACGCCGATCTGACCGAGTTCGCCTACACGCTGAACCTCTTCGATCACGCGGGGCAGTCCTGGGACCGGGTCAAGCGGCAGTGGGCCCAGGCCATGCAGGACACGGCCACGCTGCGGCAGGCACTGTCCCAGGAGCCGGCGAACTGGCCTCCGCCCGAGGCCATGCAGAACTGGAAAGAGATCTCGGCACTCCCCGGAATGAGGCCCCGCACCAACCTCAAGAACATCGACTCCGCCGTCAGGGAAGCCCTCTCCCGGCCTGGCGACACAGCCGCCCTGCAGGACATCCTGTTCCAGATCACCGACTGGCGTGGCCGCCATCCGAGCAGCAAGCGGGAAGGCGCCATCGAGCGGCTGGAACGCCATGTACTCCACCAGCTGGCCGGAAGACCCGAGCACATCGCAAGGCCCTCGGCTCCCCGCCAGGGGGTGTCCGCAACGGACCGGCAGCGAGCAGGCACAGCACACCACACCAGCCCGACAGGGGCGACGAGTCCCCGCACCGACCACCCCCGCTACCCGGTGCCGTCCCCAGCGGCGTTGGAGGAGTGGTCGGACAGGATCCGCTACGCACGTGATTACCTGCGTGAGGTGCCGGACGCCGACCGGCTCCGGCAGCAGGCCGCATCGATCGTCGCCGCTCATCACCTCGCTCCTCCGCACGCATCCGAACGGCTCACCGAGGACGCCAGGGCTTATCGGGAGTCTTACGAAGGTGCCGTCGACGTCGTGGCTTCGCTCCTGGGCCGTGACCGAGCCCGCTCCCAGCCCGACCGACGCGCCGTCCAGGACATGGCCGAAGCGTTCGGCAGCGCCCGCACCTCCCACACGGCCGTCCCCCTGAGCGGCGTTCCCTTCGCCGCTCCGCAGCCGCCGGTGCGGAACCTGGCCGAACACATGGCGCGCATGGGACTTCAAACGCCCAGTACGTCGGCTCCACAGGCTGCCGGTTCACACGTCCGGGCCTATCCACCGG
>NZ_JBIRYZ010000047.1:0-14247 GCF_044390325.1 Streptomyces sp. NPDC018964
CGTCACCGTACGTGGTGATCTCGACGAGCTCGACGGGCCGTCCGGTCACCTGGCTCACGGCTTCCGCCACCTGCCCGGACTGGGCCATGGCGAGCTTGCTGCGCCGCGTCCCCAGCCTCAGTGCCTTCTCAGTCATGCCGGCCCTCGGTTCCTTGCGTTCTTCTCGGTGCTTTCCCCGGCCCGGGAGACGGAGGCCACCGTCTCGGGATCGAGGTCGAACAGGGTGCGCAGCGCGTCCGCGTACCCGGCGCCGCCGGGCTCGGCCGCGAGCTGCTTGACCCGTACCGTCGGCGCGTGCAGCAGCTTGTCGACCACCCGCCGCACGGTCTGGGTGATCTCCGCGCGGTGCTTGTCGTCCAGGCCGGGGAGCCGCCCCTCCAGTCGGGCGATCTCGCCGGCCACCACATCGGCCGCCATGGTGCGCAGGGCGACGACGGTCGGCGTGATGTGCGCCGCCCGCTGTGCCGCCCCGAACGCGGCGACCTCGTCGGAGACGATACGCCGCACCTGGTCCACATCGGCAGCCATCGGAGCGTCCGCGGAGGCTTCCGCGAGCGATTCGATGTCGACGAGGCGGACTCCGGCCAGGCGGTGCGCGGCCGCGTCGATGTCGCGCGGCATCGCCAGGTCCAGCAGGAACAGTACGGGCTCGGGGCGCGGCGGCTCGGCCACCGGCTCCGGGCGGCGCCGCTCGGGGATCCGGCCGACGGCGGACGCGGTCGCGGCGAGCGCGCCGATCAGCTCGGCGTCGGCCTCCGGGCCGCCGCGGCCGGTCCGCTCGCTCCGGCGGCGGTCGACGGTCGTGCCCGCGGCCCACGCGGCGTGCTGCTCCAGCGTCGCCGCGTCCATTCCGGCGACTGCGGCCTCGCCCATCACGGAGAAGCCGGGCCGTACGGCGGACAGGTCCAGCGGGCAGTTCTCCTCCGTGCCCACGGAGGTGGGCGGGAGCGGTGCCCCCTCGGCCGGGACGGTCTCGGTCCCGGCGGCCGGCTGCTCGCCGACCCGGCCCTCGACGCCCGCGGCGATCGCGTCGGCCGTGAGGACCAGGCCCGTCGCGCCGGTGCAGGAGACGACGACGTCGGCACGTGTCAGCTCGAACGGCACCGATCCCATCGGGACCGCGCGGGCCAGCACGTCCGTGTCGTCGCCCTCCGTGAGGATCTGCGCCAGGCGCTCGGCGCGCTCGGGCGTCCGGTTGGCGATCACGATCTCGGCGACACCGGCCCGCGCGAGCGTGGCCGCGGCCAGCGACGACATCGAACCGGCGCCGATGACCAGGGCCTTCTTGTCCCGCGCCCACGTCTCGACGGGCGCGCCGACGGCGAGCTGCTCCAGGCCGAAGGTGACCAGGGACTGCCCGGCGCGGTCGATACCGGTCTCGGAGTGGGCCCGCTTGCCGACCCGCAGCGCCTGCTGGAACAGGTCGTTCAGCAGCCGTCCGGCGGTGTGCAGCTCCTGCGCGCGGGCGAGCGCGTCCTTGATCTGGCCGAGGATCTGCCCCTCGCCCACGACCATCGAGTCCAGGCCGCAGGCCACCGAGAACAGGTGGTGGACGGCCCGGTCCTCGTAGTGCACATAGAGATAAGGAGTGAGCTCCTCCAGGCCGACCCCGCTGTGCTGGGCGAGCAGCGTGGACAGCTCGGCGACACCGGCGTGGAACTTGTCCACGTCGGCGTAGAGCTCGATGCGGTTGCAGGTGGAGAGGACCGCGGCCTCGGCGGCCGGCTCGGCGGCGACCGTGTCCTGCAGCAGCTTGATCCGCGCGTCCTCGCTCAGCGAGGCCCGCTCCAGCACGCTGACCGGCGCGCTGCGGTGGCTCAGTCCGACGACGAGGAGACTCATGCCGGCATCACGGCGGGTACGTCCCCGTCGGGCCCCTGGTCGGCGGCGGTCTGCTTGCGGGGGGCGGCGGCCGGGGCCGCGGCGGCACGCTCGGCCGTGGCCTCCTCGCCGGCCTTGCGCTGCTCGTGGAAGGCGAGGATCTGCAGCTCGATGGAGAGGTCCACCTTGCGGACGTCGACGCCGTCCGGGACGGTCAGCACGGTCGGCGCGAAGTTCAGGATGGAGGTGACACCGGCGGCCACGAGACGGTCGCAGACCTGCTGGGCGGCGCCGGCGGGGGTCGCGATCACACCGATCGACACGCCGTTGTCGGTGATGATCGACTCGAGCTCGTCGGTGTGCTGCACCGGTATGCCGGCGACGGGCTTCCCGGCCATCGCGGGGTCGGCGTCGATCAGCGCGGCGACCCGGAAACCACGGGAGGCGAACCCGCCGTAGTTGGCGAGGGCTGCGCCGAGGTTGCCGATCCCGACGATCACGACCGGCCAGTCCTGGGTGAGGCCGAGTTCGCGGGAGATCTGGTACACGAGATACTCGACGTCGTAGCCGACGCCCCTGGTCCCGTACGAGCCCAGGTAGGAGAAGTCCTTGCGCAGCTTCGCGGAGTTGACCCCCGCGGCGGCCGCCAGCTCCTCCGAGGAGACCGTGGGCACCGAGCGCTCGGAGAGCGCGGTCAGGGCGCGGAGGTACAGCGGAAGGCGGGCGACGGTGGCCTCGGGAATCCCTCGGCTACGGGTCGCCGGTCGGTGAGTTCGGCCAGTTGCCACGGTGCTCCTGCGGGTAGAGCGGGGCTTCAGGCGGTCATACGTCAGGTCATACGTCCCCGGACCGCCCCGTCGCATGCAGGCTATGTCTTTGTGAACGCGTGCACAAAGATTGTGTCCGATTTGCCCGGCCAACGTGACCGGGGTCACGCGCCCCCGGCGCACTCGTGGGGAACCGGCGCACGAGCGCCACCGTTCCTTTTCTTCTGGGGGCAAAACCGCACACTCTCCTCTGCGAATCCCGCCCCCGAGACCAAGCCACCATCGATCCTAAGCGACTTTCCGGCCGGTTTGGACTGGTCGGTCAGTCGGTGAGGGCCCTGCGCAGACGGTCCTCGTCCACCCGCCAGAAGGTGTGCTGACGGCCGTCGACGAGGACGACGGGGATCTGCTCCCAGTACCGGTCGTACAGCTCCCGGTCCTCGCTGATGTCCTTGTGCTCCCACGGGACGCCGAGCTCCCCGCACACCTTCTCCACCACCACCTGCGCGTCGTCGCACAGATGGCAGCCGGGCTTGCGCACGAGGGTGACGAGCCGGTCCTGCGGGGCGTCCGGGGTGTTGCGGCGGAAGAGAGGGCTCATACGGGCCATTGTCCCGCGCGCCCCAGCGCCCCGGCCCAGGAGAGTTCACGACGCCGGAACCTCTCGGCTCCGGAACATCCGCCCCGACTGGCTATGCTCACGCCATGGCCGCTCTCGGATGGCTCACTCCCCGTAGGCGCTCCGCCACGGCGCGGAGCGTGTTGGCAGGCGAGGCCTCGGCGGAGGCAGCGCGCAAGTCCACCCAGGAAGTTTCCGAACGCGAACCGGAGTTCCCCGTCGTCGGGGACGACCGGGCCGCCGCGTTCTTCGACCTGGACAACACCGTGATGCAGGGCGCCGCCCTGTTCCACTTCGGGCGGGGCCTGTACAAGCGGAAGTTCTTCGACACCCGCGACCTCGCCCGGTTCGCCTGGCAGCAGACGTGGTTCCGGCTGGCCGGGGTCGAGGACCCCGAGCACATGCAGGAGGCCCGCGACTCGGCGCTCTCCATCGTCCAGGGGCACCGCGTCTCCGAGCTGCGGTCCATCGGCGAGGAGATCTACGACGAGTACATGGCCGAGCGGATCTGGCCGGGCACCCGGGCGCTGGCACAGGCGCACCTGGACGCGGGGCAGCGGGTCTGGCTGGTCACGGCGGCGCCGGTGGAGATCGCCACGGTGATCGCGCGCCGGCTGGGGCTGACCGGGGCGCTGGGGACGGTCGCGGAGTCGGTCAACGGCGTGTACACGGGCAAACTGGTGGGCGAACCGCTGCACGGCCCGGCGAAGGCGGAGGCGGTCCGCGCGCTGGCGCTCGCGGAGGAGCTGGACCTCAGCCGCTGCGCGGCGTACAGCGACTCGCACAACGACATCCCGATGCTGTCGCTGGTGGGCCATCCGTACGCGATCAACCCGGACTCCAAGCTCCGCAAGCACGCCCGCCGCATGGAATGGCGCCTGCGCGACTACCGCACCGGCCGCAAGGCGGCGAAGGTCGGCATCCCGGCGGCCGCGGGCGTGGGCGCGGTGGCCGGCGGCACGGCAGCCGCCATCGCCCTCCACCGCAAACGCCGCTGACCCCCACAAACCCCCGGACCCCGCCCACCACCGTCCCCACCGCCCCCGCTCCCGCGGGCAGTCGTGCCGCTGGGGCGGCACGGGTGGGCGCGACGGCACCCCGCAAGCGCCGGGCCGCGCGACCACCCCCCGGTCAACCCCCGTACGCTCACCGAACCGGTCACCGGGGACCACTTCCGCCACCCCGCACCCAAACCCGGCCAATCCAACTGCCTTACCCCGCAACCCCCTTGTCCAGTCCTCTTGGCTGCACACGGCCACAACTCGCCCCACATCGCCCCCGAATACGAACATTCCCGGTCGAAAACCGACCTCCATGCGCGCCCCGAACACCCCTCAATCAGCTACAGAAGCGACGCAATCGATGATTTGAGCAACTCGGTGTAGCAGAGCCTGTACGAAGCGTTATTCTCCTCAGACGCAATCCGGTACCCACCCGTAGCTACGACGGGTGAACGGTCCCGCACTGCACGTGATGGAAGCTCTGCCTCTGGGAGTCCCGTGTACCCACACGTCGGGGTTGACGCCTCGGGCCTGGCTACGCTGCGCGCGACAGTCGCGACAGTCCGAGACCTGCTGCGCGGCATCGTCCCCACCGCGCACGTGGTCCCCGCGTTCGCCACCGCCCCCGCCGCCGGCCCGTGCTACGCCCTCACCGACGGCAGCGCCGCGGTCGGCGGACGGGGGCGCCACTCCGCAGCACCCTCCGCGGCCCCCGTCGTGGCCAAGAGCGCGGCCAGGGGAGCCGCCGCCCGGACGACCACCGGCGCCTCCGCCGCCCGCCGCCCCGCCGCCGACAGCGACAGCGCCCGGATGATGGACCTCGTCGAGCGCGCCCAGGCCGGCGAGGCCGACGCCTTCGGACGGCTGTACGACCAGTACAGCGACACCGTCTACCGCTACATCTACTACCGGGTCGGTGGCAAGGCGACCGCCGAGGACCTCACCAGCGAGACCTTCCTGCGCGCACTGCGCCGCATCGGCACCTTCACCTGGCAGGGCCGCGACTTCGGCGCCTGGCTGGTGACCATCGCCCGCAACCTCGTCGCCGATCACTTCAAGTCCAGCCGCTTCCGCCTCGAGGTCACCACCGGGGAGATGCTCGACGCCAACGAGGTCGAGCGCTCCCCCGAGGATTCCGTACTCGAGTCCCTGTCCAACGCCGCCCTCCTCGATGCCGTACGACGACTCAACCCCCAACAGCAGGAGTGCGTCACGCTCCGATTCCTCCAGGGTCTGTCCGTCGCCGAGACGGCCCGCGTGATGGGCAAGAACGAGGGCGCCATCAAGACCCTCCAGTACCGGGCCGTCCGCACCCTCGCCCGGCTCCTCCCGGACGACGCCCGCTGAGGCCCCCGCCGGCCCGCACCCACCCGCCGACCGGAACACGCTCCGCGACACCCAACTCACGGTACGTGAAACTCGGTTGGCTTCCTCATTCGGTCATCCCGGGTCCGTAACCCAAGTGCCGCGCCACTCGTTGTGCGGGATACAGGCTCCCTGTGGTCACCCTCTGACCGACTTCGATCACTCGATCGTGTGGCCCTGGTCAGGGTGGAAACCCTCAGGACCCCCTGGGGAGTCGACCGTGATGACGAGAGGAGGTGCCGCCAGTGATCGCGAACGTATCGGCGCACCGGCGGGCGAACGCCTTCGCCCAGGCCCTGGAGGAGCAGTCCGACCGGGGCACGGCGGCCGAGCAGCCCGAAGGATCGACACCGGACCCGGCCGCCGCCGCGGAGACCGAGCAGGCACAGCTGCTCACTCTGACCTCCGGCCTCGGCGCGCTGCCCAAACCGGAACTGGACCCCGAGGTCAAGGTCGTCCAGCGGGCCCAGCTGGTGGCCGCGTTCGAGGCCATGCTCCAGGAGGGCACCGCCGCGGGCGAGGCGACGGACCAGACCGTACCCGGACAGCGCTCGCACCGGGCCAGAGGCGCCCACCGGGCGACCCCCCTGGGCAAACTGCGACCACGGTCGCGGCTGGCCAAAGGGCTCACCGCGGGCGGACTCACCGTCGGCGTCGCCGCCGGCGCCCTCGGCGGAGTCGCCGTCGCCAGCTCCGACGCCCTGCCCGGTGACTCCCTCTACGGACTCAAACGCGGCATCGAGGACGTCAAGCTCGGCCTCGCCGACGGCAACGACGAGCGCGGCCGGGTCTACCTCGACCACGCCTCCACCCGCCTCGGCGAAGCCCGTCGGCTGATGGAGCGCGACCGCAGCGGCCCCCTCGACCACGAGTCCCTCGGTGACGTCCGCCGCGCCCTGTCCGGCATGCGGCACGACGCCGCCGAAGGCCACCGGCTGCTGCGCGAGGCGTACGAGCGCGACCCCGACTCCCTGAGCCCCATCCAGGCGCTCTCCTCCTTCTCCCAGGCACACCGCCAGGCCTGGGGCACCTTGCGCGACCGGCTGCCCGTGCAGCTGGGGGACGTCAGCGAACAGGTCTCGTCGGTGTTCGACGCCATAGACGAAGACGTCGCCCCGCTGCAGTCGCTGCTCCCCGGCCCCTCGACCGACCAGGACAAGGACGACGGCGGCACACGACGGCGCGGCTCCGCGTCGACACCCGGCACCCCGTCCGGCACGGACCCCTCGCAGTCCCCCGGCACCGGCGGCGGCACCTCCGGCGAGAGCGGCCCCGGCAGCGCCGGCCCGTCCGGTTCCACCGACACCGACCGCGAGAGCGACGACCTGCTCGGCGGCAACACCGGCGACCTGCTCGACCCGCCCGAGGAGAGCGACGCCGTCACCACTCCGCCACCGGCGACGGGCGGCATCACCCCGCCTCCCACCCCCGACGTCACCATCCCGCCCCTCCTGCCCGGCCTCCTCCCGGGCCTGGGCATCGACAGCGAGGACACGGAGTAGAGCGGAGGGCGCCCCTCACGACGAGGGGCGCCCCCGAAGACGTACGCGACGACAGCCCGCCAGGACAACGGCCCGCTGGAAGAACAGCCGCCGGAAGAACAGTCGCTAGAAGAACACCGACCGCCGCTGCACCAGCAGCTTGTACAGCGTGTGCTGGATCTGTTCCCTCACCTGGTCGGTCAGGTTGAACATCAGCATCGGGTCGTCCGCCGCCTCCGGCGGATAACCGTCCGTCGGGATCGGCTCGCCGAACTGGATCGTCCACTTCGTCGGCAGCGGGATCGCACCCAGCGGGCCGAGCCACGGAAACGTCGGCGTCAGCGGAAAGTACGGAAAACCCAGCAGCCGGGCCAGCGTCTTCGCGTTGCCGATCATCGGATAGATCTCCTCCGCCCCGACGATCGAGCACGGCACGATCGGAACACCCTGCCGCAGCGCCGTCGAGACGAACCCGCCACGCCCGAACCGCTGCAGCTTGTACCGCTCACCGAACGGCTTCCCGATGCCCTTGAACCCCTCCGGCATCACCCCCACCAGCTCCCCCTGCCCGAGCAGGCGTTCGGCGTCCTCCGTGCACGCCAGGGTGTGCCCGAGCTTGCGGGCGAGCTCGTTGACCACGGGCAGCACGAACACCAGGTCCGCCGCGAGCAGCCGCAGATGACGGCCGGCCGGATGGTGGTCGTGGACGGCGACCTGCATCATCAGGGCGTCCACCGGCACCGTCCCCGAGTGGTTGGCGACGATCAGCGCGCCCCCCTCCGAGGGGATGTTCCCGATGCCCTTCACCTCGACCCGGAAGTACTTCTCGTACACCGGCCGCAGCAGGGACATCAGGACCTGGTCGGTGAGCTCCTCGTCGTATCCGAAGTCGTCGACGTCGTAGTCCCCGGTGAGCCGGCGGCGCAGGAACGCCAGACCGCTCGCGATCCGCTGCTCCAGACCGCCCGCGCCGTCGTCAGCCGGTTCCCGGGACCGCTCGTCCACACCCGTCACCCGGTCATCATCCTGCACGGACGCCATCCCCGGCAGGGGCTGGACCTCCCCGACCGCAGCGGGCTGCGCGCCGCCCTGGCGCCGGCCGCCCGCGCCTCGGCGGCGCGACGGGCGCTGCGCGGCACCCCCGCGCGAGCGGTGGTCGTCGTCGAACGGAATGACCTTGGCGTCCGCCATCGTTGCTGCGCTCCTCAGTTGGCGCTCTGCGTCGGGAGGTGACCGCCGCCCGGCAGGGGCAGCGCGGCGATCCGGTCGACGGCCCTCGCGAGGGCCTCCGGCGGAAGCAGTCCGGGGCCACGACTGCGCACGAAGTCCGCAAACGTTTCGGCAGTCGAGTACTTCGGGGTGAAACCCAGCGTCTCCCGCATCTGGTCCGTCGCCACCACCCGCCCGTGCGTGAGCAGCCGGATCTGCTCGGGCGAGAAGTCCGTCATCCCCAGCGTACGCACCAGCGAGCCCGCCCAGGTGACCGCGGGAAGCAGCAGCGGCACGGTCGGCCGGCCCAGCCGCCGCGCGCACTGCGAGAGCAGCAGCACGCCGTCACCGGCGATGTTGAAGGTGCCGCTGTTGAGCGTGGAACGCCTCGGTTCGTGCGAGCCGATCCGCAGCACCTCGACGACGTCGTCCTCGTGCACGAACTGCAGCCGGGGATCGTAGCCGAACACGGTCGGCAGCACCGGCAGCGAGAAGTACGAGGCGAGCGGGCTGTCCGCGGCCGGGCCCAGGATGTTGGCGAACCGCAGCACGCACACGGCGACGTCCGGACGGCGCCGCGCGAAGCCGCGCACGTACCCCTCGACCTCGACCGTGTCCTTCGCGAAGCCACCGCTGGGCAGCGACTTGGGCGGGGTCGACTCGGTGAAGACCGCCGGATCGCGGGGCGCGGAACCGTAGACGTTCGTACTGGACTTCACGACCAGCCGCTTGACGCCGGGCGACTTCTGGCAGGCACCCAGTAGCTGCATGGTGCCGATGACGTTGGTCTCCTTCAGCGCGGCCCGGCCGCCGCTGCCCAGCGGCGTCCCCGTCACGTCCAGGTGGACGACCGTGTCCGCGCCCGACTCGGCCAGCACCCGCGCGATGGTGGGCTGACGGATGTCCGTCCGGACGAAGTCGGCACCACCCAGGTGGTGCTCGGGCGGGACCGCGTCCACGCCGACGACCCGGTCCACCTCCGGATCGCGCAGGATCCGCCGGACGAAGCGGCCCCCCAGCTGACGGGCCACCCCGGTCACGAGCACGACCTTTCCCAAGATCAGCGCCTTCCTCTCGCCCTGCTCCCGACGGCCAACCTATCGGGTCGCCGTCGCTCTGTGGTGTCCACCGGATGCTTGAAGTGACGACGACGGACCCGTACGTACGAGGCGAGTGCCCCGGACGTACGAACGGCAGTGGCCCCCCACCGGAGGCGGTGGGGGGCCACTGGACACGCTCTCGCGCTGTCGCTTACTTCTTGTTGCGACGCTGGACGCGCGTGCGCTTGAGCAGCTTGCGGTGCTTCTTCTTGGCCATCCGCTTGCGCCGCTTCTTGATAACAGAGCCCACGACTACCCTCGCTCACTTCTCATCACTCGGTGTTTGGGCGCCATGGGCCCACACGACCTACGAGGGGCTAGCCTACCCGCCCGAGCGCTGAGACCGTAATCGAGGTGACCGGGGAGGCCCGTGAGTGCCCGGTACGGACCTCCCCGGAACGCCGTCAGGCGGTTTCCACCCCCACATAGCTCTCGCGGAGGTACTCGTGAACCGCTTGCTCCGGGACGCGGAAGGACCGCCCCACCCGGATCGCGGGCAGATGACCGCTGTGCACCAACCGGTACACGGTCATCTTCGACACTCGCATCACCGAGGCGACTTCCGCCACGGTAAGGAACTGAACCTCGTTCAGAGGCCTCTCGCCAGCTGCAGCCATGACACACCTGAACCTTCCGCACTCGACGGCCACCGGCTTCCCCTTCCGGTGACTCTTCGTCGTTGCGTGCTCACTCCCCAATGTAGGGGCGGGTGATGCGAGTGGGGAAGAGGTGCACCCATCGGCGGCCTACTGTGACAGACACGCTCGATTGAGTACGTAGCGGGTCAACGGCAGGTAGTAATCAGACCGCACGCCGTCATCAAGTGGAACGACGAGGGAGACGACCCCCTCGGCCTCACCGACGAACGGCGCGGGGTCGTTCACATCCGCCGGCCCGACAGCCTCGAACCCCAGCTGACCTGCACCGCAGACCCAGCCGTGGTCTCCGATCACCAGTTCCGGAAGCGGCCCGCCGGCGTCGGCCGCCGCGGCCAGCGCGGTCCGAACCGGGAGGGGGGAGTGCGTGTGTGCGCCCGGCTCACAACCGGGGCGCCGCGCGGTCGCGCCCCGGACGAACCCGACCCCCCGCACGTAGTCGAGGTTGTACGTGCGTAGACCGAACCGGGTCGTTATGTCGACACAGCGACCCTGCGCGGGGGTGAGGACGGCACATCCCGCCGCCGACAACGCGTCCGCCAGAACGGCGTAGAAACCGAGCAGCCGGTGCGGGTGACCGGTGCCGAACAGGACCGGCCCGCCACGCTCCGCGACGACCGCCAGCCGCTCCGCGAAGGCGTCCAGGGCGGCCAGGGTCCGCCCTGGATCGATCACCTCATGGCCGAAGACGTGCGCGGGATCGGCCGAAACCCCACACCTGTCCGCCATCAGCGCGAGCAAGTCCCGCTCCGCCCATACCCGTTCGGGGTCCAGCCCGATCAGCAGGCGCGGATCCCGGGCGGCGAACAACCGGTAGCTCCGCAGGCTCTCCTCCCGCGTGGTGCCCACGACCCCGGCGAGCCGGACGGCGAGGAGATGCGCACGGAGCTCGGCGGTGGTCAGCACGAGAACGATGCTGCGGGACACCGGGACGGGACGGACCGGGAACGGAGGAACACCGCACGGACGGCGTAACGCAACGCCCCGACGACCGCACGATCGTCAGGCCAGCAGCCCCCGCAGCGGGAACACCGCCCGCCGCGTCGCCAGGATCGCCTGGTCCAGACGGTCCGCCGGGTCGTACCCCTCGTCCCACGCGGCCCAGGACACCGGCCACCGCCCGTCCGTCATCCGCCGCGGCGCCGGCTGCCGGGTCCGGGCGTACACCTCCTGCCGCCAGCCCTCGGGGATCACCGTCGTGGGCTCCACCGGCCGCCCGGCCGCGATGCCCACCAGATGGGTCCAGGACCGCGGCACGACCTCCACCACCGCGTAACCGCCACCACCCAGCGCCACCCACCGCCCGTCGGCGTACGCGTGCGCCAGCTCGTGGCACGCCACCTGCACCGCCCGCTGCGCGTCCAGCGACACCGCCAGATGCGCCAGCGGATCCTCGAAGTGCGTGTCGGCCCCGTGCTGCGTCACCAGCACCTGCGGCCGGAACTCCGCGAGCAGCTCCGGTACGACGGAGTGGAACGCCCGCAGCCACCCCGCGTCCCCGGTCCCGGCCGGCAGCGCCACGTTGACCGCGCCGCCCTCCGCACTGCCCGCCCCCGTCTCCTCCGGCCACCCGGTCTGCGGGAACAGCGTCCGCGGATGCTCGTGCAGCGAGACCGTCAGCACCCGCGGGTCCTCCCAGAACGCCGCCTGCACCCCGTCCCCGTGGTGCACGTCGACGTCGACGTACGCGACCCGCTCCGCGCCCAGCTCCAGCAGCCGGGCGATCGCCAGCGCGGCGTCGTTGTACACGCAGAAACCGGAGGCCGCGCCCGGCATGGCGTGGTGCAGCCCGCCCGCGAAGTTCACCGCGTGCGGCGCGTCCCCGCGCCACACCGCCTCCGCCGCGCCCACGGACTGCCCCGCGATCAGCGCCGACACCTCGTGCATCCCGGCGAACGCGGGATCGTCCGTCGTCCCCAGTCCGTACGCCTGGTCCGCGGCCGCCGGATCCGCCGACGCGGCCCGCACCGCCTCGATGTAGTCCTCCCGGTGGACGAGCCGCAGCGTCGACTCCCCGGCCGCCTTCGCGGCGACCACCTCCACCTCACGGTCGAGCCCCAGGGCACCGACCAGACTCCGGGTCAGCGCCAGCCGGACCGGGTCCATCGGATGGTCCCGGCCGAAGTCATAGCCCGTCACTGCCTCGTCCCACATCAGCTGTACGCGCCCGCTCATGCCCGACACCGTATCGGTCCGGTTCAGCGGCGAACGACCTCGCGCACCCGAGCGTCACCAGTACCAACACCATCGGCACCAGCATCGCCCCGCGGTAGCTCCAGGCATCGCCGAGCGCCCCCACCAACGGCGAACCGATCAGGAAGCCCACGTAATTGAAGACATTGAGCCGCGCGACGGCCGCGTCCGAAGCCCCGGGGCCACCACGCTCGACAGCGCGCCGTCCCGCCGCCGCGAAGGTCTGCGGCACCAGCACGCACAACCCGAGCCCCAGCAGCGTGAACCCCGCCATCCCCGCCCACGCACCGGGCGCACCGGCCACCACGGCGAACCCCACCGCCGCCACCAGCGCCCCCACCCGCACCACCGCCACGGCCCCGAACCGCCGCACCCCGACGTCCCCGAGCGCCCGCCCCAGCAGCGTGGTCACCATGTAGACGTTGTACGGAACGGTCGCCAGCTGCTCCGAACCCCCCAGCACGTCCTGGAGGTACTTCGCGCTCCAGTTGGAGACCGTCGAGTCCCCGATGTACGCCACCGTCATCACCAGGCACAGCGGCAACAGCCACATGAGGCCGCCGGCCGTACGCCCGCCCTCCGCGGTCTCCGGGGTCTTCGAGGTCTCCAGGGTCTCCGGGGCCGCCGCCGCCCGCCGCTCACCCCCGTCGACGTACCACCGGCTGCCGACCAGCGCGGCCGGCAGCAGCACCAGCACCACCGGCAGGTACGACACCCACAACGCCAGGTCCCCGTGCGCCCCCACCCACGCGAGCGACGCTCCGACGATCCCGCCCAGGCTGTACGCGGCGTGGAAACCCAGCATGATGCTGCGCCCGTACGCCTGCTGCAGACTCACCCCGAGCATGTTCATCGACGCGTCCAGCGCACCGACGGCCAGTCCGAACGCGGCCAGCGCCACGCCGAGCCCCGCCATGTGCCCGCCCGCTCCGACACCCAGCAGCGCCAGCAGCACCACCGGCTGCGACCACCGCAGCACCCGGCTCGGCGGCACCCGCCTCACCAGCCGCTCCGTGGTGACGCTCCCGACGCCGGCCAGGATCGGCACGGCGGCGAGGAAGACCGGCAACAGCGCGTCGGAGACCCCGTACCGGTCCTGCACGGCCGGGATCCGCGTCACGAGCAGAGCGAAGGCGACGCCCTGCACGAGGAAGCCGAACGCCAGCGAGACCCTGCCGCGCCGCAGCACATCAGTCATGGCGGCGAGCGTAGGGCCCGGGAATACCGGTGGGTAGGTCCGGTCAAAGATGAATCATCTTCAGTTTCCGGTTCCGGTTTCACCCGCGTGAGAGCAGGGGGACCAGGTCCTCCATGTCCTCGAAGAGTCCTGTGGCCGCGGAGAGCTTCTCCGCGGGTGTCATCGCGGTGAATCCGTACACGTCCATCCCGGCCGCGACCGCCGCCTGGACGCCCAGCGGACTGTCCTCGACGACCACGCACCGCTCGGGTGCCACGCCCATCCGTTCGGCCGCGTACAGGAACAGGTCCGGTGCGGGCTTCCCCCGTCCCACGTCCTGCGAGCTGAAGATCCGCTCGTCGTCGAACCACTGGTCGAGCCCGGTGGTGCGGTGCCCCACCCGGATCCGCTCATGGCTCCCGGAGGAGGCCACGCAGTACGGCACCCCGTCGGCGGCCAGCTGCTCGAGTACGTCCATGGCACCGACGACCGGCTTCAACTCCCGCTCGAACGCGGCGAAGACCCGGGCGTGGAACACGTCGTCGAAGTCCGCCGGCAACCGCCGCCCGGTCCGTTCCTCGACGAGATCGTGCACACGATGCAGGGCGGAGCCCATGTAGTCGCGGATGGAGTCCTCGTACGAGGTGGGGTGGCCGAGTTCGGTCAGATAGGCGGCCAGAAGGCTGTTGGAGATCGGCTCACTGTCGACGAGAACACCGTCGTTGTCGAAGATGACGAGGTCATAGCGCATGACCTCGACCCTAAACGCAGAAAGCCCCGTGCCGAAGGGCACGGGGCTTTCTATAAAGATTGTTCGGCGGCGTCCTACTCTCCCACAGGGTCCCCCCTGCAGTACCA
>NZ_JBIRYZ010000048.1:0-13672 GCF_044390325.1 Streptomyces sp. NPDC018964
ACACGCGCCAGACGAGGCACCAACACCTCACCCCCACGCACCGCGACCTCGGCCTCTGCCTCACCCACCGCCAGGGCGGCCCCCAGCAACTCAGCCGACAACACCACACCCGGCTCGACATCCAGCAGACCGAACCGCCCCGGATGCTCCAGCGAGGCAGAACGCACCAGGCCCCTGACAGGGGCGTCCGTCAGTGCGCCCGTGCCGTCGGAGGCGCCGACGACGAAGATCAGCCGGGACGCGGCGAACCTCTCGTCCGCCAGCCACGACCGCACCAGCTCCAGCGCCCGAGCGGCCGCCCGGTGCGTCGACTCGACCACGTCCGGCAGGGAGTCCGTAATGGCGACCAGCACCGTGCCGGGCACTTCGTCCGCCGCCAGTGCTTCGAGGTCATCGGCAGTGACCCGGTCGTCGGCGCCGATCACGCCGAGGATCTCGTCACCGAGCAGTGCGACCGTTTCCGGGGAGAGGGTGCCGGTCGCGGCACGGGCGGGCACCCAGTCCACGTGGTAGAGGGGCTTCGCGTTGTTCCCGGACCCGCCTCCGGCGGCCGAGGCGGACCGTACGACGAGGGACTCCACCGAGGCCACGGGCGCACCGGCCGGGTCGACCAGTTCGACGGCCAGGGAGTCGTCACCGGTCCTGGTCAGCCGGACGCGCAGGGCCGTGGCGCCGGACGCGTGCAGGCGCACACCCTCCCAGGAGAAGGGCACACCGCCGAGCGGGGTGTCGTCACCGTCTTCGCCGGCGAAGGCGAAGGAGGCGTGCAGGGCGGCGTCGAAGAGCGCGGGGTGGAGCCCGTAGGTGCCGCCGTCGACGTCGTCGAGCGCCACCTCGGCGAAGACCTCGTCGCCCCGGCGCCAGGCGGAACGCAGGCCCTGGAAGACCGGTCCGTAGCGGAGGCCGGCTTCGGCCAGTACGTCGTAGCAGTCGGTGACGTCGACCGGTCGGGCGCCCTCCGGGGGCCACACGGACACGTCGAAGCCGGAGTGCGCCACGGTCGTCGCGTCGGTCAGTGTGCCCGAGGCGTGCAGGGTCCAGGAGCCGCGTTCGTCGTCCGCGTCGTGGCGCGAGTGAACGGCGACGCTGCGGCGTCCCGCCTCGTCCGGCTCGCCCACGGTGACCTGGATGCGGGTACCGCCGTGGTCGGGCAGCGCCAGCGGCGCGGAGAGGGTCAGTTCCTCGACCGTGTCGCAGCCGACCTCGTCGGCCGCGCGGATCGCCAGCTCCAACAGGGCCGTTCCCGGCACCAGTACCGAGCCTTGTACCACGTGGTCGGCCAGCCACGGCTGTGACTGGAGCGACAGCCTGCCGGTGAGGACCACTCCGTCGGCGCCCGCCAGTTCGACGGCCGCCCCCAGGAGCGGGTGTCCCGGAGTTCCGAGGCCCGCCAGGCGGATGTCACCGGTGCCGGTGACGGATCCGGCAGGCCAGAAGTACTCGTGCTGGAAGGCGTACGTCGGCAGGTCCACGGGACGGCCGTCGGTGCCGTCGAGCACGGCAGCCCAGTCGGCGTGACCGCCACGGACGTACAGCTCGGCCAACGCCCGCAGGGCGGTGGCGATTTCCTCACGGTCCTTGCGCAGCACAGGTACGAGGAGGGCGTCGTCGCCGGCGCTCTCACGCGCCATGCCGCTCAGCACACCGTCCGGGCCCAGCTCCACGAACCGCGTGACACCCTCACCGGCCAGCGCACGGACACCGTCCGCGAAACGCACGGCCTCACGGACATGGGTCACCCAGTAATCGGCGGACGTGAGCTGTTCGTCATCGGCAAGCGTGCCCGTCACGTTCGAGACCACGGGGATACGGGGCGCGCGGAACGACAGTCCTTCCACAACCGTGCGGAACTCGTCCAGCATCGGTTCCATCAGCGGGGAGTGGAAGGCGTGCGACACCCGAAGCCGGGACGTACGACGCCCCAGCCCGCGGAACACCTCCGCCACCGCCTCCACCGCGGCCTCCGCACCCGAAACCACCACCGAGGAGGGGCCGTTGACGGCCGCGACCGACACCTCGCCGGTCAGGTGCGGCAGCACCTCCGCCTCCGTCGCCTCGACCGCGACCATCGCACCACCGGCGGGCAGCGCCTGCATCAGCCGGCCGCGAGCGGCCACCAGCGCACACGCGTCGGCCAGCGAGAACACACCCGCCACATGCGCGGCCGCCACCTCACCGATCGAATGCCCGGCCACGAACTCCGGCCGCACACCCCACGACTCCACCAGCCGGAACAACGCCACCTCGACCGCGAACAACCCCGCCTGGGCATACGCGGTCTGATTCAGCGCCTCCTCGTCGTCACCCCAGACCACGTCACGCAGCGGCCGCTCCAGGTGCTCGTCCAGGCCCGCGCACACCGCGTCGAACGCCTCCGCGAACACCGGGAAACGACCGTACAGTTCACGTCCCATACCGAGCCGCTGCGACCCCTGCCCCGAGAACAGGAACGCAGTCGAACCGCCGTCCCGCGCGGTGCCTTCGACGACGGCGGGGTGGGGGGTGGCGCCGGCGAGGGCGGTGAGGGCCTGGGTGGTGGTGTCGGGGTCGGTGGCGAGGACCACCGCGCGGTGCGGGAGCGGGGCGCGGCTGGTCGCCAGGGAGAGGGCGATGTCGGCGTGCCGGAGGCCGGTGGCCGAGGCGTTGACGTGTGCGAGGAGACGGTCGGCCTGGGCGCGCAGTGCGGCCTCGGAGCGGGCGGACAACAGCCAGGGGGTCACGGCGGGGTCGGCGGCCGGGGTCTCCGTGTCCGTGCCGTCGGATGCCTCCGTCTCCTCGAGGAGGGGGGCCTGTTCCAGCAGGACGTGGGCGTTGGTGCCGCTGATGCCGAAGGCGGAGACGCCGGCGCGGCGGGGGTGTTCGGCGGTGGGCCAGTCGGTGGCCTCGGTGAGGAGTTCGACGGCGCCGGCGGTCCAGTCGACGTGGGTGGTGGGCGTGTCGACGTGCAGGATGGCGGGCAGTACGCCGTGGCGCATCGCCATGACCATCTTGATGACGCCCGCGACGCCGGCCGCCGCCTGGGCGTGGCCGATGTTCGACTTGACGGCGCCGAGCAGCAGTGGCCGGTCGGCGGGCCGGTTCTGGCCGTAGGTGGCGAGGAGGGCCTGGGCCTCGATGGGGTCGCCGAGGGTGGTGCCGGTGCCGTGGGTCTCGACGGCGTCGATCTGGTCGGGGGTGAGGCGGGCGTCGGCGAGGGCGGCCTCGATGACGCGGCGCTGGGAGGGGCCGTTGGGGGCGGTGAGGCGGCTGCTGGCACCGTCCTGGTTGACGGCGGTGCCGCGGATGACGGCGAGGACCTGGTGGCCGTTGCGGCGGGCGTCGGAGAGCCGTTCGACGAGGAGGACGCCGACGCCCTCGCCCCAGGCGGTGCCGTCGGCGGCTTCGGCGAAGGGCTTGCAGCGGCCGTCGGGGGCGAGGCCGCGCTGGCGGGAGAACTCGGTGAAGAGTTCGGTGGTCGGCATCATGGCGACTCCGCCGGCCAGGGCGAGGGAGCATTCGCCGGCGCGCAGGGCGCGGGTGGCGAGGTGGAGGGCGACGAGGGAGGAGGAGCAGGCGGTGTCGACGGTGACGGCCGGGCCCTCCAGGCCGAGGGTGTAGGAGATGCGGCCGGACAGGACGCTCATGGCGCCGCCGGTGAGGTTGTGGCCCTCGGTCTCCTCGGTGGTGCGGGCGAGGGAGCCGTAGTTGGTGTCGGCGCCGCCGACGAAGACGCCGGTGTCGGTGTTGCGGAGGGAGGCGGGGCTGATGCGGGCGCGTTCGACCGCTTCCCAGGCGGTCTCCAGCAGGAGCCGCTGCTGGGGGTCCATGGCGAGGGCTTCGCGGGGGGCGATGCCGAAGAGGTCGGCGTCGAAGTCGGCGGCGCCGTCGAGGAAGCCGCCCTCGCGGACGTAGCTCTTGCCGGGGGTGCCCGGGTCGGGGTCGTAGAGGGAGTCGAGGTCCCAGCCGCGGTCCTCGGGCAGCGGGCCGACGGCGTCGGTGCCGTCGGCGACGAGCCGCCACAGGTCCTCCGGGGAACGCACCCCGCCGGGGAAGCGGCAGGCCATGCCGATGACGGCGATCGGCTCGCTCTGGCCGGCCTCGACGGACTCCAGCCGCTGACGGGTGCGACGCAGGTCTGCGGTGACCTTCTTGAGGTAGTCGCGGAGCTTGTCTTCGGAGCTTGCCATGGGGGTGGGATCCTCTGGTTCTGGCTGGAGGGACGCGGTGCCGGGCCGGGGTGTCAGGCGAGGCCGAGTTCGTTGTCGATCAGGTCGAACATCTCGTCGTCCGTGGTGGTGTCGAGGTCGGTGTCGTCGCGTTCGCCGGTGGTCTCCGTGGCGGCGTCGAGCTTCCACTGGAGGGCCTGGAGCCGTTTGGCGAGGCGGGCCCGGTCCTGGTCGTCGAGTTCGGTGCCGTTCACGGCGGCCTCGAGGCCGGCCAGTTCGGCGAAGACGGGCTGGTCCGCGTCGTCGGATCCGGCGGGGCCGGTGCCGAGTTCGTCCCGCAGGTGGCGGACGAGGGCGGCCGGGTCCGGGTGGTCGAAGATGAGGGTGGTGGGCAGGGTCAGGCCCGTCTCCGCGTTGAGGCGGTTGCGGAGTTCGACCGCGGTCAGGGAGGACATGCCGAGGTCGAGGAAGCCGCGCCCGGAGTCCAGGGCGTCGGCGGAGGCGTGTCCGAGGACGGCGGCGACGTGGCCGAGGACGGTGCGGTGCAGCAGGGCCTGCTGCTGGGGGCCGCTGAGGGCGGCGAGCCTGCGGCGGAAGTCCTGCGGTCCGCCCGTGGTCGCGGTGTCGGCGGCGCGGCGGGCGGCGGGCCGGGCGAGGGCCCGCAGCAGCGGGGGCACCTGGTCGGCGCGCAGGGCGCGCGGGTCGAGCCGTACGGGCACCAGGTGGGCGGTGTCCAGGGCGGTGGCCGCGTCGAGCAGGCCGAGGCCCTGGTCGGCGGTGAGGGGGCGGATGCCGGCCCGGTCCAGCCGTGCGAGGTCGGTCTCGTCGAGGGCGCCGGTGAGGTCGCTGCGGTCGCCCCAGAAGCCCCAGGCGAGGGAGACGGCGGTGAGGCCGCGGGCGCGCCGGTGCTGGGCGAGGGCGTCGAGGAAGGCGTTGGCGGCGGCGTAGTTGGCCTGGCCGGGGCCGCCCGCGAGGCCCGCGTAGGAGGAGAACAGCACGAACGCGGAGAGTTTGGTGTCGCGGGTGAGTTCGTGCAGGTTCCAGGCGGCGTCGGCCTTGGGCCGCAGGACGTGGTCGAGGCGGTCGGGGGTGAGGGTGTCGAGGAGGCCGTCGTCGAGGACGCCGGCCGCGTGGACCACGGCGGTGAGCGGGTGTGCGGCGGGTACGGCGGCGAGGGTCTCGGCGAGCCGGTCGCGGTCGGCGGCGTCGCAGGCGACGACGGAGACTTCGGCGCCGAGGGCGGTGAGTTCGTCGCGCAGCTCGGCGGCGCCGGGGGCGTCGGGGCCGCGGCGGCCGGTGAGCAGCAGGTGGCGTACGCCGTGCCGGGTGACGAGGTGGCGGGCGACGAGGGCGCCGAGGACGCCGGTGCCGCCGGTGATCAGGACGGTGCCGGACGTCGTGTCGTCGCCCCACGGAGTGCTGTCCGCCGGTGTGGTGCCGTCGTGGTCGGCGCGGACCAGGCGGGGCACGGTGACGGTGCCGGCGCGTACGGCGAACTGGTGCTCGCCGGTGCGTCCGGCGGCGGCGACGGCGGCGAGGAGGGCGGTGGCCGACGGGTCGGCGTGGTCCGTGCCGTCGGCCGCGTTGTCGGTGGCCGGGTCGAGGTCGGCGAGGAGGAAGCGGCCGGGGTGTTCGGTCTGGGCGGAGCGCAGCAGGCCCCAGACGGTGGCGTCGGCGAGGGCCGGGACACCGTCGTCGGGTCCGGTGGCGAGGGCGCCCTCGGTCACCACGAGGAGCGGGGTGGCCGTGTGGCGCGGGTCGCTGAGCCAGGTGGTGGCCAGGCGCAGGGCCCGGTGGGCGGAGGTGTGGGCGGCGGCCGCGGTGTCCCCGGCCGTGCCGGTGGTGTCGTCGTGGGTGTGGGGGACGACGACCAGCGCCGGCGGTGCGGTGTCGCCGCTGTCGAGGGCGGCGGTGAGGTCGTCGAGGGTGGGGTGGACGTGGACGGTGGCGCCGGCGCGTTCGAGGGCGGCGGTGAGGCGTCCGGGGTTTCCGACGACGGCCCAGGGGCCGGTGAGGTCCGCGGGGCCGGTGTCGCCGGTCCACGGGGTCCACTCGACGCGGTGCAGGGCGTCGGGGGCGGTGGCGGCCGGGAGCCGGTCGGGGGTGGCCGGGCGGGTGGTGGCGGTGGCGGTGAGGACGGGGGCTCCGGTGCCGTCGTGGGCGTGGACCGTCCAGGTGTCGCCGTCGCCGGTCAGCCGCAGGCGCAGCCGGGTGGCGCCGGTGGCGTACGTGGTGACGTCCTGCCAGCGCTGCGGCAGGGCGGGCGCGGTGGCGTGCTCGGGGGTGGCGGCCAGGGCGAGGGCCGTCTGGAGCAGCGCCGGGTGGAGACGGAACCGGGCGGCGTCGGCGTGGGCGTCCTCGGGGAGTTCCACGTCGGCGAGGAGGTCGGTGCCGTGCCGCCACAGCGCGCGCGGGGTGCGGAAGGCGGCGCCGGTGTCCAGGCCGCTGCCGTCGAGGCGGTCGTGGGCCCGGTCGGGGTCGGTGGGGCGGGCGCCGGCGGGCGGCCAGGTGTCGGGGCCGGCCGGGGCGGGCGCCGGGTCGCCGGCGGTGAGGGTGCCGGTGGCGTTCAGGGTCCACGGCACGTCGGTGCCGTCCGGGTCGGGGACGCGGGAGTGGACGGTGAGGGTGCGCCGGCCCGGGCCGTCACCGGTGTCCTCGGGGGCGGAGACGGTGATCTGGAGGTCGACACGGCCCCGTTCGGGGACGGTGACCGGGGTGTGTTCGTCGAGGGTGGTGACGGTCGGGCAGCCGGTCTCGTCGCCGGCCCGTACCGCCCAGTCGAGCAGGGCGGTGGCGGGGACGACGGCGGTGCCGTGCACGCGGTGGGCGTCCAGCCAGGGCTGTGCGGTCAGCGACAGTGCGCCGCCGAGGACGGCGCCGCCGTCGGCGAGCCGTACGACGGTGTCGAGTCCGGTGGGGTCGGCCTGGGCGCCGGTGGCCTCCAGCCAGTACCGCTCGCGCTGGAAGGCGTAGGTGGGCAGGTCCACGGGGTGGCCGTGGGCGACGGCGGGCCGCCAGTCGACGGGGACGCCGGCGACGTGGGCGGCGGCCAGCGCGGTCAGCATGCGGTCGGTGCCGCCGTCGTCGCGGCGCAGGGAGCCGAGGGCGACCGCGTCGGCGCCGGCGGTGGTGGCGGTGTCCTCGATGCCGACGGTGAGCACCGGGTGCGGGCTGCACTCGACGAACACGTCGTGGCCCTGGTCGAGGAGGGCGCGCAGGGACTCCTCCAGGCGGACGGTGCCGCGCAGGTTGCGGTGCCAGTAGGGGGCGTCCAGGGCGGTGCCGGGCAGCCAGTCGGCGGTGACGGTGGAGAAGAACGGGATGTCGCCGTCGCGGGGTTCGATGCCGTCGAGGGCGGCGGGCAGGGTCTCGGCGAGCCGGTCGACGTGCGCGGAGTGGGAGGCGTAGTCGACGGGGATGCGGCGGGCGCGCACGCCCCGCTCCGCGCAGTCGGCGAGGAGGGTGTCGAGGCCGTCGGTGTCGCCGGAGACCACCACGGAGGAGGGGCCGTTGACGGCGGCGACCGACACGCCGGGCAGGTCGGCGACGAGCGCGGCGACCTCGTCGTACGGGGCGGTGACGGCCGCCATGCCGCCGTGGCCGGAGAGTTCGCGGGCGATGGCGAGGCTGCGCACGGCGACGATCCGCGCGGCGTCGTCGAGGGAGAGGGCGCCGCTGACGGCGGCGGCGGCGATCTCGCCCTGGGAGTGGCCGAGGACGGCGGCGGGCTTGAGGCCGTGGGCGCGCCACACCTCGGCGAGCGCGACCATCACCGCCCACAGGGCGGGCTGGGCGACGTCGACCCGGTCGAGGGAGGGCGCGCCGTCGGCGGCGCGCAGGACGTCGGTGAGGGACCAGTCGACGTACGGGGCGAGGGCGTCGGCGCAGGCGTCGATCCGGGCGGCGAACACCGGTGAGGTGTCGAGGAGTGCGGCGCCCATGCCGGTCCACTGGGAGCCCTGGCCGGGGAAGACGAGGACGGCCCTGCGGTCGCGGCCGACGCCCCGGCCGCCGCTGGTCACGGCGGGCGAGGGGGTGCCGTCGGCGAGGGCGGTGAGGCCGGCGCGGAAGTCGTCCGTGGTGGTGGCGACGACGACGGCGCGCTTCTCCAGGGTGGCCCGGCGGGTCACGAGGGACAGGGCGATGTCGGCCGGTGCGGTGTCGGGGTGCGCGTCGAGGTGGGCGAGGAGGGCGCGGGCCTGGCCGCGCAGGGCGGCGTCGCCGCGGGCGGACAGGACCCAGGGCAGCGGGCGGCCGGCGAGGGTCCGCGGCGCGTCGTCGGCGCCGCTGTCCGTCCCGTCGGCCGGCTCCGGTCCGGCCGGGGCCTGTTCGAGGATGACGTGGGCGTTGGTGCCGCTGATGCCGAAGGAGGACACGGCGGCGCGCAGGGGGCGGGGGGTGGCCGGTTCGGGCCACTCGGTGGCCTCGGCGAGGACGCTGACGGCGCCGGAGGACCAGTCGACGTGCGGGGTGGGCGCGTCGACGTGCAGGCTCTTGGGGAGCAGGCCGTGGCGCAGGGCGAGGACCATCTTCATGACGCCGGCGACGCCGGCGGCGGCCTGGGTGTGGCCGATGTTCGACTTGACGGAGCCGAGGAGCAGGGGGCGCTCGGGGTCGCGGTCCTGGCCGTAGGTGGCGAGGAGGGCCTGGGCCTCGATGGGGTCGCCGAGGCGGGTGCCGGTGCCGTGGGCCTCGACGGCGTCGACCTCGGTGGCGCTGACGCCCGCGTCGGCGAGGGCCTGGCGGATGACGCGCTGCTGGGCGGGCCCGTTGGGGGCGGTGAGGCCGTTGGAGGCGCCGTCCTGGTTGACGGCGGAGCCGCGGACGACGGCGAGGACCTGGTGGCCGTTGCGGCGGGCGTCGGAGAGCCGCTCGACGAGGATCAGGCCGACGCCCTCGGAGAAGCCGGTGCCGTCGGCGGCGGCGGCGAACGGCTTGCAGCGGCCGTCGGCGGCCAGTCCGCGCTGGCGGGAGAAGTCGACGATGATCTCCGGCGAGGACATCACGGTGACGCCGCCGGCCAGGGCCATGGTGCACTCGCCGCGGCGCAGCGCCTGGAGCGCCATGTGCAGGGCGACGAGGGAGGAGGAGCAGGCGGTGTCGACGGTGACGGCCGGGCCCTCCAGGCCGAGGGTGTAGGCGACGCGTCCGGAGACGATGCTGTTGGCGTTGCCGTTGTTGACGTAGCCGGCGATCTCGTCGGGGACGTGGGTGACGCGCTTGAGGTAGTCGCTGGAGGAGAGTCCGGCGAAGACACCGGTGCGGCTGCCGCGTACCGACCGGGGGTCGATGCCGGCGCGTTCGAACGTCTCCCAGGCGGTCTCCAGCAGGAGCCGCTGCTGCGGGTCCATGGCGAGGGCCTCGCGCGGGGAGATGCCGAAGAAGTCGGCGTCGAAGTCGGCGGCGTCGTGCAGGAAGCCGCCCTCGCGGGTGCGGGAGGTGACCTGGTCGCCGGGCAGGGCGTCGTAGAGGCCGTCGAGGTCCCAGCCGCGGTCGCCGGGGAACTCGGCGATGGCGTCGGTGCCGTCGGCGAGGAGCCGCCACAGGTCCTCCGGGGAGCGCACCCCGCCGGGGAGGCGGCAGGCCATGCCGACGATCGCGAACGGTTCGTCTCCCCCGGTGGCGGCCGGGAGGGGGGCCGGGGCGGCGGGCGCGGTGGCGGGGGCTCCGCCGGAGGGTTCGCCGCCGGAGAGTTCGCCGTCGAGGTGGGCGGCGAGTTCGTCGGGGGTCGGGTGGTCGAAGACGAGGGTGGCGGGCAGCCTGAGGCCGGTGGCGGCGTTGAGCCGGTTGCGCAGTTCGACGGCGGTCAGCGAGTCGAAGCCGAGGTCGCGGAAGGCGCGGCCGGCGTGCAGCCGGTCGGGGTCGGTGTGGCCGAGGACGGCGGCGGCGTGGGTGGCGACGAGGTCGCGCAGCAGGGTGAGCCGGTCGTCGGCGGGCAGGCCGGCCAGGCGCGGCCGCAGTCCGTCGGTGCCGCCCGCGGCGCCCGCCTGCGCGGTACGGCGGACGGGGCCCCGGTACAGGGCGCGCAGCAGGTGCGGGACCTCGCCGTCGCCGGTGCGCAGCCGGCCGGTGTCGAGACGGACGGGCACCAGGTGCGGGCGCTGTTCGGCGAGCGCGGCGTCGAACAGGGCCATGCCGTCGGCCGCGGACAGCGGCAGGACGCCGGAGCGGCGGACGCGGGCGAGGTCGGTGTCGTCGAGGTGGCCGGTCATGGCGCTGGCGTCGGCCCACAGGCCCCAGGACAGGGAGGTGGTGGGCAGGCCGTCGGCGCGGCGGCGGTGGGCGAGGGCGTCGAGGTAGGTGTTGGCGGCGGCGTAGTTGGCCTGTCCGGCGTTGCCGAAGACGCCGGCGCCGGCGGAGAAGAGCACCAGGTCCGCGAGGTCGAGGTCGCGGGTGAGGCGGTGCAGGTGGCGGGCGGCGTCGGCCTTGGGGGCGAGGACGGTGCGCAGCCGGTCGGGGGTGAGGTGTTCGAGGGCGCCGTCGTCGAGGGCGCCGGCCGCGTGCACCACGGCGGTGAGGGGGTGTGCGGCGGGTACGGCGGCGAGGGTCGCGGCGAGCTGTCCGGCGTCGGCGGCGTCGCAGGCGGCGACGGTCACCTCGGCGCCGAGGGCGGTGAGTTCGTCGCGCAGCTCGGCGGCGCCGGGGGCGTCGGGGCCGCGGCGGCCGGTGAGCAGCAGGTGGCGCATGCCGTGCCGGGTGACGAGGTGGCGGGCGAGGATGCCGCCGATGGTGCCGGTGCCGCCGGTGATGAGGACGGTGCCGTCGGGGTTCCAGACGCGCGGCACGGTGAGGACGATCTTGCCGTAGTGCTTGGCCTGCGCCATGTGGCGGAAGGCGTCGCGGGCGTGGTGGACGTCCCAGGTGACGGTGGGCAGCGGGCTGAGGGAGCCGTCGGCGAAGAGCCGGGTGAGGTCGGCGAACATCTCCCGGATGCGGTCCTCGCCGGCCTCGCGCAGTTCGTACGCCTGGTAGAGGGCGACGGCGGGGTGGTCGAGGGCGACCTGGCCGGGGTCGCGGACGTCGGTCTTGCCCATTTCGACGAGGCGTCCGCCGGGGGCGAGCAGGCGCAGTGAGGCGTCGACGAAGTCGCCGGCCAGCGAGTTCAGTACGACGTCCACGCCGCGTCCGCCGCTGGTCCGCCGGAACCGGTCCTCGAAGTCGAGGGTGCGGGAGGAGGCGAGGTGGTCGTCGGCCCAGCCCTCGGCGCGCAGCAGGCGCCGCTTGTGGTCGCCGGCGGTGCCGTAGACCTCGGCGCCCCAGTGGCGGGCGAGCTGGGCGGCGGCCATGCCGACGCCGCCGGCGGCGGAGTGGACGAGGACGGACTCGCCGGCGGTGAGGCCGGCGAGGTCGCGCAGGCCGTAGTAGGCGGTGAGGAAGGCGACGGGGACGGACGCGGCCTGGGTGAAGGTCCAGCCGTCGGGCACGGGAGCGACCATGCGGGCGTCGGCGACGGCGTGGGTGCCGAAGCCGCCGGTGACCAGGCCCATCACGCGGTCGCCGGGGACGAGGCCGGTGACGCCGGGGCCGGTGGCGGTGACGACGCCGGCGGCTTCGGCGCCGAGGAGGACGGCGGGGCCGGGGTACATGCCGAGGGTGTTGAGGACGTCACGGAAGTTGAGTCCGGCGGCGCGGACCTCGATGAGGACGTGTCCGGGTGCGGGCTCGCCGGTGATCTCGGGGCAGGGCACCAGTTCCAGCTGGTCGACGGAGCCCTTGACCGGGATGTCCAGGCGCCAGGCGGCGGCGTCGGGGGCGGTCAGGGTGTCGGCGGTGCGGGGGCGGGCCAGCCGGGGTGCGTGGGCGGTGCCCTGGCGCAGGGCGAGCTGCGGTTCGCCGGTGGTGAGCGCGGCGGGCAGGGCCCGCCAGGAGTCGTCGTGGACGTCGAGGTCGGCGAGGACGAGGCGGCCGGGGTGCTGGGACTGTGCGGAGCGCACCAGGCCCCAGACGGCGGCGCCGGGCAGGTCGTGCACGGGGTCGCCGGGTCCGGTGGCGACGGCGTGGCGGGTGACCACGACGAGCGGGATCCGCGCGGTGCGGTCGTCGGCGAGCCAGTCGTTGACGGTGGTCAGGACCTCCGCGAGGAGGGTGTCGGGGGCGGCCGGGGTGTCGTCGCCGGGTGCGGCCGGGGCGTTCCGTCCGGCGAACAGGAGGACGGTGGTGGGGGGTCGGCCGGTGGTGTCGTCGAGCGCGGTGAGGTCGGTGAGGACGGGCAGCGGGCCGCCGGTGCCGTCGGGGGCGGTGACGGGGGTGTCCAGGGTGCCGAGCACGGCCCAGCCGGTCGTGTCGGCGGGGGCGGCGGGCGTGAGGGGCGTCCAGTCGAGGTGGAACAGCCAGTCGCGGGCGGCCCGCGCGGACGGGTCGAGGGTCTCGGCGGCCACCTCGCGGACGGCCAGCGCGTCGATGACGGCGACGGGCGCGCCGCTCGGGTCGGTGAGGTGGACGGTGACGGTGTCCTCGCCGGCCGGGGAGATCCGTACGCGCAGCGCGGTGGCGCCGGTGGCGTACAGGGAGACTCCGGACCAGGCGAAGGGGACGACGGTGCGGTCGTCGCCGCCGGGGGCGAGTCCGGCGGCGTGCAGGGCGGCGTCGAGGAGGGCGGGGTGGATGCCGAACCGGGCGGCGTCGCCGCGCACCTGGTCGGGCAGGACGACTTCGGCGAAGACGTCGTCGCCGCGCCGCCAGGTGGCGCGGACGCCCTGGAAGACGGGGCCGTACTCGTAGCCGCGGCCGGCGAGCAGGTCGTAGAAGCCGTCGGCGGCCAGGGCGGTGGCGCCGGGCGGCGGCCAGGCGGTGAAGTCCTCGGGCCGTGCCACGGCGGGGGCGCCCGGTTCGGTGAGGGTGCCCTGGGCGCGCAGGGTCCACAGGTCCTCGGTGTCGCCGTCGGGTCCGGTGGCCCGGGTGTGGACGGTGACGGGGCGGCGGCCGGAGTCGTCGGCGTCGCCGATGCCGATCTGGACCTGGACCTCGCCGCGTTCCTGGAGGACGACGGGGGCCTGGAGGGTCAGTTCGTCGACGCTGCCGACGCCGAGGACGTCACCGGCTCGGATGACGGACTCGACGAGGGCGGTGCCGGGGACGATGACGGTGCCGGAGACGGCGTGGTCGGCGAGCCAGGGCTGGCTGCGCAGGGACCAGCGGGCGGTGGCGACGAGTCCGTCGCCGCCGGCGAGTTCGACCGAGGCGCCGAGCAGGGGGTGGTCGGGGGACTCCAGTCCGGCGGAGGTGACGTCGCCGGAGGTGTCGGCGAAGCGGGGCCAGTAGTGCTGGCGCTGGAAGGGGTAGGTGGGGAGGTCGACGCGGTGGGGGCGGGTGCCGTCGTAGAAGGCGTCCCAGTCGACGTCGGCGCCGTACGCCCACGCCTCACCCAGCGACAGCGTGAACCGTTCCCAGCCGCCCTCCTCCCGCCGCAGCGTCCCCACCACACCCGCGGGAACACCCGCGTCCTCGACCGTCTCGCGCACACCGGTCGCCACCACCGGATGCGCACTGACCTCCACCAGCACCCGGAACCCGTCCGCCAGCAGCGC
>NZ_JBIRYZ010000049.1:0-13294 GCF_044390325.1 Streptomyces sp. NPDC018964
TGTGGTATAATCACCCCAATGAACAAAGTGAAGAAGGGCGCACTTATACAAACTTCGTTTGTGTGCGGTTTGCGTTGCAAACAAAGAGCATATTCGCTTGGTGCGAATACAAAATCAAAACCCTCCATTCGCTAGTGGGCGAATGAGTATCCGCCATAATGCGGATACAAAAAAGGATTCGGAAGATTTTTATAAATACTCGTTGGCAATGTCAGCAATTGTTCAACTTGTCTTTATAATTTCTCCGAATTCATTTTTAAAAAATAAAAAAGGAGTAGATAGCCTTCTACTCCCTTTTTGGTGTGATACATGAATTTCAACAGTTGGCTTTAATATTTTGTTCCATTATGGAGTTTGTTATTCAATTTAAATTTAAAAAGGAGGTACAAGGATATGGCGATCTATCATTTCTCTGCTCAAATGATTTCCAGAGGAAAAGGGCAATCCGCAGTTGCGGCTGCTGCCTATCGTTCTGGTCAGCGTTTAGTCGATGAGCAAACAAATGAAAGTAAGTTTTACAAAAGAGAAGTGCAACCAGAAACCCATATTCTTGCCCCTGAAAAATCGCCAGTTTGGATTCAGAATCGTGAGATTCTTTGGAATGAAGTGGAACATTCCGAGAAAAGGAAGAACTCTCAATTAGCCAGAGAAATCAATGTAGCACTACCTAGAGAACTTTCTCAACAACAACAAACAGAATTAATCAAAGGGTACATCCAGGATCAATTTGTAGATAAAGGCATGGTTGCTGATATCGCTATCCATCGGGATGATGCCAACAATCCTCATGCTCACGTCATGCTGACAACACGAGAAATTTCAGAAGATGGATTTACTACGAAGAATCGTGATTGGAATAAAAAAGACCTGCTGGAGCAATGGAGAGAGCAGTGGTCCGAGTATGCAAACAAAGCATTAGAACAAGCACAAATCAACGAACGAATCACACATAAATCCCATGCAGATCGTGGACTTGAAATCTTACCTACTGTCCATATGGGGCATGTTGCTTCTGATATGGAGAAAAAGGGCATACAAACCGAACGAGGGGCTATTAATCGTGAAGTTCAAAAGCATAATGCGATTGTTTATGACCTTCAAAAGTATCGTCAAGAGAAGCAACAAAGAGAAGCAGCGTTAAAACTGCAGGAGCAAAAGAAGAAAGTAGAATTAACTCCTGAAGAACAAAAAATAGTTATCCTAGCTAAACAGATTATTGGTGATACACCAACTATGACAAGCATTGCTAGCTATAGAAAATCATTAGAAATACAGACCAAAAAACAAAAACAAGAAATAGAATCTATAAAGACACAAAATCATGTCGTTTCCGTAGCTGAACAAGCCGAAAAGCAACTTTCTCATTATGAAAAAACCTTAGAAGAATTAAAGGGAAAACTGGATAAGACAGGATTGTTTAAACGAAAAGAAAAAGAAATTTTACGCAATAAGATTACAGAAGTACAAGGTGAAATTCCAGAGCAAGAACAGCATTTGGCTCAATGCTTAAAAGAAGCTAATTTGGCTAAAGTGGAAGAGATTCCATTTGCTAAAAAGAATTTGAATAAACAACTGAAAGTAGCTACTCAAAAGCTTCAAGAAAACAATCTGACATCCATTGAACAGAAAATAGTTCTAAAGCAAACCGAAGAAATAATAAAGCAGCAAGTCATACGTAAAGTCATTTCTCACTATCCTGAACTTCAAAATGCCGAAAAATTCTTATCGTATGAGACTGCGCAAAAGCTAAATAACCTTAATAAAAAAGCTGAAAAGATTGTCGGTATAGATAGTATTAAATCCACTATTCGTGCTCGGAACAGACATATTGAAGAACATAAAAACTTTTTACAAAAGTTCCAAGTAGGTATTCAGCGAATCCAAAGGGTAGAAAAGTATTTTGATCAATTATTAGAGATTGAACAACGTTTGCAAAAAATTGATAGTAATCCCTTGTTAAAAGGAAAGGTACTTCATTCTGAAACAAATAAGAAAGCCTATGACGACCTTTTAAACATACAGAGTAAGTGCCAAGAATCTTTAAAAAAAGAAGGATTTCGAGATAAAGACCACTTTATTCATAATCGAGATAAGATTCTAAGTAATATGGACTTGAAAGATAAAACAATAAAAGAAATCGAAGATTTACAGTTAGGGAAGCATCAAGGTGGTTATGGAGCAAGCACAGAATTCTTGTCAGCCATCATCCGAGGCCTAGAACAGGCCCGAAACCAAACTCGAGGGGTAAATCCTAATGAGAAGCAAAAACAACGCTTAAAAGGGCAAAGAAATGAGTTGGAACGGTGATTAACACTGATAAAGAGAGTGAGCAATTCATACTTCTTTCATTTCAAACATATTATTGATCATGTAATACCTCCTTATTATGTAATCCTTAACAGAGACAACTGAGGGAGTTGTCTCTGTTTTGATTTTTGTTGTCAAACATGAAACTAACTAGCAATCCGCAGCAATTAAAAGAAAATGAAAGATCGCCGATATCATTATTGTTCCAAGTTTATATGTATTTCCCAAACCTAAAAAGACGGAATTTGCCCAAATATGGCCGAATTCCGTCTTTTGTTTTGTTGGTTGCTTGGGATAAGACGCATTATGTTAACTAACTAGCAAAATACTATCTAATTCTATTAAACACTTACAAAATAAGAATAAGAAAAAAATGTTATTATTAGTTATGATTTCCAACACAACGGGAGTAAAGTATCAACTAAGAAAAGGAGATGATTTCATGAAGCGAATTGATGTTGTTTTACTATTCGTGGTTGTAGTAATCTCGGTATTGCTGTTTCTTCTACTACTTCAAGGAAAATTGTCTAATGGCTATATAGTTCTAATAATATTAGGATTTGGATTAATTGTTGGATTCATTAGACGTTTTTTTTTTAACAACAGAAACTTGATTAGCAAAAAGAAAATTTAAAAAATTGAAGGATGGTTTTTATGGATATTTTAGGTATTATTCCTTTCGTTTTTTGGCTTATAGTTATCATAGGAGGAATATATTTACTTATAAAATTTCTCAAGAAAAAATAAAAAAGCCTAAGATCTTAGGCTTTTTTATTGGAATCAACTTTTAGAAAGAAATCCATCCACCAGTTTTCCAGTCTGACCGTGTAGAATCCACTTTATAGTATCTGTTTTTTCCATCTCCACGAGCATAAAAATCAACAGAGTCATTAATGAAACCTAAACTACCAGTTGAGTATACTGTCCATGAAGCTCTTCCATAGGCATCTCCACCACTTAAATAACCTTTTCCAATTCCTTTTTGCCATATCATAGAAGGATTTATGTTACTGTGGCTTCCGTAATTATCTAAAACTTTTGTAGCTGTTGAACCTGAATAGTTAAAAACAACTGTACTATATAATGTAGTTGTTTTAATACCTAAAACATACAGTTTATAGGTAGCAGTTACAGTTTTTTTCCCAGTCGCTAATACTCCTATTGAAGGGTTAGTATTTGTTTGTAGTTCTACAGGTACTTTATTTCCTTCTATGTTAATGTTTGATACGCCAGGATTAGCATTTGCTGTACCGATTAATTTCATATAATTATCTGGTTGTAATGCTAAAAGAAAAGTGTTTTGTTCTTCTTCACTTAAATTTTTAAATGCTTCTAATCCTTCTGCTGCGTAGTCATCTATTTTGCTTTCCTTTTCTAAATACTCAATATAATTAGCTGGTGATTCAATATACTTCAGTCCATCTTCAGTAGAGATACTTTCTGCATTAGCTGATTTTAAATCTAAACCAAAATTACTAATTAATAAAAATACAAGTGAACCTAACACAAAAACAATTCTTTTCATACTCATAGAAACAATCTTCCTTCCCCTTAATTTTTTATATCAATCCGAATAATTTCCAGATTAATAACATAGATAATAAAAAAATGGAAAAAAATAAGAATATTCTAGGGGGTATATATTGTGCAGGAGGAAGTAAAAGCTATTTTAATAGGTTTTGTTACTCTAATCGCTGCTTATTTGACTGTGTTTTCTTTATGGTTTTGTTTAGTTGCAATAATATTTGGAGTTATAGGATATAAACAGGCAAAAAAAATTAAAGAGAGAAAAAACAATTATATTTTTATGGGGAAAATATTAAATAGTATAGGGATTTTGTCTTCTATACTGCTATTTATGTATTATGTAACCGGTCCTATTTAATTTCGGTTTTAAAAAAGAAAATACCTCCTTTTATAGAAAAAAATTACATTTCATTTAAAATATGAACTTTTTATTTCGTATTAGGATAAAAAGAAAAAAAGCATAGGAGACGATCCTATGCTTTTTATTTTATTAATTTCAAATATAATCTAGTAAATTAGTATTGCTAGAATAGATTGATAGGTATAAAATTACAGATAACTAAATAGTCCGGATAATGAAAAAGAACTCCAACTGTTAAAGTGGTGTTGGTCGCACCCTTTAACCGTCTCCCTATTCTCGGTAGGGAAACACTTGTCGAAGTCCTTTGAACATATAACGTTAAGTATTATATACCAATCATTTTAGTGTATAAAACACGTTTATTCAAGGAAAAAAAGTTTCCTTTTTTCGATAACTTTTGATAAAAGACACTGTTTCCCATTGGTTTATGGGATAATAGTGTCTTTTTTTGTTCCGAAAAAGGAGAAATTGAACATGACAGTATTTGTGGAATCACACCAATTTAATCAAATGATATCTTACACACCATATGTAGAAACAAAAACAGAAAAGAAAAAAGTTAAGTACAGTTTATTAGAATCTATTCAAGAGTCCATAGGGGATAAATGGTACCGACTAAAAGAAGGAACAAGACAGGCTTTTGATATGGTCTGTTTCTTCAGTACGGAGTTAGGATTCTTTTATGCGAGTGACGAATACCTGGCAAAAAGGAACGGGATCAGTGACCGAACTATCCAATATCGCCTGAAAGAGCTAGTAGAACTGGGACAAGTTATAAAAGTATATCGACGTGCCAGAAAGTGTAACGGTCGGGGGAACCCAGTCTATCTATTTGTTAATCATCCTTACTTCCAATATTGGGTGAATTTATTAGGACTTGATAGGACTAATTTCCAAACAGATTGCGAAACAGAAAACAGCGAAAAGCCTTCTGGCAGTAGGGAAAAAGAAGGGGAAACTTTTTCTACCTATCTAGTACCTGAAAAACAAGAAAATAATATATATAAGCAAGCTAATAAAATAATTCAATATGTAACTAATAGAGTTACTGATTCCATAAAAAAAGGCACTAAAATCACATACATGTCCAGTTACGTAGATACATTGGTTACAAAATTAGAATGGCAAGCTCTTTATGCTGAAAATAATCGTCAAATTAAGGCTAAACAGCAAGCACATAACGAATCATATGAGAAGGTCAAAGGCATGTTAGGAAAAGAACCTGTTAAAAAGGTACCTTTCTACAATTGGTTAGAAAATTAAAATGCCATTTAAAACGTATTTCAAAGCGATTATATACACTTTGAGTTTATAATCCCAACTTCATTGAACTATGCCTGCTAACTTTACGTTTTGTATAAGTTTCTTTGAATAAGACACCCTAAAAAAAGGGGATTAGTAGCATTTTTTGTTTTTTCCTAAACCCTAAACAGAGCTTTTTATTAAGCCACTTAGGAGGGTTTCACATGAAAGGAAACCATGTAGATTTAACAGCTTCTGAAATAGCAATTCTTTGGACTGCCTATATGAATGACAGCATGAGTAAATGTATTTTAGGTTATATGCTAAAACATATAGAGGACAAAGAGATTAAACCAATTATTCAGTTTTCATATGATCTGTCAGCTAGTCATATAGAAAAACTCATCACTATATTTAAACATGAAAACTATATTATACCGAATGGGTTTTCTGAAGCAGATGTTAATATGAATGCACCGAGTTTATTTACAGATTTATTTTGTATAAGCTATGTCAATCATATGGCAAGAGCTGGATTATTAGCCTATGGTGGTTCTCTTGGCATGAGTATTAGAAAAGATATAAGGGATTATTTTATAGAGGGAATCTCTGAAACGACTAAATTATATGATAAAAGCACACAAGTAATGCTAAATAAAGGGATATTTTTAAGAGCACCCTATATACCTGTTCCAACTGAGACGGATTACATAGACAGTAAAAAGTATTTAGGTGGATTTAATCTATTAAGCGACAAGCGTCCTTTAAATGCAATTGAAATTTCTCACTTATATTTAAATATTCAAACCAATCATATAGGGATGAAAATTAGCCTTGCTTTTGCACAGACTTCGCCATTAAAAGAAGTTCAGGACTTTTTGTTAACTGGTAAAGAGATATCCAAAAAACATATGAAAATTTTTATGGATTCTTTGCTTGGTTGTGATATTGAAGCACCCATGTCACCCGATCATGGTATTTCTGATTCCACGACCCAAACGTTTTCAGACAAATTAATCATGTTCCATATGGCATTACTAAGTGCAAGTGGAACTGGTAACTATGCTACTGCAGCCGCAGCTAGTCAACGCAACGATCTAGCAACTAGTTATGAACGCCTATCCCTTGAAATTGCTACATTTGCAAAGTCGGGAGCCGACATTATGATAAAGAATAATTGGCTTGAACAACCACCAGGAACTAAGGATAAAACGAAGTTAGTGAAAAATAAACATGATGGTCATTAAATGTAAAGCCAACTTAAACCGAAGGGAGGTCATTTATTCAATCGAAGAAGTAAATGATTTAGGGGTATATTAATTTTGGGACACTTAACAAGAGTTGTTTTAAGCCTTATTTTAGCGATTTTATTTAAATTACTTATTTAACTACTCTTATTTAAAAAGCAACGCTTTAAAAAGTGATTATGAAGGTCTAGTGAGCATTAGAGAGGAATTTTATCTCTAAAAATGACCACTTTTTTTGTATTTGTATTTCCTTTAATCATCAGCTCAAAAAAACTCCGACTATTTAGCCGAAGTTCATACTCTACAGTAGGTTAATTAAATTTTATTAGTTTGGATTAACTTTATACAGGGGGATTTTATCTATTGCCTGCTTTTTAACAATCTTTTTGTATTCAAATCCTAATAACAAGTGCGGTTCATATCTAATTCTTTTTTTCAAATTCTTTTTTTTGCATTTTTATAATAAATAATGTTTGAAAAGTAGAGTAACCTAAACCTAGGATAGTCAAAACAATACCGCTGTATAGTCCGCGCTTTCTTGCTTTTTCTTGAATGTAGTGAGTGAAATAAGCATTAGAGATGGTGCAAAAAATCATGATACCAATGGTTAATAAAACACGCATATCAAATTTCTCCTTTCTGTAACTTTAGTTTTTCCTAAAAAGATTAAGCTATGAAGGAAAGATTTAAAGAGACTAGTCGCCAATAGTTCTTTAGAATAATGGTTGTTCTTTTGAATTGGATCATTCTGTTTTCTAATTTCAAAAAGCAAAAATTCTATCTTTTGAATGTGGTTACATATTATAATAAAAAAAGGCTACAGATACTTCAGATCTATAGCCTGACCAACTCTTTATAGGGTTGGCTCCCATACTAAAGTATGAAATGACCTCCTACGAATAAATCGAAGGAGGTCATTTTATTTTATTCAAAGAAACATCAACGTTGACCTATTGGTCATTATTTGACCCTGTGGTCAACACTAGTTTAAGAGAGTTACTTTTTATTTTCAATTCCTAATATCTCTCTAGCTAAATGTATATCCATTGCTTGAATTTGTTCTTTTCTTTCCAAGATGGCCTTTTGGAAAGAAGCGATTAGCTTGATTGCTTCTTCCTCCCCTTCTATCTTTAAATGCTTCTCCATTAATGCCCCAATTTGAATGAGTCTTTTTGTTCTAGATTTACGCTCTTTTTCCTTTAATTGATTCGCAAGCCTTTGCTTCTCAGCTTGCATCTTCTTAATCTTTTCATCCATATCTAGCAATCTCTCTTCTTCTGTCTTTCGAGCCATAGCCCTCACTCCCCTTATAACCTTGTTTCCTCCATTATAATCAAATTATAGCTATAACACTAGAATAACAAAGTAGTATCTTCACTCTGCATGTGGTATAATCACCCCAATGAACAAAGTGAAGAAGGGCGCACTTATACAAACTTCGTTTGTGTGCGGTTTGCGTTGCAAACAAAGAGCATATTCGCTTGTTGCGAATATAAAAATTAAAATCCTTCATTCGCTGATGTGCGAATGAGTATCCGTCTTGTGACGAATACAAAAACTCATCGTAAGAGATTAATTATTTCTCATTGGCAAAATGCCATTTCGTCTAATTAATTTCTTACGATTCCATAATAAAAATTCTCCCACCTTACGGTACGATCATTTTTATTACGGCTACTACAAAATCTTTTGAAAAGGAGGTTCAAGCATATGGCAATCTATCACTTCTCAGCACAAATGATTTCCAGAGGAAAAGGACAATCAGCAATTGCGTCAGCTGCCTATCGTTCTGGTCAGCGTTTAGTTGATGAACAAACTAATGAAAGTAAATTTTACAAAAGAGAAGTGAAGCCGGAAACCCATATTCTTGCTCCTGAAAATTCCCCTGTTTGGGTTAAAAATCGTGAGATTCTTTGGAATGAAATTGAACGTTCTGAGAAAAGAAAGAACTCTCAATTAGCCAGAGAAATAAATATTGCTTTACCTAAAGAACTTTCCAATCAACAACAAACTGAATTAATCAAAGGCTACATCCAAGACCAATTTGTAGATAAAGGCATGGTTGCTGATATCGCTATTCATAGAGATGACTCCAACAATCCTCACGCTCACATAATGTTAACAACACGAGAAATTTCAGAAGAAGGCTTTACTACAAAGAATCGTGATTGGAACAAAAAAGAACTGCTGGAGCAGTGGAGAGAACAATGGTCAGAATACGCAAATAAAGCATTAGAACAATCAAACATCAAAGAACGAATTACACATAAATCTCACGCTGAACGTGGACTTGAAATCTTACCTACGGTTCATATGGGGCATGTCGCTTCTGATATGGAGAAAAAGGGGATGAAAACTGAGCGAGGTAATATTAATCGTGAAGTACAAAAGCATAATGCTATTGTTTATGACTTACAAAGATACCGCCAAGAGAAGCAACAAATAGAAGCAGAGTTAAAACAACAGGAGCAAAAGAAGTCTGTAGAATTAACTACTGAAGAACAAAAAAATGTGGAGGCAGCCAAACAAATTATTGGCGAAATTCCAACGGTAGCAACAATTGCCAACTATAGAAAATCATTAGAAGTACAGACCGAACAACAAAGAAAAGCACTAGAATCTTTAAAGACAAAAAATCACATAGTTTCTATTGCAGAACAAGCAGAAAAACAGCTTTCTCATTATGAAAAAACATTAGAAGAATTAAAGGGAAAACTTGATAAAGTAGGATTTTTCCAACGTAAGGAAAAAGAAAATTTGCGTGCTAGTATCAACACTTTACAAGATAAAATCATCAGCCAGCATGACCACTTAAATACATGTTTAAAAGAAGCTGGTTTATCTGCACGTGAAGAGATCCAGTTAGCTAAAAAGCAATTAAGTAAACAAATTGATACGTCTACTCGAACTTTAAACGGGAGCATCTTAAAATCTGTAGACCAAAAACAAATACTAAACCAGACAGAAGAAATACTAAAGCAAAAGCTAATTCGTAAAGTAGCTATCCAATATCCTGAATTGAAAACAGCAGGACAATATTTGGATTACAAGACAGCATCTAAATTGAACCGACTAAATGAGAAACAAGGAAAAACTATATCGCTCGACAACATAAAACATACTTTAGAACAAAGACAGCATAAAATTGAATTAAATCGAGAAGGTATTCAAAACTATAATCTGGCTGTTCGGAATGCTCAAAATGCAGAAAGTTATTTTAATCATCTTACTGAACTAGAAAAACGAATTGAACGAATCGAATCGAATCCTTACTTAAAAGGAAAAATTCTGTTTTCCAAGGAAGAACAACAAGCTTATCAGAAAGATTTACAAAAACGAGAACAGTTAACTCAAGCTATTCGAACCATCGGTTATGAAGATCGGGAGCATTTGGAACAACATAAAAGAGAAATAGAGAAAGTTGCTCCAGCACTTGAAAAAGTTCAACAAGAAACGCAAAGCCTAAGCCAAAGCAATGACTTTCTTTCAGCCATCCTAGAAGGGGTAGAACAAGCCCAAAAGCAGGAACACAAAGTAAATGCTAAGCAAAAACCAAAGCAACGCTTAAAAGGGCAAAACATTGGGTTAGAAAGGTAATCATGCTATATTCAAAAAAGCTACAGATGTGACAGCATCTGTAGCTAGCCTACTCTTTTAAGAATTGGCTCTATATTTTATAGATCAGTGAAATGACCTCCAAACAGCGCCAAGCCGTAGGGAGGTCATTTTTTATTTCTTATAGAGATTTGTTTATAAAAACAGATAATCAATCAAATAATACAAAAAAGGAGTTGAATACAAAATGAAGAAAATGATTACTGCAATGATATTATTAGTTGTTTTAGTAATGGGAATAAGCACAAATTCAATTCAAGCTAAGGAACCAGCAAAAGAATCATGGAGCAAATATCCTGATAACTCTAGTGAAAAGTTTGCTAGTCCAAATTCTTTTTATAGCTCAATAGACCAAAAACAATATACTGAATACAAGAACGCTAAAATTAACATTAGAGAAAAAGTCTCTTTTAAAGATGTGAACAAGGTGTTGTCAAAAGTAGATGAGTTTATTGGTGAAAATCGAGTTTCAGGTGATGGTTTTCATCCTAATAGACAAGTATATGTTTATTTAACAGTATCTGAAAATGGTAAAGATATAAAAAATATAATTGTTGATGCTGAAACAAAAAAAGTTCTTTTTAAATCCGAACCTTTAATAAAACGATAAAAAGGTTGCCTTTGGGTAGCCTTTTATTTCATTTTCCACTGCATTTCATACTTTGCAAAGACCTGGATTAGATCATCCACTAGTTTTTCATTTTCCTCCCCAGACAAAGGCTTTTTTGCGTAATCCCTTTTGTATTCAAATCCTACATACCAAGTGCGGTTCATATCAAATTCCCCATTTATGATTTTTTTTGAATCATCAAATTCCATAACTATCAACTCCCCCTTTAAAGTGTATACAAAGCCCGTAGAAGGCCGTTATCCATTTAACACCTTTAAATGCGTTATTTTAAAAAAGGGCTCAATATAACCCCTTTAAAACGTTCTCAATGCTATTAGTAAGGAGTATCATCATCATTATCTTTATTTTTCTTATCTAATGTTCTTTCAATTAATCTTTGAGATATAATTTTTTGTGTTTCAGACTTGGATTTAATATTAAATACAACTTCGAAAACACTTCTTCCCTTTTTAATCGTATCGTATGTAATCGTAATGTCAGTTAATTTATTGATTTCTTTAATAGCTTGTTCTATCACAAAACGCTTGAAATCAACCCATCTAGGTAATGTATCATCATCTAGATTTAGGACTTTCCTTAATTCATCCACTTCATAAATAATCCCTTGGACATTTTCGTAAGACTTTAATATTTCATAGAGCCTAATACTATATTGGCTTTTCATAGTCATTACATATAAGTAATTATATTTAGTGAAAAATTGCTTCAACTGCAACAAATGAGGCTTTAAATCTTTATCCAATTTAATATCAATTATGTCTTTCTTATGGTCTATAACTACTTTGTCGATCCACCTCATTAACACTTCCGTACCATCTTCTTGTTCCATCCAAAAACTTTTGTCGCTTATCTTTTTCAGGGAACTTTTAATAATCGAATAGTTTTTCCCACTTCTATCGCTGATTTGGCAAATTTTACAGTAATCCTTAATTGAAAAACGATACGTTTTAAAATCATCATCTTTTGGCTCAATCATTTGGATTACGTGCAATATCAATTTTTGTTCAACCAATGTTAAATCAAAACGAGTTTTTTGAATTAGATGATTAGATTTAACAACGGGGAAATTACGTGTTTCCATTTCTTTTAATTTTGGTACTCTATCAGATAATTTTTCTAATCTCCTTGCCATTTCTTTATTCCTTTCATAACTCTTGATATAACTATCATATTTAAAAGTGAGTTAAAAAACAAGTTTTTCTAAAAAACTCACTTTAAGTGCACCAAAACTCACTTTAAGTGCACCAAAACTCACTTTTAAGTGCACCAAAACTCACTTTAAGTGCACCAAAACTCACTTTTAAATTTTTGAGACTTACAGCCCCAAGGGTTTCAAGCTCCTATAAATAAGTAAAAAGGTTTTAAAAATCTTTAAAAAATAACTATATTATTAAAAGTTAAAATTATGTCCCTTAATTTTTTATATCAATCCGAATATTTCTTCAAATTAATAACATATATAATAAAAAATGGAAAAACAAAGAATGTTTAGGGAGGTATATATTGTGCAGGAGGAAGTAAAAGCTATTTTAATAGGTTTTGTTGCTCTGATCTCTGCTTATTTGACTGTATTTTCTTTATGGTTTTGTTTAGTTGCAATAATATTAGGAGTTATAGGATATAAACAAGCAAAAAAAATTAAAGAGAGAAAAAACAATTATATTTTTATGGGGAAAATCTTAAATAGTATAGGCATTTTGTCTTCTATATTATTATTTATGTATTATGTAACTGGTCCCATTTAATTTCGATTTTAAAGAAGAAAATACATCCTTTTATAAATAGAGTTAGATAAAGATACCGATTTTGATAAATTTCAAAATCGGTATCTTTTATCTAACCTAGAGTAGAAACACAATAAAATATGGATTAAGATTCTTTTGAACTCTGGACTTGAATCCCTAGTATATTTCTAGCTTGATTAATGTCCATGGCATTTACTCTATCTTTATTTTCCAAAATAGATTTTTGGAAAGAAGCAATCAACTTAATAGTTTCTTCTTCTCCTGTTATTCCTAAATGTTTTTCTAATAATCCACCCATTCTAATTAGCTTTTGTGTTCTTGCCTTTCTTTCCTTTTGTTTTAATTGGTTAGCAAGCCTTTGCTTCTCGGCTTGCATCTTCTTAATTTTTTCATCCATCTCTAATAGTCTTTCTTCTTCTGTCTTTCGAGCCAAAGCTCTCACTCCCCTACCGCCTTGTTTTTCTCTATTATAATCAAACTATCGCAGAAACACTAGAATTACATAATAGTATCTTCACTCTGCCTGTGGTATAATCACCCCAATGAACAAAGTGAAGAAGGGCGCACTTATACAAACTTCGTTTGTGTGCGGTTTGCGTTGCAAACAAAGAGCATATTC
>NZ_JBIRYZ010000050.1:0-9904 GCF_044390325.1 Streptomyces sp. NPDC018964
TCTCGCTATCGCCACCAGACTATTATGTTTTTATGAGTTGTTCTCTCAAAACTAAATCCTATAGGAAGAAAAACACAAGAACCAAGTAATCTTTTTAGTTAAGTCCTCGATCTATTAGTATTTGTCAGCTCCACGTGTCACCACGCTTCCACCTCAAACCTATCAACCTGATCATCTTTCAGGGATCTTACTAGCTTACGCTATGGGAAATCTCATCTCGAGGGGGGCTTCATGCTTAGATGCTTTCAGCACTTATCCCTTCCGCACATAGCTACCCAGCTATGCCTTTGGCAAGACAACTGGTACACCAGCGGTGCGTCCATCCCGGTCCTCTCGTACTAAGGACAGCTCCTCTCAAATTTCCTACGCCCACGACGGATAGGGACCGAACTGTCTCACGACGTTCTGAACCCAGCTCGCGTACCGCTTTAATGGGCGAACAGCCCAACCCTTGGGACCGACTACAGCCCCAGGATGCGATGAGCCGACATCGAGGTGCCAAACCTCCCCGTCGATGTGGACTCTTGGGGGAGATAAGCCTGTTATCCCCGGGGTAGCTTTTATCCGTTGAGCGATGGCCCTTCCATGCGGAACCACCGGATCACTAAGCCCGACTTTCGTCCCTGCTCGACTTGTAGGTCTCGCAGTCAAGCTCCCTTGTGCCTTTACACTCTACGAATGATTTCCAACCATTCTGAGGGAACCTTTGGGCGCCTCCGTTACTTTTTAGGAGGCGACCGCCCCAGTCAAACTGCCCACCTGACACTGTCTCCCACCCCGATAAGGGGTGCGGGTTAGAATGTCAATACAGCCAGGGTAGTATCCCACCAATGCCTCCACCGAAGCTGGCGCTCCGGCTTCCAAGGCTCCTACCTATCCTGTACAAGCTGTACCAAAATTCAATATCAGGCTACAGTAAAGCTCCACGGGGTCTTTCCGTCCTGTCGCGGGTAACCTGCATCTTCACAGGTACTATAATTTCACCGAGTCTCTCGTTGAGACAGTGCCCAGATCGTTACACCTTTCGTGCGGGTCGGAACTTACCCGACAAGGAATTTCGCTACCTTAGGACCGTTATAGTTACGGCCGCCGTTTACTGGGGCTTCAATTCAGAGCTTCGCGCGAACGCTAACCCCTCCTCTTAACCTTCCAGCACCGGGCAGGTGTCAGCCCCTATACTTCGCCTTACGGCTTCGCAGAGACCTGTGTTTTTGCTAAACAGTCGCCTGGGCCTATTCACTGCGGCTCTCTCGGGCTTGCACCCAAAAGAGCACCCCTTCTCCCGAAGTTACGGGGTCATTTTGCCGAGTTCCTTAACGAGAGTTCTCTCGCTCACCTTAGGATTCTCTCCTCGCCTACCTGTGTCGGTTTGCGGTACGGGCACCTTGAATCTCGCTAGAGGCTTTTCTTGGCAGTGTGGAATCAGGAACTTCGGTACTATATTTCCCTCGCCGTCACAGCTCCGCCTTCACGGTAATGGGATTTGCCTCATTACCAGCCTAACTGCTTGGACGTGCTAATCCAACAGCACGCTTACCCTATCCTCCTGCGTCCCCCCATCGCTCAAACGATTCATAAGGTGGTACAGGAATATCAACCTGTTGTCCATCGCCTACGCTCTTCAGCCTCGGCTTAGGTCCCGACTAACCCTGAGTGGACGAGCCTTCCTCAGGAAACCTTAGGCATTCGGTGGATGAGATTCTCACTCATCTTTCGCTACTCATACCGGCATTCTCACTTCTAAGCGCTCCACCAGTCCTTACGGTCTAGCTTCAACGCCCTTAGAACGCTCTCCTACCACTGACATCATAGATGTCAATCCACAGCTTCGGTGATACGTTTAGCCCCGGTACATTTTCGGCGCAGAGTCACTCGACCAGTGAGCTATTACGCACTCTTTAAATGGTGGCTGCTTCTAAGCCAACATCCTGGTTGTCTAAGCAACTCCACATCCTTTTCCACTTAACGTATACTTTGGGACCTTAGCTGGTGGTCTGGGCTGTTTCCCTCTTGACTACGGATCTTATCACTCGCAGTCTGACTCCCAAGGATAAGTATTTGGCATTCGGAGTTTGTCTGAATTCGGTAACCCGATGGGGGCCCCTAGTCCAAACAGTGCTCTACCTCCAATACTCTTACCTTGAGGCTAGCCCTAAAGCTATTTCGGAGAGAACCAGCTATCTCCAAGTTCGATTGGAATTTCTCCGCTACCCACACCTCATCCCCGCACTTTTCAACGTGCGTGGGTTCGGGCCTCCATCCAGTGTTACCTGGACTTCACCCTGGACATGGGTAGATCACCTGGTTTCGGGTCTACGACCACATACTCTATCGCCCTATTCAGACTCGCTTTCGCTGCGGCTCCGTCTCTTCAACTTAACCTTGCATGTAATCGTAACTCGCCGGTTCATTCTACAAAAGGCACGCTATCACCCATTAATGGGCTCTAACTACTTGTAGGCACACGGTTTCAGGATCTATTTCACTCCCCTTCCGGGGTGCTTTTCACCTTTCCCTCACGGTACTGGTTCACTATCGGTCACTAGGGAGTATTTAGCCTTGGGAGATGGTCCTCCCTGCTTCCGACGGGATTTCTCGTGTCCCGCCGTACTCAGGATCCACTCAGGAGGGAACGAAGTTTCGACTACAGGGTTTTTACCTTCTGTGACTGGCCTTTCCAGACCTATTCATCTACCCCGTTCCTTTGTAACTCCATGTAGAGTGTCCTACAACCCCAAGAGGCAAGCCTCTTGGTTTGGGCTAATCCCGTTTCGCTCGCCGCTACTAAGGGAATCGCGTTTGCTTTCTCTTCCTCCGGGTACTTAGATGTTTCAGTTCCCCGGGTCTGCCTTCAGTTACTCTATGTATTCAAGTAACGATACTATCCCATTACGGATAGTGGGTTTCCCCATTCGGAAATCTCCGGATCAAAGCTTACTTACAGCTCCCCGAAGCATATCGGTGTTAGTCCCGTCCTTCATCGGCTCCTAGTGCCAAGGCATCCACCGTGCGCCCTTTCTAACTTAACTTGATTTGGCTAAAGATGTTACTCTTTACCCTAATTCTTCTATTTACATAGAGAATCTAAGATGGCGATTACTCGGTTTTATCTTGGTTTTTCTTCTATATGATTTAGTTTTCAAAGAACAATTTTATATCATGAGGAATTGCTCCCTCAAAACTGAACAACAAACTATCAACAATCTATGAATGGAATAAATCCATTTTTCCTTAGAAAGGAGGTGATCCAGCCGCACCTTCCGATACGGCTACCTTGTTACGACTTCACCCCAATCATCTATCCCACCTTAGGCGGCTGGCTCCCAGAAGGGTTACCCCACCGACTTCGGGTGTTACAAACTCTCGTGGTGTGACGGGCGGTGTGTACAAGGCCCGGGAACGTATTCACCGCGGCATGCTGATCCGCGATTACTAGCGATTCCAGCTTCATGTAGGCGAGTTGCAGCCTACAATCCGAACTGAGAATGGTTTTATGGGATTGGCTCGACCTCGCGGTTTTGCTGCCCTTTGTACCATCCATTGTAGCACGTGTGTAGCCCAGGTCATAAGGGGCATGATGATTTGACGTCATCCCCACCTTCCTCCGGTTTGTCACCGGCAGTCACCTTAGAGTGCCCAACTAAATGCTGGCAACTAAGATCAAGGGTTGCGCTCGTTGCGGGACTTAACCCAACATCTCACGACACGAGCTGACGACAACCATGCACCACCTGTCATCCTGTCCCCCGAAGGGGAACGTCCTATCTCTAGGATTGTCAGGAGATGTCAAGACCTGGTAAGGTTCTTCGCGTTGCTTCGAATTAAACCACATGCTCCACCGCTTGTGCGGGCCCCCGTCAATTCCTTTGAGTTTCAGCCTTGCGGCCGTACTCCCCAGGCGGAGTGCTTAATGCGTTTGCTGCAGCACTAAAGGGCGGAAACCCTCTAACACTTAGCACTCATCGTTTACGGCGTGGACTACCAGGGTATCTAATCCTGTTTGCTCCCCACGCTTTCGCGCCTCAGCGTCAGTTACAGACCAAAGAGTCGCCTTCGCCACTGGTGTTCCTCCACATCTCTACGCATTTCACCGCTACACGTGGAATTCCACTCTTCTCTTCTGCACTCAAGTCCCCCAGTTTCCAATGACCCTCCACGGTTGAGCCGTGGGCTTTCACATCAGACTTAAAGGACCGCCTGCGCGCGCTTTACGCCCAATAATTCCGGACAACGCTTGCCACCTACGTATTACCGCGGCTGCTGGCACGTAGTTAGCCGTGGCTTTCTGGTTAGGTACCGTCAAGGTACGAGCAGTTACTCTCGTACTTGTTCTTCCCTAACAACAGAGTTTTACGATCCGAAAACCTTCATCACTCACGCGGCGTTGCTCCGTCAGACTTTCGTCCATTGCGGAAGATTCCCTACTGCTGCCTCCCGTAGGAGTCTGGGCCGTGTCTCAGTCCCAGTGTGGCCGATCACCCTCTCAGGTCGGCTACGCATCGTCGCCTTGGTGAGCCGTTACCTCACCAACTAGCTAATGCGCCGCGGGCCCATCTGTAAGTGACAGCGTAAACCGTCTTTCAGCTTTCCTACATGAGTAGGAAAGGATTATCCGGTATTAGCTCCGGTTTCCCGAAGTTATCCCAGTCTTACAGGCAGGTTGCCCACGTGTTACTCACCCGTCCGCCGCTAACTTAAAAAGCAAGCTTTTTAAGTCCGCTCGACTTGCATGTATTAGGCACGCCGCCAGCGTTCGTCCTGAGCCAGGATCAAACTCTCCGATAAAGAGTAAGATTAGCTCATTGCTAAACTCTAGCTTTTGTTACTTGTTTTGTTTCTATAACGAAAGTTATAAAAACGATTATTGTTGACGTTTGTTTGTTCAGTTTTCAAAGAGCAATTTAATGTTGCTGTTAGGAGCAACTTTTATATAATAACACAGCATTTCACCGTGGTCAACTTCTACGAACAAACTTTTTTAAAAAAAGAAAGAATGTTTTTTTCGAATTAGCGACATCTACTAATATACCATTCGCATTCGTGGAAGTCAACTTCTTTTTAGAGGTTTCTACTAGTTGAAATGTTTTTCTATTCTACATAATAAACTCTCTTACAGCAATAGATAGTTCAACGTTAATAATTCCGATAAAAAAGAACAAGAACCAATATGGTTTTTGTTCTTTTAATTTAATATCATTTTTCCCCTGCGATCATTTAGTTCCTGCATTATTGCTTCTTTCTTTGAATTCCATAAATCTAAAGCATCATCTTCATTCATGTATTTACTAAAAGTTTTTAAAGCTTCCGGTTTCATCATCCAGTCTGTTAAAAATTCTACTCTTTTGATTTTACGTTTTGGTATATGACTGTTAACAAAATCTTGAATGGCATCATCTGAAGGATTTATCTCAATAATGTTTTTATCTATCTCATTCTTTAATTTGTACGTGATAAACCCTATTGGATTTTCTATTTTATGATCATCTCTAATTGACTCCATCACTTGAATTACATTTCTTTTCCCATAATTCAACCAACTTTGTATAGTTTTATTCGGAACTTTAACTCCTAAATCACTCGCCAAACTTTTAATATCTTTAATATCGTCTTTAGAAACAACAAAAAGATCATTTTCAAGTTCTTCTGTATCTAACACTGCATTTTGACTGGAATGAGATATCGGAATAGGTAAAGGTTGAATAATAGAATCTTTGGTTTTTATAAAGAATTTAATTTCTTTAACTGCCCTTCCTTGTTTTATCTCTTGAAATTCAAATGTGATATCTGATTTTTTATTTATCTGTTTTTGAGAAGGGAGTATTACACGCTGTTTAAAGTTTCCGTAAGCAGGATATATACTTGTTGCGCCCAACTTATGTCTTAGGTCCTCCATAGTGAGGGTTCTTTCTTGTAGACGTTCATATTGCTTAAGCAGTTCATATATCCTTATAGAATAATGCCCCTTTAGTTTACTTACGTTTTTTAAATGATACGATGTAAATTCCTTTTTCAACTCTAATAAATAAGGGGTAAGAAACTTATGTAGTGTAAGCTCGATTGTCCCCTTTTTATAGTTATAATCAGCTTGGGATAACCATTGAACTTGTACTAATCTTTCTTCGAATCTTATTTCATAAATTTTAGCTAACATATTCCTCGTAATTTCTTCTAGTTCCTTATACCTTGTATTACTGTTTCCGCCAATCAATTTTATGAAATCTTTGATTGTGAAAGTGTAAGATTGAAATTCCTTATCATTTGGTTGAACTAAACTAATAAGGGTTAAGATGATTTTTTGTTCTATCTCGTTTAATTTATATGCTGCTTCAATAAGCTGATTTGATTTCGTAATTAAGTTGTCTGCACTTATCTTGGATCCCATATTAAAACTCCTTTTTATTGATCATTCTAAAATATAACAAAAAACACAAATGAGAGTCTACTTGTGTTATATTTCAGAAAATTTAAAACACACACTCGATAAACGAAGTTTTTATTTTTTTAAAATATTCTTAATTACCAAAATAATAAAAAAACAAGTTTTTACAAATCTCTCTTGTTTTGATTGTTTTATCAATTATTTGTTTTAATTGTTTTAATTGTTTTAATTGTTTTAGGAGGTAAAAAACCCTTATGTATCAAGGGTTTGAGGGACCTAACTATAACAAAAACTGAGTGAACTATAACAAAAACTGAGTGAACTATAACAAAAACTGAGTGAACTATAACACCTAATTTTTAGGTGTTATAGTTCACTTTTTTAGAGGATTTTCAATTAATTTCCTAGAAAGTATAAAAAAAGAAAGAAAAGAAGAAAGGAAGAAAGGAAGAAAAGAACGTTGGAAGAAGGAGGGATCATTTTTGGCGATTACAATTACTATGGGGATACAAAAAGGTGGTTGTGGAAAATCAACTACTGCAGGCATACTATCATATTTACTAAGTAGAGATGGTTATAAGGTGTTGGCAATCGATCTGGATTCTCAAGGGAACTTAACAGAACTATTATCTAATCAACCTTCCAATGAATTCATTGGAAAATCAGTACTAGAAGCTATGCAGAAACAAGATGTAAAAAAGTATATTCTACCTATAGAGAAAAATTTAGATTTGTTGCCTGCTACAAATTTTTTAGCTACATTCCCCAGGTGGATATATACCGGAAAGACTTATAAAGGCGATACAATTCCTTTTAAAGGAACTCCTAGTTTAATTCTAGATAAAAGTTTAGATGGAATCAGAAATGAGTATGATTTCATTATTATTGATACGCCACCTTCTTTATCAGAACAAACAACTAATGCCCTATGTGCTAGTGAGTATGTAGTGGTATTATTCGAGTGCTCTAACTGGTGCTATTCAGCAATACCTAACTTTATGGAGTCTGTCACAAGTGCTAAAAATCATGGTAATAGAAATACTGAAGTAATAGGGATTCTAAGAACATTGAATGACTTAAGAAGAAGTGATGCTAAGGCCTTTAATGAAATGATCACAGAGGATTACCCTGATGAAGTTTTTAAAACGGTTATTACTAGAAGAGCTCCTATTGGTCGTTTAGCCTTATATGGGTTTAATAAAAACTCAGAATTAAAGCAGGCTTTACTACAATATGAAGAATTTTATAAGGAGTTGATTAAACGTGTCCAAAGTAAACGATATAAAAAATATGAAACGTCTTCAGAAACAGATTACTCCTTCCCAGGCTCTCGCTGAAGAGATTAGTGAGGAAAAAGCTTCTACACTACAACTGATAAGAAAACGAGTCTCATTCGATTTACGAACAGACTTACATAAAGAGTTAAAAATGCAATCTTTATTACAAGAAAAAAACATCTATATATTAATTGAAGAAGCATTAGAGGACTATTTAAATAATATCGGTAAATAATTTGATGCATCCAAACTTGGGTACGTAAAATTATTTTTAATAGTAGTTAACATAATGCGTCTTATCCCAAGCAGCACCCCAAACAAAAGACGGAATCCGGCCATATTCGGGCAAATTCTGTCTTTTTCCCTTCGGGAAATAATCAAAAATGAAGACTATAATTCAAAAACACTATCTCTTTATTTCTTCTATTTCCTCCTGGATCCTATTCCATTATCTATTTGACATTCCAAACATTTTTGAAGCATGGACAATGCTTATAATGCTGTATGGAGTATCTATATGTCTATTTTCTTTGCTTATCTATCCTTTTAAAAAAAGAGCATAAGGAAACCTGATATCACCTTCTGATAAAAGGTGATGAATAGTCGGTGCCTATTAGGTTTCAAGGAGTTTAAATTGATATCACTTTTTGGCTCGGGAGATATAGTGTAGATATACCGTAATATCTCTAGAGATATAGTTGTATTCCAAAATTTTCATTGGATTTTTCCTGTCTTTGCACAAACAACGCTAAAAGATTTTTTTCTTTTAGCGTTGTTTCGAGTTGTGATATGGATACATTAGAACGATATATTTGCGCTTTATTGTCCAATTCTTTTCATCCTTTTTAAAAAGAAATATCTAATATCAGTTTTAAAATATAAAAAACGAATAGAATTTCCATTGTCGAACGTCTTTAGGCTTTTATATTCGATCTATAATACTGTCCTTTTTCTAAAAACGAACTTAACTAAGGGAAGTACCTAAAATCAGCTAAAATAGCCCCTGAAACGTTCTAAATCTGAATTCACTTTAAGCTTACCCATCGGTTGATGTTAACTTTAAAAAGACAATTAAATACTAAACAACCTATCCTAGTGTATCGTTAATAAAAGTTTTTTGTATTGCTTCTTCTAGTTCGAATTGTTCCATCCTGGATTTTGCATATCTTTTAGTAACATTTATATCTTTATGTCCAGCAAGTTTCGAGACAACTTCTAAGCCTATTCCTTTATCTATAAGCTTTTGACAAAAAGTATGTCTTAATTTATGCGGATGAACATTATACTTTTTCAACATATATTGAATCGATCTTTCTGTTAATCGTTCATTAGATTTTGAAGTAAATAAAGCATCCTCACTATAAAAAGAGTCACAGTATTTAAGAAGATATTTCTTAGCTTCTTCCGATAATGGAATATACCTTTCTTCACCAGTTAACCCATTTCTAACGGTTAATTGCCTTTTTCTAATATCAATATTCGACTTATTTAGAGAACATAATTCCGAAACTCTAATACCTGTATGAAGTAATAAGTAAACAATAGCTATATTTCTTTCGTGACCATCATTTTTCACTTCTTGAAGTAATTGATTGTATTCATAAGGAGTTAGTATTTCCAATTCTCCCTTTTTTTCTATAGGCATAACTTTAATATCTAAAGTTATTTCTGGACGTTTCAAGAACTTAGCAAACGTTCTAATAGAGCCAAGTATTTTATCGATAGTTATTGGACTTTTGCGCTGTTGCTCTAAAAAAGAGAGATAATCTTGAACATCTTTTTGAGATATATTCTCTAAATAAGTAGGATATTTGTAGAGCCAGTCTTGAAATTTTTTCATTTCACGTTGATAAGTAGTGACTGTATTAACAGATTTCCCTTCTGTTTCAAGCCAGTCTGCAAATTGACTAATAACATTAGATTTTTGCACTTTATCACCCCTAAATCCAGACTTGGTACTTACTTAATATCTTAATTCATAAGAGGAAAGAAGTAAACTTCCACGATAAAATCAAAAAAAAGGATAGTAGTCTAATGACTACTATCCTTTTCGGTGCCTGGCGACGTCCTACTCTCACAGGGGGAGAGCCCCCAACTACCATCGGCGCTGAGAAGCTTAACTTCCGTGTTCGGTATGGGAACGGGTGTGACCTTCTCGCTATCGCCACCAGACTATTATGTTTTTATGAGTTGTTCTCTCAAAACTAAATCCTATAGGAAGAAAAACACAAGAACCAAGTAATCTTTT
>NZ_JBIRYZ010000051.1:0-9891 GCF_044390325.1 Streptomyces sp. NPDC018964
CCACCCCCCAGGTCATGCCTTCGACAGGGGGACACAGTCATGCCGGGCCCGGAGGCCAGCGGCCCTCTTGCAGGACCGCGAAGAACATAACGGGGACTCCTCGTCGCCCTGATGTCCTCCCCGCCGACGCGGGGGTGTTCCGCGCCCCTTGTCGAGCGAGGAGCGACATCGTGGGTCCTCCCCACCGACGCGGGGGTGTTCCGATCCTCGCGGACCCCGCGAACGCTCTGCGCGCGTCCTCCCCGCCGACGCGGGGGTGTTCCGTTCCACGGGGACCGCTACCGCGACTTCTCCGAGTCCTCCCCGCCGACGCGGGGGTGTTCCGGACACGGATGCGCTGGTGGGGGTGTGGGTTGCGTCCTCCCCGCCGACGCGGGGGTGTTCCGAACAGCGGCTCGTATTGCTGGATCAGGCCTCGGTCCTTCCCGCCGACGCGGGGGTGTTCCGTGCGACACCGGTTTCGCCTTGGAACTGTGGGCGTCCCCCGCCAACGCGGGGGTGTTCCGAAGCTCAGGCACTCCACGATCGTCCTGACCGCGTCCTCCCCGCCGACCGCGGGGGTGTTCCGCTCGTGTCGCTCATCCCGAGGGTGATGGTCTTGTCCTTCCCGCCGACGCGGAGGTGTTCCGGAGCGCCAGGCCGCAGGTGTGCGCCTGGACTGGTCCTCCCCGTCGACGCGGGAGTGATCCGTCCCCCAGCAGCCACTCCAGGGGGAGCAGGCCGCCTTCCCCGCTGACGCGGGGGTGTTGCGGTGGCCAGCGTGCCCACCTGGGGGGCCGTCGGTTCTCCTGCCGACGCAGGGGTGTTCCGGAGGAAGGAAGATCAGGTGGGGGTGGGCTTCTGTCCTCCCAGCCGACGCGGGGGTATCCCGATCGGGGCGACGAGGATGAACTGGGCGAGGACGTTCTCCCCGCCGGCGCGGGGGTGCTCCGTACAACACGATCAAGGACGACATCCCGCGCATGTCTTCCCCGCCGACGCGGGGGTGTTCCGGCCACCCTCGCGGGCATGCTGGTCTGGCTCGGGTCCTCCCCGCCGACGCGGGGGTGTTCCGAAGGAGACCCTGGCGTGGACACGAACCGCTCGGTCCTCCCCACCGACGCGGGGGTGTTCCGGCGAGGGACTCCAGCCGGGCCTTGATGGCTCCGTCCTCCCCGCCGACGCGGGGGTGTTCCGGTTTCAACCGGTGGATCGCCCTCTCTCTGGCGGTCCTCCCCGCCGACGCGGGGGTGTTCCGTTCACCCTGTCCGGCGAGAACGGCCTGACGATGTCCTCCCCGCCGACGCGGGGGTGTTCCGTCCGCCGACAGCTTCGGCAGCACCCGTGGGCGGTCCTCCCCGCCGACGCGGGGGTGTTCCGTTCCGCGACACCGACCACGCCAACACCGCCGCGTCCTCCCCGCCGACGCGGGGGTGTTCCGCGCGGGGACTTCGTGCGGTACCGGGGGACCTGGTCCTCCCTGCCGACGCGGGGGTGTTCCGACGGGTTCGGGGCGCCGGGTGCTGCCGCTGCAGTCCTCCCCGCCGACGCGGGGGTGTTCCGCTGATGCCGATCGCCCAGATGTGTCTCGTCCCGTCCTCCCCGCCGACGCGGGGGTGTTCCGGCGATCACGGCCGCCGTTCGAGGCTCCGTGCGGTCCTCCCCGCCGACGCGGGGGTGTTCCGTGGTCCCAGTCGTCCAGGTTGACCCGGAGCAGGTCCTCCCCGCCGACGCGGGGGTGTTCCGCCCTCGTACCAGAACTACCAGCTGAAGGTGCGGTCCTCCCCGCCGACGCGGGGGTGTTCCGCGCGTCCGCCACCTGCGCGGCATGTCCCACCTGTCCTCCCCGCCGACGCGGGGGTGTTCCGCCGCGGGACGAGACCGTGGACAAATTCACGAAGTCCTCCCCGCCGACGCGGGGGTGTTCCGCTGGTGGATGCGGGGATGCTGCCCGTGATGATGTCCTCCCCGCCGACGCGGGGGTGTTCCTCCACAGCGGCCACCGGCCACCACGGCGGGGGGGTCCTCCCCGCCGACGCGGGGGTGTTCCGGAGACCAGCATGGAACCGACGATCTACGGCATGTCCTCCCCGCCGACGCGGGGGTGTTCCGCCCTCCACGAGGGCGCGACCGGAGTGCGTGGTGTCCTCCCCGCCGACGCGGGGGTCTTCCGAGCGTCATTCCCGGGCCTGTGGCGAAGGCTCTGTCCTCCCCGCCGACGCGGGGGTGTTCCGTCTTCGGGCCCTAGGGCGAGCAAATCAAGACCGTCCTCCCCGCCGACGCGGGGGTGTTCCGATGCTGTCCCGGCGCATGCCGAACAAGCGGATGTCCTCCCCGCCGACGCGGGGGTGTTCCGTCCGCCTGGGACCGGGTCGCCTCCGGCATGGGGTCCTCCCCGCCGACGCGGGGGTGTTCCGCATTCCTCGAGCGCATCCTCCCGGATGAGGAAGTCCTCCCCGCCGACGCGGGGGTGTTCCGTCCTTCTTCGCCTGCCGCCACGTCCGTCCGGCGTCCTCCCCGCCGACGCGGGGGTGTTCCGGATCAATCAGGGCTCTGCAACCTCATCCGTTTGTCCTCCCCGCCGACGCGGGGGTGTTCCGTTTGAACGCAAAATCCGCAGGCTCATACGGGTGTCCTCCCCGCCGACGCGGGGGTGTTCCACATGCAGGTCAGCGAGGGGGAACCGGTCCGGAGTCCTCCCCGCCGACGCGGGGGTGTTCCGGTGCCGTCCAGCCACACCGTGGCGCGGCTTCCGTCCTCCCCGCCGACGCGGGGGTGTTCCGTATTTGCCCTTCGCCCGGGGTGGCATCGTGTAGTCCTCCCCCGCCGACGCGGGGGTGTTCCGCCAGCACTGCCGACCGGGCTCGCCATCTCCCGGTCTTCCCCGCCGACGCGGGGGTGTTCCGGCGGAGCAGGCGGCCGGCGTGCTGCTCGGCGAGTCCTCCCCGCCGACGCGGGGGTGTTCCGCACACCCAGAGCGCGACGATGAGAGCGCCGTAGTCCTCCCCGCCGACGCGGGGGTGTTCCGCCTCCCGGACCGCCGTACCCCCGCCGTCGCGGGTCCTCCCCGCCGACGCGGGGGTGTTCCGTCACGATATTGGGTTCCTGTGACCACTGAGGCGTCCTCCCCGCCGACGTGGGGGTGTTCCGTTCAGCGGTGCGCCCGGGGTGTAGCCGGGGACGTCCTCCCCGCCGACGCGGGGGTGTTCCGTATTTGCCCTTCGCCCGGGGTGGCATCGTGTAGTCCTCCCCCGCCGACGCGGGGGTGTTCCGCCAGCACTGCCGACCGGGCTCGCCATCTCCCGGTCTTCCCCGCCGACGCGGGGGTGTTCCGCCCTCGCTGCGTGGCTGGAGAGCTGGACCGGCGTCCTCCCCGCCGACGCGGGGGTGTTCCGGCGACGGGGGCGCAGCCGAGTGGGAGGCCTTCGTCCTCCCCGCCGACGCGGGGATGTTCCGCAGCAACGTCCATGGTGGCGGTGGCTTCGAGCGTCCTCCCCGCCGACGCGGGGGTGTTCCGGCGGAGCAGGCGGCCGGCGTGCTGCTCGGCGAGTCCTCCCCGCCGACGCGGGGGTGTTCCGCACACCCAGAGCGCGACGATGAGAGCGCCGTAGTCCTCCCCGCCGACGCGGGGGTGTTCCGCCTCCCGGACCGCCGTACCCCCGCCGTCGCGGGTCCTCCCCGCCGACGCGGGGGTGTTCCGAAGGTGGGATACACCCGGCACGCCCTCGCCGAGTCCTCCCCGCCGACGCGGGGGTGTTCCATCCCGCTTGTGCTTGCCCCTGCGTATGAGCGCGTCCTCCCCGCCGACGCGGGGGTGTTCCGCTCACCCGGGCGGAGATCGCGGGGATCTTCGGGTCCTCCCCGCCGACGCGGGGGTGTTCCGCTCAACACCGACGCGCTGCTGCGCATGGACCCGTCCTCCCCGCCGACGCGGGGGTGTTCCGAGCGTCATTCCCGGGCCTGTGGCGAAGGCTCTGTCCTCCCCGCCGACGCGGGGGTGTTCCGGTGTGGCTGTCGGTCGACTACCTCGCTTCCGCGTCCTCCCCGCCGACGCGGGGGTGTTCCGTCTTCGGGCCCTGGGGCGAGCAGATCAAGACCGTCCTCCCCGCCGACGCGGGGGTGTTCCGGCGGTGGAGGTGTTCGTGGGCAGCGTCATGGCGTCCTCCCCGCCGACGCGGGGGTGTTCCGTAGTTCTTCGTGATCGCGAGCGTGTGGGCGTCGTCCTCCCCGCCGACGCGGGGGTGTTCCGTCGTTGCCGGGGGCGAATACGGCGACGCCGTCGTCCTCCCCGCCGACGCGGGGGTGTTCCGTTGCACGGAATCGGGGTTGTAACCGGTGAGGTGTCCTCCCCGCCGACGCGGGGTGTTCCGCGGTAATCCGGCATTGGCCCGCGGTCGAGGGTTTCCTCCCCGCCGACGCGGGGGTGTTCCGCAGATCCTGGGCCCCCTGTCCGGGTGGCAGCTGTCCTCCCCGCCGACGCGGGGGTGTTCCGGATGTGGCGGACCATGAGAGCCGTCTCCGTGCGTCCTCCCCGCCGACGCGGGGGTGTTCCGGCGTCCGCCTCGGTTGAGTCGCTGCGGAACCGGTCCTCCCCGCCGACGCGGGGGTGTTCCGATCTCCGGGGATCGGGCCTGCCAGGGGTGCGGGTCCTCCCCGCCGACTCGGGGGTGCTCCCCTCTACCGCACCCTGATCGGGGAGTACACCGGGTCCTCCCCCGCCGACGCGGAGGTGTTCCGACGTACAGGCGGTCGCGCTGGTTTGCCGGGTCGAGGCCATGCTGGGACTTCGCCGGTGGGGAGATGAATTCAACTCTCTCCAGGGGATGCGCTAACGCTCAGCTAACGGACTGCAAGTGGACAAATAGCACATGGCCGAACAAGGGGCGCAGTGTTGTGCGTTGCACTGCGGTCTACCTTCTTCGGGGGTGAACCGGTGGCCAGTGAGTCCCTACCACCTCGGTCACCTAGTAATGTTCGGCCGCATGAGCATCCCCAGCCCTCGGGGAGAGCGAGAGAAGCTAATCACAGCCCTCACTCCCCAGCTACGCAGGCACCTGAAGATCCGTGCTTTTGAGCATGGAATGGACATCCAGGACGCGACCGAGCATGCCATCAAGGCCTGGTACGAAGCCGATGGTCTCCTCGAAGTGAAGACTGACGGCGCCAAGACGTGGGGAACCTTCCTCCCGGTCGGCGAGCCTGACAAGTTCAAGGGGGTCTGCGCGGAACGAGGAGTCACTTACGTACAGGGCCTGGCGCAGGCGCTGACCCTGTGGCTCGACAACCACCCGTCCCCTTCATCCCCCTTGGTGTCGCAGCCTGTCGTGCGCGTCATAGTGGCTAACCAGAAGGGCGGTGTCGGCAAGACCTTCCTCTCGTCGGGGATCGCTCAGGCCCTCGCGGAGGCCGGCCATCGGGTGTTGCTCGTCGACTACGACCCGCAGGGGCACCTGACGGCGGAACTCGGCTTTGAAGACCTCATGTACGAGGACGACGTCGAGACGCTGATGATGCACATGGACGGAACCGCCAAGGGCGACATCCACGACCTTCTGGTGGCTTTGGACCAAGAGCGGTTCGGGGAGCGGCTGCACCTGCTGCCGGCCTCCGACGATGCCTTCCTGCGTGATGTCGCTCTGTCCAAGGTGAGCTTCTCCGAGGCCGCGCTCGAGCGTGCCCTGGAACCTCTGGAAGAGGACTACGACGTCATCATCATCGACGGCCCGCCCAGCCTGGGGCTGAACATGGACACCGCGCTGTACTACGTGCGCCGTCGTGACGGTGAACTCGCGGACCGGTCCGGGGTGATAACTCCTGTCTGGGCGAACAAGGCCTCGCACCGGGCGTTCCGTCTTTTGAAGAACCAGATGGACGACCTGTGCAAGAAGGGCCGGATCCAGGTCGACTACCTCGGGCTGATCATCAACGCCTACGACAGTCGCCGCGGAAAGCTCGTGAAGCAGAACAGGGACGAGTGGGAGAAGAGCAGCTCCCCGCCCGTGCTCGCCGTGATCGGGGACCTGAAGGAAGGCCGGGAGGCGGCAGACGGTGAGATCCCGCTGCTGGAGTACGCGCCCGACAGTGAACACGCGCAGGTAATGCGCGAACTGGCGAAGGAGCTTGCCGTATGACTCAACAGCGCGTCACCCGCGGGTTCAGCATGAATGAGGAGGGAAGCGGCGAGAAGAAGACGCCGCGCCGTATCCGTACTCGCCAGCAGATCATGAACGGTGAAGGCAAGCGGCCTCCAGCCAAGGTCGAGCTCAAGCTGCTCGCCGGCAATCCTTTCAACCCTCGTGACGAGCTCACCGAGATTGAAGAGACCGCGGAGTCGCTGCGGGCCAAGGGCCAGATCCAGCCCGTCACCGTGGCACGGCGTGCGGCCTTCCTGCACGCCCACCCCGGTCAGGAGGATCAGATCGGTGAGGAAGCCGAGTACGTCGTCATCGACGGCAACCGGCGTCTGGCGGCTGCAGCGCTCGCAGGGCTCACCGAGCTGCGTATCGACGTCAACGACGATCTCGCCGCCAGTGCTGCGGACCTCTTGGAGTCCGCTCTCATCGCCAATATCCACCGGGTGGACGTCCCTCCCATAGATCAGGCGAAGGCCATCCAGGAGCTCGTGCGGGTCCATGGATCTCAGGGGCAGGTAGCCAAGAGGTTGGGGAAGACGCCAGCCTGGGTGTCCCAGCGTCTGGCGCTGCTGGAGCTCACGCCGGAGCTGCAGGAGAAGGTGGAGACCGGCGAGCTGAAGGTAGAACCGGCTCGCCGTATCGGTCGGCTCCCGAAGGAGCAGCAGGCAGAGGAGGCGGAGAGGGCTATTAACGCCGTTAAGCCTCCGCGCCAGCGGCAGCGCCGGAAGCTCTCGGAGGAGCGAAGCGCGGACCCGACCGTTAACGGCGTTAATACCCCCGAGGGCTCAGCCGAGCCAGCCCCGTCTGAGCTGTCGACCGTTAACGCCGTTAATACCCCAGCGGCACCGGAGGCCCCCGTCGGCGCTGAGGCCGACGTGCCGGATCACGAGAAGGGTGGTCAGCCGCGCCGACTGCCGTACGATGACGCGCCATTCGTCGCTCATCACTTGCACCGGAAGATGGAGCCAGCCGTTTTCGCTCAGTGCGCTCGTGTGCTCATGGGCATCCTGCGGGAGCAGCAGCCTGACGAGTACAGCACCCTGATCAACCAGTTGACCGAGCAGGAGCAGCAGTCCGTCTGACCTGAGCGGGCAACGCCAGCTTCCAGAACACAAAAAGCCCTCGTGCTCCTGCGTCGTTCTCGCAGGAGCACGAGGGCTTTGCCGTGCTCACTTGTGCCTACGGCTTCGGCTTGACCGTGGGCGGGCTGTCCTCGTGGGGAGCCGTAAAAGGGTTCGGCCTGACCGTGTGAGGGCTGACCGCGAAGGGGGCCGCATAGCGGCTCGTAGGATCCCCTCCCAAGGGTCGCCCAGCGATGTACGACCGCCAGACGATCCGAGCCAGCACTCCGCTGGCAGCGATTCCCATAAAGAGCAACGGCCAGCGAAGCTGCGCCGCCAGATGCCCTGCTTGCGTCACCAGTTCATCGCCCGCAGCCGGATCGACCGGTGCGGTGCCGGTCCATGCCCAAGCCATTGCGGAGACGACCAACACCCCCACAAGGGTCCCCAGGATCACCCGCAGTGTGATGACCGCTCGAGACACGTGGGTGGCAATGGTCCCCGCCGCTGCTCCCATCGTTTGGGCTGTTTCTGCCTGGGTCAGCCCCCATGCCTTGGTGCACCACACCGCTTTGCGCTGCTGCAGTGGCAGGGTGTCCAGCGCGGCCTTCACGTCCAGCCGCAGGTCGGCCGTGCCGCACGGATCGGCCGTCGCCGGGCCGGCGACCTCTAGTTGCACATCTGCGTCCAAGGACCTGTATCCCTGGCCGTTCCGGTACTGCTGCGCCGCGTGCCAGACCTCATTCTTGATGACCTTGAAGACATAGGGGCGCAGGTCATCGATCGGTTCGGTGCGGGACAGCACTCGCTCCAGGGCTGCCTGTACCACGTCTTCGGGATCCGCCGACGACCGCGGGACCCCGAAGTTGCACAGTCGTCGCCGGGCGTAGCCGACCATCTGCTTGTACCGCTCGGCGGCCAGGACGGATACCGCTCCGGCGTGCTCCGCCTCTTCCTGTTCAGCCATACCGCTTCTGGTTTCCCGTGCGGCGTTCGTCGGCCGTCGCGCGGCCCGACTCTGCATGGGCGCGCACGATGTCCGCTTTCCCGGCCGCCTGGATGCGGAAGGCGAGGCTGTGCAGCACCTTGGTCAGCCCCGGGACGAAGAGCATCACCAAGATCACAACAACACCCATACCTGTCAGCTCCACCGGACCTCCTTCAGTCTGCGGCTGGTCAGCGCCTCACGGTGAAGCGGCAGCCGTACACCCTCCCGACAGTCGTCCGGGTCCCGGATTCTTTACACCGAAGCAGAAAACTCTCGGCGGCCTGGGGGTCGCGGTCATGGCAAGTAGCGGTCGACTGCCTGCGGCTGGCCTCCCCATAGCCGATCCTGATGACCGATGCAGGGCTTGGAGAGGGGGCATACGACGACAAGCATCGAAGAACACGCCAGGCTGTCAAGTCGCAGGCCCCGTTTCCCTCATTTGAGGCTTCTCGTTGAGCTACTGAGGTTGAACTCGTGGTGTCGTGGGGTTGCTCAGGCGGGTCTGATGGTCAGGCCGGTCTCGGTGAGGCAGCCGTCGATGAGGTGACTGCGGTACTGGATGTGCCGTAGGCCGCGTCGGATGCGCCGGACGAGGTGTTCGGGGGTGGAGAAGGCGACGTTGGAGAGCCAGCCGCGTCGCAGGAGGGACCAGATTCCTTCGACGGGGTTGAGGTCGGGTGCGTAGGGCGGCAGGTAGTAGATGGTCAGCCAGTCCCGTGATTCGGCGAACTTCTTCAGGTCGGCGGCCTTGTGGACGTTGAGGTTGTCCCAGATGAGCACGATCGGGCCGCCGAGTTGCTGGTGGGCGGCGATCAGCAGGTCGCGGTAGTCGCGCCAGGAGAAGCTCTTACGTCCGTCGCGGTTGCCGTCGTCCCGGCGCGGCCGGTAAATCAGTTTTGAGCGGTGGCCGGGTTTGTAGCAGGTCAGCGCCGCGATGGAGATGCGTCTGCGGGAGCGGCCGCGGACCCGCACCACCGGGGTCCGGCCGCGCTGTGACCAGGTCTTCGCCTGCGGCGGCGTCATGGAGAATCCGGCCTCGTCCTCGAAGACGAGCCAGGCTCCACTCACCGCCGCGAGCCTTCCGCGCAGGGCCACACCTCCTTGACCCACCCGGCCACCGACTCGTCGTCCCGCTCGATCGCACGTCGGGCCGGCACCTGACATGACCAGCCATTACGGACCAGGAGCTTGCGCACACCTTGGATCGTGTAGGTCAGGTGGAAGCGCCGGCCGATCACCGTCTTCACCCGGCTCAGGGTCCACCGCTGGTCCTCCCAGCCGTGAGCGGCCGGCCCCTTGGCCAACTCCGCCTCCAGTTGGGCGAACTGCTTCTCGCTCAGCCTCGGCAGTGACGCCGGCCCCTGCGACCGCAGCGCCCGCGGACCGCCCTCGTCCCACATCTGCCGCCATCGCTGCACCGAACGAACGCTGACCCGTAGGTTCTTGGCGATCACCGAGCTCGCCTCGCCCCGAGCGAACCTCTCGGCCGCCTTGAGCCGTAACTCCTCGCGGAACTGCTGCCGTTCGGCGGTCAGCCCGCCCCCTTGTGGATACCGCATGCCCCGGTGATACCGCACGAGCGACGAGCCGTCAGCCCCTACGACACCACGAGTTCAACCTCAGTAGGACCTCTTAGACGTCGTCTCATTTGGGTTCGTAACCTTAAGGCATGACGATCGTGGAGCGGCTGGTCCCGGACGGGTTGTGGGAGTTGTTTCAGCGGGTGGTA
>NZ_JBIRYZ010000052.1:0-9757 GCF_044390325.1 Streptomyces sp. NPDC018964
AAGAGGAACACGGCAAACCGTGGCACAGTGTGTTTCTCGCGGCCGGTTCGCATGGGACACGCCGGTGGAATTCCGGGCCGGTCCCCAAGCCCCGCATCGCTCATGGCCGACGTGTCACACTCCCGTCTGCCGTGCGGTCTTCTCTGCGAACTCAGGAGGTTCATCGTGGACTGGCATGAGAAGGCGATCTGCGCAGGCGAGGATCCCGATCTGTTCTTTCCCGTCGGTCACTGCGGCAGTGCCCCCGTGCTGCTTCAGACCGACCGGGCGAAAGCGGTGTGCCGCCGCTGCCCCGTACGGGAGCAGTGCCTCGCCTGGGCCCTGCGGCACGACGAGGCCGACGGCATCTGGGGCGGCACCACGGAAGGGGAACGCCGCGCGATGGTCCGGCGCCGGGTGCGCCGGCTCCGTGACGCGCCGGATTCGGCGGCGGCATGAGTGCTCGGCCCGTGACGGCCGGCCGGAAACCCGGGAGGACCGCGTGATTTCTGTCGTACTGTTCGGCCTCGTGTGCCCGGGGGCCGTGCTCATGGCGGCCGCGGCTGTGACAGGCGTACGGCGAAGACGCATGGTGCGCGAGAACATGGTCATGGCGCATCTGGACCGGTTTCCCGATCAGACGCTCGACAGCATCAGCTGGAGCGTCGGTCTCGACGCCGACGTGGTGGTCGGCCTGCTGGAACGCCTCCGGGCGGCGCGACGAGCCCAGTGCCGCCCGGAGCGGGGTGCGCTGCTGTACCGTCGGGCGTCCTGCCCGCCGGTGTTTCCGCCCACGCGATCCAGGACATAGAATGTCCACGTCATGAGAACGAGCAAAGGCGTCGAGTGGGCGCTCCACACCCTGCTCAATCTCGACATGCTCGGAGGGGGCCCCGTGGGCAGTGGCCGGCTCGCCCAGGCCCACGCGTTGCCGGCGTCCTACCTGAACAAACACCTCCAGCAGTTGGTGCGGGCCGGCCTGCTGACCTCCGTCCCCGGACCGCGGGGCGGCTTCCGGCTGGCCCGTCCCCTCACCGATGTCACCTTGCGCGATGTGGTGGAGGCCATCGAGGGGGACGCGGAACTCTTCCAGTGCTGCGAGATCCGCTGCCGCGGCAGCGTCGGCGAGCTGTCGCCGCCCCCCACGGACGCCTGTGCCGTCAGGGCCGCGATGCGGCGCGCGGACCACGCCTGGCGGGAGGCGCTGCAGGCCCAGTCGCTCGCCGGTATCCGCGAGGAACTGGACCGCACCCCGCACATCGGCAAGGCCGTCAGGGCCGCACTCGGCTGAGTCCGCGCAGGCCCCGCCGCCGTCGCGCCGCCCGGTCACCGGCCGTTCCGGGAGCCGGGCGCCACGGCCCCCTGTCACAATCCGGCGCGCTCCCCGGTCTCCAGAGTGAGACACCAGAAGCGGGAGCAGAGATGACATGAGTCCGGACGGGATGCCCCTTGCCCACCCCCGTACGTGCCGTACGAAGGGCGCGTGGGGGTTTCCGTCTGCCCGCGCGGTGGACGCGCGCCGTCCCGTTCCGGCCGACCCGCGCGGGCACACTGTTCCCTCGCCCGCGCCGCTCCGGACCCGACAGTGGGATCACAGCCACACTTCAATTCTTGACAATTTTTGTCCAGGATATTTAGTGTCACGTTGGGAAGTGTGGCGGCATTACGTACGCAACAATGTGATTCCGAGGGGAAGACGCATGAAGAACATCCTGGTCGTCGGTGGCGGCTTCGCCGGGGTCTGGAGCGCGGCGGGGGCCGTCCGTGCCGCGCGCCGGGCCGGCGGAACGGACGAGGAACTGCGCGTCACGCTCGTGAGCGGCGGTGACGACCTGGTCGTGCGCCCGCGGCTGTACGAGGACGACCCCGAACAGAAGCGCATCCCGCTGGACCGCGTCCTCGGTCCCATCGGTGTCCGCAGGACGACCGCGACGGTGACGGCGATCGACACCGAGGAGCACACCGTGCGGGCCGTCGACCGCAACGGCGAGCAGCGGACACTGACGTACGACAAGCTGGTGCTGGCCACCGGCAGCAAGTTGCTGCGTCCCGGCCGTCTGCCCGGCATCGAGCACGCCTTCGACGTGGACACGCTTCCCGCGGCGGCCGCGCTCGACCACCACCTGCGCCGCCTGCCGCGGCGTCCACAGGCCGCCGGCCGCTACACCGCGGCCGTGGTGGGAGCGGGCTTCACGGGTCTGGAACTGGCCGCCGAACTGCACGGCCGGCTGCACGCCGTCGCCGACCCCGAGGGCGCGGGTGAGGAGGTCCGGATCGTCGTGGTCGACCGCGCCGACGTGCTCGGTCCCGAACTCGGCGAGGGGCCCCGTCCGCACATCGAGAAGGCGATCGACGAGCTGAGGATCGAGCGGCGCCTGGAGAACACGGTGGCCTCGATGACCCCGCACCAGGTCACCCTCGAGGACGGCGAGGTGATCCCCGCGGCCACCGTCGTCTGGACGGCCGGCATGGTCGCCAGCCCCCTCACCGCCCAGATCCCGGCCGAACGCGACCGGCTGGGTCGGCTGACCGTCGACGGGCACCTGCGGGTGACCGGTGTCCCCGACGTCTACGCGGCCGGAGACACCGCCGTGGCCGTCGTGGAGGGCGGCCACCGCACGATGCAGAGCTGTCAGCACGCCCAGCCGATGGGCAAGTGCGCCGGACACAACGCGGCGGCCGAGCTGCTGGGAACGGAGCTGGTGCCGTTCGCTCCCGACCCCTACGGAACCTGCCTCGACCTGGGACCCGCCGGAGCCGTGGTCGCCGAGGGCTGGGACCGCACGGTGCGACTGACGGGCGCGGAGGCGAAAACCGTCAAGGAGCAGATCAACACGCTGTGGATCTACCCGCCCGTCGACGATGCCGAGAAGATCCTCGCCAAGGCCGGTCAGCAGGCCAACGGCGCCTGAACCGGTGCCGCCCGTCGAAACCGGGCGACCGGAGGTTCCCCCGGGACGCGTCCTGTGCCCTGGGGAAACCTGAATCGACAACTGTCGAACCAAAGACCGACCACATGAAGCCCGTGAGCGACACCTGTCGCCACGCCGGACCATCGTCGAGGCGGCTCGGACGCCCTGGGGGAGAGCATGGCACAGACAGCGGAAACGACACACGACGTCATCCTCACCGTGGACGACGACCCCGGAGTGTCCCGTGCCGTCGCCCGTGACCTGCGCCGCCGTTACGGCGACTCCTACCGTGTGGTCAGGGCCGAGTCCGGTGAGACGGCGCTGACCGCGCTGCGGGAACTGAAGCTCCGCGGCGACCAGGTGGCCGTGCTGGTCGCCGATTACCGCATGCCGAAGATGAACGGGATCGAATTCCTCGAGCAGGCACTCGACGTGTACCCGGGTGCCCGGCGCGTCCTGCTGACCGCCTACGCGGACACCCACGCGGCGATCGACGCGATCAACGTCGTCGACCTCGACCACTATCTCCTCAAACCGTGGGACCCGCCGGAGGAACGTCTCTATCCGGTTCTGGACGACCTGCTGGCGGCCTGGCGGGTGACCGACCACCGGCCCCCGCCGGTCACCAGGGTCGTGGGCCACCGCTTCTCGGCACGCTCCTCGCGGACACGTGACTTCCTGGCCCGCAACCAGGTCCCCTACCGCTGGTACTCGTCCGGGGACCCGGAGGGCGCGCGGCTGCTCGCGGCCGCCGGCCAGGACGGGGAGCGGCTCCCCCTGGTGATCACCCCGGACGGCACGACCCTGCTCGAGCCGGAGGACCGGGACCTCGCGGCACAGGTGGGACTGGCGACCACACCGGCTGCCGACTTCTACGACCTGGTCGTCGTCGGCGGCGGGCCCGCCGGCCTCGGTGCGGCGGTGTACGGCGCGTCGGAGGGCCTGCGGACGGTCCTCGTGGAGCGCTCGGCGACCGGCGGCCAGGCCGGGCAGAGCTCCCGCATCGAGAACTACCTCGGCTTCCCCGACGGCGTCTCCGGTGCCCAGCTCACCGATCGCGCCCGGCGGCAGGCCGCCAAGTTCGGCGCCGAGACACTCACCGCGCGTGAGGTGACGGCGCTGGAGGTGACCGGCCCCTCGCGCACGGTGCGGTTCTCGGACGGGTCCGCGGTCGCCGCACACAGTGTGATCCTGGCGACCGGTGTGTCGTACCGCCGGCTGGACGCCCCGGGAACGGCCGAACTGACCGGGTGCGGAGTCTTCTACGGCTCGGCGCTCACGGAGGCCGCCCAGTGCCAGGGCGACGACGTGTACATCGTGGGCGGCGGCAACTCCGCGGGCCAGGCGGCCGTGCATCTGGCCCGCGGCGCCGGCTCCGTGACACTCCTGGTGCGTGGACCGTCGCTCACCGCCACCATGTCGCACTACCTCATCCAGCAGATCGAGCGCACACCGAACATCACGGTGCGGACCACCACGGTCGTCGAGACCGCGTCCGGCCCGGGCCGGCTGGAGGAGCTCACCCTCCGCGACACGACGACGCGGCGCGCCGAGACCGTGAAGACGCACTGGCTGTTCGTCTTCGCCGGCGCGGTCCCGCTCACCGACTGGCTCGCGGACAGCGTGCTCCGCGACGAGCACGGCTTCGTCCTGGCAGGACCGGACCTGACGGCGGACGGAAGGTGGCCGCTCACCGGATGGGAGCCGGACCGGCCGCCCTACCACCTGGAGACCAGCGTGCCAGGGGTGTTCACAGCGGGTGACGTGCGCGCCCACTCGGCCAAGAGGGTCGCCTCGGCGGTCGGCGAGGGGGCCATGGCTGTCATGTTCGTCCACCGGTACCTGGAGCAGTCATGAGCGGAGCCGTCACGGCGTGCGACGAGAAGGAGCTGAGGAGCCTCTTCCTCTTCGAGAAGCTGAACGACGAGCAGCTGGCGCGGCTCTGCCGCGAGGGCAGGGTGGAGACCTTCGAACCCGGCTGGATCTGCCGCGAAGGAGACCCCGCCACCTGCTTCTACGTCCTCCTCGAGGGAACGCTCGTGTTCTACCGCCGGGTGGACGGCGTCGAGGTGGAGGTGACGCGTACTGACCACCGCGGCGCGTACTTCGGCGCCCTGCAGGCGTACACCGACGAACCGGAACGGGCCTGCTACAGCGGTTCCGTACAGGTCGCCGGCCCCGCGCGGTTCTTTCTGCTGAGCGCCCGGTCCTTCAGCTCGATCATGAAGGACTGGTTCCCCATGGCCGTCCACCTGCTGGAGGGACTGCTGCACGGCAACCGGCACATCCAGGAGACGGTGCGGGAACGCGAACGCCTGCTGGGCCTGGGAGCGTTGTCCGCGGGACTGACACACGAGATCAACAATCCGGCCACGGCCGCGGCCCGCGCCTCCGCGACATTGCGGGAGCGCCTCGCCGGCATGGGGCAGGCACTCGGGTCGCTCGGCGGACCGGACCCGCGGGCCACCCTCCGGACGCTGGCGGAGATCCGGCAGCGGACCTCCCGGAAACTGGCCGGTGGTCCCCCCGCGCTCGGTCCGCTCGAGGTCTCCGACCGCGAGGACGCGCTCATCGACTGGCTGGAGGAGCACGGCGTCGAGGACGGCTGGCGGGCGGCGTCGGCGTTCGCCCAGGCGGGCCTGGACACCGCCTGGCTGGACGAGCTCGCCGGCGTGGTCGACACCCACTGCCTCACGGACGCGGTGACATGGCTGAACCACACGGTGGACGCCGAACTGCTCGCCGGCGAGATCGAGGAGGCGGCCACCCGCATCTCCCGCCTCGTGGACGCGGCCAAGCAGTACACACGTCTCGATCGCGCGCCCTACGAGGTCACCGACGTGCACGCGCTGCTGGACAGCACCCTGCTCATGCTCTCGGCGAAGCTCGGCGCCAGTGTGAAGGTCGTCAAGGATTACGACCGCACACTGCCCGGCGTGCCGGGTTACCCGGGCGAGCTGAACCAGGTGTGGACGAACCTGATCGACAACGCCGTCTCCGCCATGTCCGGGAAAGGCACGCTGACCGTGCGCACGGCCCGCGACATGGATCATGTGCTGGTGGAGTTCCGGGACACCGGTCCCGGCATCCCCGCCGATGTCCTTCCCCGCATCTACGAACCCTTCTTCACCACCAAGCCGGTCGGCGAGGGCACCGGACTCGGCCTGGACATCGCCTGGCGGATCGTGGTCGGCAGACACCGCGGTAGCCTGCGGGTGCACTCCGTCCCCGGCGACACCCGGTTCCACGTACGCCTGCCGGCCGCCCCGCACCCGGCGCCGGCCCCTGAGGAGGACCCGCTGTGACCGCCGGCACCCAGGCGACGAGCGCGTTCGGCGTCATGCTGCGCTCGTTGCGCCACACGGCCCGCATGACGCTGGAGGAGCTGGCCGAGGCCTCGGGGGTCAGCGTACGGGGACTCGGCAACATGGAACGCGGAAGTAGCCGCGGCCCGCAACGGCGTACCGTCGACGCCCTCGCGGACGCGCTGCGCCTCGACCCCGAACAGCGCGGTTCCCTGCAGCGCCTGGCCGACGCGGGCAGAGCGCGCGCCTCGGCGCCGGCGCCGCCCTTCATGCTGCGCACCGTGCCGGACTTCACCGGACGCGACCGGGAAATGGGAACCCTGGAACGGCTCCTCACGCCCGTCCCCGACCAGGACAGGGAGCCCCGGGTCCGCACCGCGGTGCTCTTCGGGCCGGGAGGCGAGGGCAAGACCACTCTGGCGGCGGAAGTGGCCGGACGCCTCGCCGGACGCTTCCCGGACGGCTGCGTGTGCGTCCAGCTCCACGGCATGAGCGACGCCCCGCTCCCGGTCGCCGAGGCGCTGGTCCTGCTGCTCTCGGCGCTCGGTCACGCACCCGGCGACATCCCCGCCGACGTACGTACCCGGGAGGCCCTCTACCGTGCCGCGCTGGCCGGCCGGAAGATGCTCGTCATCCTCGACGACGCGGCCGACGAGGCCCAGGCACGACCGCTGCTGCCGGACCCGGGCGGCAGCTACGCCCTGGTGACCAGCAGACGGCCGCTGGCCGGACTGGAGGGGGTCCACCGCGTCCGGCTGGGCGAGATGAGCGAACAGGAGTCGGCGACGATGCTGGAGCGCATCGTCGGCGAGGACCGCACGGAGGGACACGACGAGGCGGTCGGCCGGCTGACCCAGCTCTGCGGCCGACTGCCCCTGTGCCTGCGGATCGTCGGCAACCGGCTCTCCAGCCGCCCCGGTTGGACACCGGCCCGGCTCGCCGAACAGCTCACCGACGACAGACGCCGGCTTAGCGGACTGGTCGCGGGGGACCTCGCCGTGCGCAACGTCCTCTCGCTGTCCTACGGTCAGCTCGACGAACCGGGACGGACGCTGCTGCGCCGGCTCACGCTGGCCCCCGGGCGCCAGACCGGTACCGAACTGGCCGCCGTCCTGACCGGCACCCCTGTGACGGACACCGGGGAGACCCTGGAGTCCCTGGTCGACATGGGACTGCTGGAGGGCTGCTCCGTCTCGGGACGGTACGGATTCCACGACCTCGTCCATCTCCTGGCCCGCGAGCGGCTGACGCAGGAGGAGCCGGCCGAGGTCGTCGACGCCGTGCGCTCCCGCATGGCCGACTGGCTGCTTCGCTCCGCGGCGGTCGCCGGACGCTTCTTCGCCCCGTCCGACGCCCCGGAACCGTGGACGGGGCAGACACCGCCCTTCACACCGGACACGGACGCCGAGGCCGAGGCCTGGCTCACGGCCGAGCGGACCCACTGGGCGGGCGTCCTGCCGGTGATGGCCGCGGCGGGCCGGCACCGGCACATCCTCACCACCGCGCAGCTCCTCTCCCCGTTCGCCGAACGCCGGCCCGCCTGGCCGGAGTGGCAGGTGCTCTTCGAGCACGGCGCGCACGCGGCGGCCGTCCTCGGCGACGGCGCGGCCCGCGCGGGGCAGCTCGACCGCCTGGCCTGGACGCGTGCGGTCGCCGCCGGCGACCGGCCGGCCCGTCCGGAGGAAACGTAGGACCTCACGTGGAAGGAACCGATTCGTCTTGGGACACGACCCGTTGGGACACGACCCGTCTCCCGTCGTCCTCGGCGAGCGGGAGGGGATGACGGGCGGCCCCGGCGCCGTCCTCGCGGCCTTCCGGTCGCAGCGCCGCCGCTTCCTGGCCACCGTGGCCGCGTGGGAGCCGTCGGCCTGGCACGCGCCCACCCGGTGCGCCCTGTGGTCGGCGCACGACGTCGTACGGCATGTACGGGACGTCGCCGCCCTGCACGTGGCACGCCTGGGCGGCCCGCCCGCCCCCTTCGAGGTGAAGGAGCCCTTCAGCCCTCCCACATCGCCCCTGGAGTGGCTCACAGCCTCGGCCGGGCAGACACCGCGGGAGACACTGCGCGAGCTTCGACTGCTGGTCGAGGAGGAGGCACGCCTGCTGGAGCACCGGGCGGACGTCGATCCGCCGCGGCCCGTGGCCGGGCAGCTCCGCCGGCAGGTGCACTGGTCGGTGGCCTCCGCGCACACCCTGTGGGACGCCTGGATGCACGAGAGGGACATCCTCCTGGCCATGGGCCGCGAACCCTCCTGCCCGGAGGGCGAGTTCAGGGTCGCCCTCATGTACGGGCTGCTCGCGGCGGCGGCTCCCGGAGGCTGGGAGGGCCGGTACGTCCACACGACCGTGGCGCTGGAGGGGAGTCCGGACGGTGTCTACGAGATCACACACGTGGATGACAGCATCCGGGTGACCACCGTGTCACCGCCGAACGGTGCGGAACTGTCCGGGCCGGCGGGCGAGGTGCTCGACAGTCTCGCGGGGCGCGGTCCGCTGCCGCGTGAGGTCTTCGCCTCGTCCGCCGCCGTGGTGGACAGGCTGACCGTGCTGCGTGAGGTGGCCACCTGACCGCCCGGCCGGACGGAAGGAGAGCACCGGCCCGCGGCGGGGGCGAGTGCGCCCGCCGCCCGGGAGCCGGCACGGCCCTGCGCGGCGCCGCCGCGAGCACCGCCCCTCAGGAGAGCCAGTCCCGGTAGCGCGTGGTGGCGAGACGGGCCCCTTCCTTGGCCGTCAGCGCGTCGCCCGGAACGACCGCGAGCATGCCGGCGCTGTCGTCGGTCACGACCTCCCGGTCGTCGTTCCCGGCCGCCAGCGTGATCCGGCCGAGCTCGTCGAAGGGGAACACCTCGGGACCCGCGAGGTCGATGGTGCCCTGGAGCGGAGAACCCACCGCGATCTCCCCGACGACCGCGGCGACCTCCCGGGCGGTGATCGGCTGCACCGGGGTCGACGGCATGCGCACGGGCGTCTCCTCGGCCGCCGTGGAGACGAGGAACCGCATGAACTCCATGAACTGGGTCGCCCGGACGATCGAGTACGGCACGGAACCCGACTTCACGATCTCTTCCTGCACCACCTTCGCCTTGTAGTAGTCCATGGCGGGAACCAGGTCGACCCCGACGATGGAGAGCAGGACGAGGTGGCCGACCCCCGCCTTCGCGCTCTCCTCGACCAGGTGGGTGGCCGAGGAGCGGAAGAAGTCGACGGAGGCCGCGTCGAAGGTGGGTGAGTTGGTCACATCGACCACGACGTCGGCGCCGGCGACGGCTTCGGCCACGCCCCGGCCCGTGGTGAGGTCGATGCCCGAGGAACGGGAGTACCCCACGGCCTCGTGTCCGGCCTCCCGCAGATCCTTGACGACCTGGGAACCGATCATCCCCGTGCCGCCCATGACCGCTACCTTCATCATTTCCTCCACTGCTCGGTTCGGCCTACGCCACTGAGACCGGGTGACCAAGCTCCGTGTGACAGAACTCCGGCTCCTTTTTCCACCACCGCGCCGCACGGTGCGGCAGGACCCAGGGAACGGGCTTGTCACAAGAAGCCGGGGCGTGCTGTCTA
>NZ_JBIRYZ010000053.1:0-8926 GCF_044390325.1 Streptomyces sp. NPDC018964
AACCCGCGAACCGCTCACCGGCCAGCCACTCCCGCACCACACCCAGCACCCGGTGCACCACCGACCGCACACCCACCGGCACATCCACACCGGCAAGCGAAGAAGCACTGGCACCGCAGTCCAGGACCACCGTGCCCGGAACATCCCCGTCCGCCGGCAGCTCCTCCCACGACGCCCACGCCACAGCAGGCGCATCCACGACACCCGGCACCCACTCGATGCCGTACAGCGCACCCGCGTCACCGGACGCCGCACCCAACTGGTCGGCCGAGACCGGCCGACTCGCCATGGAGTCGACCGACATCACAGGCGCACCGGTCACGTCGGCCACGGACAGGGTGACGGCACGGCCGTCCAGCTTGCCGATGCGGATGCGGACGGCGGAGGCGCCGACCGCGTGCAGACGCACACCGTTCCAGGCGAACGGAATCACCGTCTCGCCCTCACCGTCGTTCAGGATCGCCGCGTGCATCGACGCGTCCAGCAACGCCGGATGCAGACCGAACCCACCGGCCTCCCCCACCGACTCCTGCGGCAGAGCGACCTCCGCGAACAACTCCTCACCCCGACGCCACGCCGCACGCAGCCCCCGGAACACCGGACCGTAACCGTAACCACGCTCACGGAAGACCTCGTACGCACCCTCCACCGGCACCACCTCCGCACCCACCGGAGGCCACTGCGCCAACTCGAACTCCGCCGGCACCACACCCTCCACCAGGAACCCGGAAGCATGGATGGTCCACGGGGCGTCCTCGGCGCCTTCCGGACGGGAGTAGACGGCAAGCGTGCGGTGGGCGGCGTCCTTCGGCCCCACCACGACACGAACCTGAACAGCGCCCTGCTCGGGCAGCACCATCGGTGCGGTCAACGTCAGTTCGTCCAGGGTGGCGCAGCCCACGGCCTCGCCCGCCGTCAAGGCGAGTTCCACCAATCCCGTGCCGGGCAGCAGGGTGCGGCCCAGGACCACGTGATCGGCCAGCCACGGCTGCGCCTCCACCGACAGCCTGCCCGTCAGTACGACACCACCGGAGTCCGGCAGCGCCACCACCGCACCCAGCAACGGGTGATCGGACGCGTCCAGACCGGCGGCGCGGGCGTCGGCCGCTGCGGTGGTCGTGCTGTTCTCCGGCCAGTAGCGCCGGCGCTGGAAGGCGTAGGTGGGCAGGTCGACGGTGCGTGCGCCGGTGCCGGTGAAGTACGCGGCCCAGTCCACCCGGGCCCCGGCCACGTGCAGCCGGGCGAGCCCGGCCAGTGCCGCCGACTCCTCGTCGCGGTCCTTGCGCAGCAGCGGGATCAGGTGTGCCTCGTCACCGGCGCTCTCGCGGGCCATGCCGCTCAGCACCCCGTCCGGGCCCAGCTCCACGAACCGCGTGACACCCTCACCGGCCAACGCACGGACACCGTCCGCGAAACGCACGGCCTCACGGACATGGGTCACCCAGTAGGCGGGCGTGGTGAGTTCACCGGACGCGGCAATGCGGCCGGTCACATTGGAGACGACGGGCAGCAGCGGCTCGGCGTAGGACAACCCCTCGGCGACCGCGCGGAACTCCTCCAGCATCGGCTCCATCAACGGCGAGTGGAAGGCGTGCGACACCCGCAGCCGGGACGTACGACGCCCCAGCCCGCGGAACACCTCCGCCACCGCCTCCACCGCGGCCTCCGCACCCGAAACCACCACCGAGGAGGGCCCGTTGACGGCCGCGACCGACACCTCGCCCGTCAGGTGCGGCAGCACCTCGGCCTCCGTCGCCTCCACCGCGACCATCGCACCACCGGCGGGCAGCGCCTGCATCAGCCGGCCGCGAGCGGCCACCAGCGCACACGCGTCGGCCAGCGAGAACACACCCGCCACATGCGCGGCCGCGATCTCGCCGATCGAGTGTCCGGCGACGTAGTCGGGGCGTACGCCCCAGGCGTCGAGCAGACGGTACAGCGCCACTTCCAGGGCGAACAGCCCGGCCTGGGCGTAGGCGGTTCCGTTCAGCGCCTCCTCGTCGTCGCCCCAGACCACGTCACGCAGCGGCTGCTCCAGGTGCTCGTCCAGGCCCGCGCACACCGCGTCGAACGCCTCCGCGAACACCGGGAAACGACCGTACAGTTCACGTCCCATGCCGAGGCGCTGCGAACCCTGCCCCGAGAACAGGAACGCCGTACGGCCTCCATCAGCCAGGCCCTCCACGACACCCGCGTCCGGAAGACCCGCCGCGAACGCCTCCAGGGCAGCGGCCTTGTCCTGCGCCAGCACCACAGCCCGGTGCTCGAACACGGACCGATGCATCGCCAGCGAGAACCCGAGGTCCACGCCACGGATCCCAGCACCCGCCACGAACTCCCGCAACCGCTCGGCCTGCGCACGCAGCGCGGCCTCACTCTTACCGGAGAGGACCCACGGCACCAGAACGGCCGTTTCGGTGTCGTCGGCGTCGATTGCCGCCGAGACACTTTCACCCACGAATTCGGGCTGTTCGAGGATGACGTGGGCGTTGGTGCCGCTGATGCCGAACGAGGACACACCCGCCCGGCGCGGACGCCCCTCGTCCGCCCATTCCACCGGCTCGGTCAGCAGCTCCACCGCACCCGCCGACCAGTCCACATGCGACGACGGCGCATCCACATGCAACGTGCGCGGCAGCACACCGTGCCGCATCGCCATCACCATCTTGATCACACCGGCCACACCCGCGGCCGCCTGCGTGTGACCCAGGTTCGACTTGATCGACCCCAGCCGCAACGGCCGGTCCCCTGGACGGTCCTGGCCATAGGTGGCCAGCAGCGCCTGCGCCTCGATCGGATCACCCAACGTCGTACCCGTACCGTGTGCTTCCACGACGTCCACGTCGCCGGCCGACAGCCCGCCACTGGCCAACGCCTGCCGGATCACCCGCTGCTGCGACGGACCGTTCGGTGCCGTCAACCCGTTCGACGCACCGTCCTGGTTGACCGCACTGCCCCGCACCACCGCCAACACCCGATGCCCATGACGCCGCGCATCCGACAACCGCTCCAGCACCAGCACACCAGCGCCTTCGGACCAGCCGGCTCCGTCGGCGGTGTCGGAGAAGGCCTTGCAGCGTCCGTCGGCGGAGAGAGCTCCCTGCCGGGAGAACTCGACGAAGGCGGTGGGCGTGGCCATGACGGTGACGCCTCCGGCCACGGCGAGTGAGCACTCGCCCGACCGCAGCGCCTGCGCCGCCCAGTGCAACGCCACCAACGACGACGAACACGCCGTGTCCACCGTCACCGCCGGACCCTCGAACCCGAACGTGTACGCCACACGGCCGGAAGCGATGCTGCCCGCACTGCCGTTGCCGCGGTAGCCCTCGTACTGCTCGTCGGTGAGGATGCTTCCGTAGTCGTTGTACATGACGCCGGCGAAGACGCCGGTGCGGCTGCCCCGCAGCGACACCGGGTCCATCCCGGCCCGCTCGATCGCCTCCCACGTCGTCTCCAGCAGCAGACGCTGCTGCGCGTCCGTCGCCACCGCCTCCCGCGGACTCATCCCGAAGAACTCGGGATCGAAGTCCCCGGCATCGTGCAGGAAACCACCCGAGCGCGTGTACGACGTCCCGGGCACATTCCGGTCCGGGTTGTACAACGAGTCGACATCCCAACCACGATCAGTCGGGAAGTCCGACACGGCGTCGACGCCGTCGGAGACCAGCCGCCACAGATCCTCCGGCGAGGACACCCCACCCGGATAACGGCACGCCATCCCCACGATCACCACCGGATCGTCCGCCACCGACGGCAACGACCCCACCGGCACAGCCACGTCACGGACGGTTCCGAGCACGGTGTCGAGCAGGTGGTCGGCCAGGAGTTCCGCGGTCGGGTAGTCGAAGACGACGGTGGCGGGCAGGCGCAGTCCGGTCGCCTTGCCCAGCCGGTTCCGCAGCTCCACGGCCGTCAGCGAGTCGAAGCCCAGGTCCTTGAAGGCCCGGTCGGGGTTGACCGTCTGTGCGCCCGAGTGACCGAGGACGAGGGCGATGTGTCCGCGCACCAGGTCCAGCATCATCTCGCGGCGCTCGGTCTCGCCGAGCGCGGTCAGCCGTTCGGCCAGTCCGGTGGTCTCGGCGGACCCCGTGGCCGCCGCGCGGCGGGTGGACGTCCGGATCAGCCCGCTGAGCAGCGGCGGAATCTCTCCCTGCGCGCGGAGCGCCGGGAAGTCGAGGCGCACAGGGAGGACGACCGCCGCGTCGGTGGCCATCGCGGCGTCGAACAGGGCGACGCCCTGCTCCACCGTCACCGGGGGAAGGCCGGAGCGGGTGATGCGGCGGCGGTCGGTCTCCGACAGTGTCCGGGTCATGCCCGCGTCCTGCGCCCACGGACCCCACACCAGCGACACCGCCGGCAGCCCCAGCGCACGACGCCGCCGCACCAGGGCATCCAGGAACGCGTTACCGGCCGCATACGCCGACTGCCCCGCACTGCCGAACGTCCCCGCCACCGACGAGAACACCACGAAGGCGGTGAGGTCGAGGTCCTTGGTCGCCTCGTGCAGGTGCCAGGCCGCGTCCACCTTCGGACGCAGCACCCGCGCGAGCCGCTCGTCCGTGAGCGACTCCACCATACCGTCGTCCAGCACACCCGCCGCGTGCACCACCGCCCGCACCGGATACCGGCCCACCAGAGCGGCCACCGCGTCCGCGTCGGCCACGTCACAGGCCTCCACCGACACCCGCGCACCCAGCCCGGACAACTCGGCGACCAGATCCTCCACACCCTCGGCGACCGCACCACGACGGCTCACCAGCAGCAGATCCCGCACACCATGCTCGACCACCAGATGCCGGGCCACCACACGACCCAGACCACCCGTACCACCCGTCACCAAAACCGTGCCCCCGGCCACATCCCAGCCGACAGCATCCACACCGGACCCGGAGGCCACACGCGCCAGACGAGGCACCAACACCTCACCCCCACGCACCGCGACCTCGGCCTCTGCCTCACCCACCGCCAGGGCGGCCCCCAGCAACTCAGCGGTGAGCCCGGCGTCCGGTTCGACGTCCAGCAGACCGAACCGGTCCGGGTGCTCCGAGACAGCCGACCTCACCAGACCCCACACTGCGGCACCCGGCAGGTCACCGCCCTCCGTGGCACCGCGCGTCACGAACACCAGACGCGACTGCGCACACCGCTCGTTCGCCAGCCACGACCGCACCAGCTCCAGCGCCCATACGGCCACTTCGTGCACGGATCCGACGACACCGTCCGCGGTACCGGGCACGGTGGCCAGCACCGTTGCCGGTACCTCGTCCTGCACCAGCGCCTCGAGTTCGGCCACCCCCGAGACCGTGACCGGTTCGGAGGACACTTCGGCGGCCCGCGTGCCCCGCGCCGGCATCCAGTCCACCTGGTAGAGGGAGTCATGGGTCACGGCGCTCAGTTGTCCGGCCGCCAGGGGCCGGACGGCCAGGGATTCCACCGAGGCGACGGGAGCGCCTGTCGGGTCGGCCAGCTCCAGGGCCATGGTGCCGTCGGCGTCCCGGATCAGCCGGACCCGCAGGGCCGAGGCGCCGGAGGCGTGCAGTGTCACTCCGGTCCAGGAGAACGGCACTCCGCCGCGGCCGTCGTCGTCGAGCGCGAAGGCGTGCAGGGCGGCGTCGAACAGGGCCGGGTGGAGACCGTAGGCACTGCAGTCCGTCGCTTCGTCGAGGGCGACCTCGGCGAACAGCTCGTCGCCCCGGCGCCATGCGGCACGAAGGCCGCGGAACGCGGGACCGTAGAGGAACCCGGCGTCGGCCAGGTGCTCGTAGCAGTCCGTCACATCGACAGAGCGGGCGTCCTTCGGGGGCCACACGGATGCGTCGAAGTCGGACCGTACCTCGCTCACGGAAGCCGGGGAAGCCGCGGGGGCCAGGATTCCGGTGGCATGGACGGCCCATGGGGCCTGGACGTCGTCCTCACCCCGGGCATGTATGCCCAGGGCGCACCGGCCGTCGGCGTCGGGCGTGCCGATCCGCACCTGGATGCGGGTACCACCGTGGTCGGGCAGCACCAGTGGCGCGGAGAGGGTCAGTTCCTCGACCGTGTCGCAGCCGACCTCGTCGGCCGCGCGGATCGCCAGCTCCAGCAGGGCCGTGCCCGGCACCAGCACCGAGCCTTGTACCGCATGGTCGGCCAGCCACGGGTGGGACTGCACCGACAGCCGGCCCGTGAACACCACCCCGTCCGATCCCTCGGTACCGGCCAGTTCGACGGCGGCGCCCAGCAGTGGGTGTTCGGCCGCTCCGAGTCCGGCGAACCGCACGTCCCCGGCCCGGGTCAGCGCACCGACGGGCCAGTAGCGCCGGCGCTGGAAGGCGTAGGTGGGCAGGTCGACGGTGCGTGCGCCGGTGCCGGTGAAGTACGCGGCCCAGTCCACCCGGGCCCCGGCCACGTGCAGCCGGGCGAGCCCGGCCAGTGCCGCCGACTCCTCGTCGCGGTCCTTGCGCAGCAGCGGGATCAGGTGTGCCTCGTCACCGGCGCTCTCGCGGGCCATGCCGCTCAGCACACCGTCCGGGCCCAGCTCCACGAACCGCGTGACACCCTCACCGGCCAGCGCACGGACACCCTCGGCGAAACGCACGGCCTCACGGACATGGGTCACCCAGTAGGCGGGCGTGGTGAGTTCACCGGACGCGGCAATGCGGCCGGTCACATTGGAGACGACGGGCAGCAGCGGCTCGGCGTAGGACAACCCCTCGGCGACCGCGCGGAACTCCTCCAGCATCGGCTCCATCAACGGCGAGTGGAAGGCGTGCGACACCCGCAGCCGGGACGTACGACGCCCCTGTTCGCGGAAGACCCCGGCGACGGCCTCGACCGCCGCCTCCACACCCGAAATCACCAGGGAGGAGGGGCCGTTGACGGCCGCGACCGACACCTCGCCGGTCAGGTGCGGCAGGACCTCGGCCTCCGTCGCCTCCACCGCGACCATCGCACCACCGGCGGGCAGCGCCTGCATCAGCCGGCCGCGAGCGGCCACCAGCGCACACGCGTCGGCCAGCGAGAACACACCCGCCACATGCGCGGCCGCGATCTCCCCGATCGAATGTCCGGCGACATAGTCGGGGCGCACGCCCCAGGCGTCGAGCAGCCGGTACAGCGCCACTTCCAGGGCGAACAGCCCGGCCTGGGCGTAGGCGGTCGCGTTCAGCGCCTCGACGTCGTCGCCCCAGACCACGTCGCGCAGCAGCCGGTCCAGGTGTTCGTCCAGGCCCGCGCACACCGCGTCGAACGCCTCCGCGAACACCGGGAAACGACCGTACAGTTCACGTCCCATGCCGAGGCGCTGCGAACCCTGCCCCGAGAACAGGAACGCCGTACGGCCTCCATCAGCCAGGCCCTCCACGACACCCGCGTCCGGAAGACCCGCCGCGAACGCCTCCAGGGCAGCGGCCTTGTCCTGCGCCAGCACCACAGCCCGGTGCTCGAACACGGACCGATGCATCGCCAGCGAGAACCCGAGGTCCACGCCACGGATCCCAGCACCCGCCACGAACTCCCGCAACCGCTCGGCCTGCGCACGCAGCGCGGCCTCACTCTTACCGGAGAGAATCCACGGCACCACACCAGGCACAGTCTCCGGTTCTTGTGCTGTCTGCGGCTGCAACTCCATTTCCTGGTCGGGCTGTTCGAGGATGACGTGGGCGTTGGTGCCGCTGATGCCGAACGAGGACACACCCGCCCGCCGCGGACGCCCCCCGTCCGCCCATTCCACCGGTTCGGTCAGCAGCTCCACCGCACCCGCCGACCAGTCGACATGCGACGACGGCGCATCCACATGCAGCGTGCGCGGCAGCACACCGTGCCGCATCGCCATCACCATCTTGATCACACCGGCCACACCCGCGGCCGCCTGCGTGTGACCCAGGTTCGACTTGATCGACCCCAGCCGCAACGGCCGGTCGGCCGGACGCTCCTGGCCATAGGTGGCCAGCAGCGCCTGCGCCTCGATCGGATCACCCAACGTCGTACCCGTACCGTGTGCCTCCACGACGTCCACGTCGCCGGCCGACAGCCCGCCACTGGCCAGCGCCTGCCGGATCACCCGCTGCTGCGACGGACCGTTCGGTGCCGTCAACCCATTGGACGCACCGTCCTGGTTGACCGCACTGCCCCGCACCACCGCCAACACCCGATGCCCCTGGCGCCGCGCATCCGACAACCGCTCCAGCACCAGCACACCCACACCCTCGGACCAGCCGACCCCGTCGGCCGCATCCGCGAACGAACGACACCGGCCGTCCGCCGACAACCCACCCTGACGCGAGAACTCCACGAACGTCATCGGCGTCGACATCACCGTCACACCACCGGCCACCGCCAGCGAGCACTCACCCGACCGCAGCGCCTGCGCCGCCCAGTGCAACGCCACCAACGACGACGAACACGCCGTGTCCACCGTCACCGCCGGACCCTCGAACCCGAACGTGTACGCCACACGCCCCGACGCGATGCTGCCCGCGCTGCCGCTCCCCTGGTAGCCCTCGAACTCGGGACCGTTCAGGAGGTTGACGTAGTCGTGATACATGACGCCGGCGAAGACGCCGGTCCGGCTGCCCCGCAGCGACACCGGATCCATCCCGGCCCGCTCGATCGCCTCCCACGTCGTCTCCAGCAGCAGACGCTGCTGCGCGTCCGTCGCCACCGCCTCCCGCGGACTCATCCCGAAGAACTCGGGGTCGAAGTCCCCAGCCTCATTCAGGAAACCACCCGAGCGCGTGTACGACGTCCCGGGCACATTCCGGTCCGGGTTGTACAACGAGTCGACATCCCAACCACGATCAGTCGGGAAGTCCGACACGGCGTCGACGCCGTCGGAGACCAGCCGCCACAGGTCCTCCGGCGAGGACACCCCACCCGGATAACGGCACGCCATCCCCACGATCACCACCGGATCGTCCGCCACCGACGGCAACGACCCCACCGGCAC
>NZ_JBIRYZ010000054.1:0-8239 GCF_044390325.1 Streptomyces sp. NPDC018964
CTCCACACCGTGCCCGTCCCCCGGCCCGGCGGCGGCACCGCCTCCGACCTGTACATCCAGCAGGACAAGTTCCGCTCCGTCTTCGCCGCCGACGTCCCCGGTGATGTCACTGATCTGATGGCGGCCACGCAGCGGCCCATCACCTCCGCGGCCCTCGACGACACCGCCACCAAGGCCGCCTGGAAGACCATCCCCTCCTGGAGCCTCATCACCACCCAGGACCTCGCGATACCCGCGGACTCCATGCGCTTCATGTCCCGGCGCGCCCACTCCCGCATCACCGAGATCGACGCCTCCCACGCCGTCACCGTCTCCCAGCCCCGCGCCGTCTCCGACATCATCGACAAGGCGGCCCGGGACATCACCGGCTGACCGCGCGTGGGGGACAGCGGCCCGCGCCGGCCGGGGTGCGAGGAAGCGGAGTCCCCGGGCGGGCCGTCCGCGGGGCCGTCCGCTCCGGGAGGACATTCCGGCGGATGCCGTGCTCGGCGGTGAAGCCTCCGGCAACCGCCGGGTGTCGACGACCGCGTTGTGGTCGTCGATGCCGGGTGCGCGCGTACGGGCAGCGGCGGGTGCCCGGCCCGTACGCGCGGAGGGGGTCCGGTGAGAGTCGCGGCCGCCCGACGGAGGGTAAGGTCTGTGCGTTCACCGAGCGATACCGAGGAATCCCTCTTGTCTGCGACGTTCCACCCCCTTCCTGAAGGAATCCACCGGGCCACTCTCCGTACCCGGCGCGGGGAGTTCTCCGTTCTGGAAGGCGGATCCGCCTCGACGGCGCGTGCCACCGTGCTTCTGCTGCCCGGCTACACCGGCAGCAAGGACGAGTTCATCCCCTTGCTGGCGCCCTTTCTGCGGGAGCGCTACCGGGTCGTCGCCGTGGACGGCCGCGGCCAGGACGGGACCACCGGACCGGCGTCCGAGGACGCTTACCGGCAGGAGGCCCTGGCCGAGGACGTGATCGCACAGGCCGAGGCGCTCGGCACGGAGGTACATCTGCTCGGCCACTCGATGGGCGGGCACGTCGCCCGTGCCGCTGCGCTGGCGGATCACCGCCCCTTCCTCTCGCTGACCCTGTTGTCGTCAGGGCCTGGACGCGTCGGGCAGGCACGCCGGCTGCAGCTCGAGCTTCTTCTCGGCGCCCTGGAGTCGATGACGATGCAGGAGGTGTGGGACACCATGCAGAAGCTTCGTCCGGCGGCTCGGGAGGACGCGGAGTATCTGCGTCGGCGATGGCTGCGCACGAACCCCACCCAGCTCCGTGTGGCAGGAGCCCAGTTGCTGTCCGAACCTGATCGCACGACGGACCTGCTGGCTGTTCCGCTGCCGAAGCACGTCATCCACGGGGACGCCGACGACACCTGGGAGACAGCCGACCTCAGGGACATGGCGCACCGGCTGAACGCGCGTCACACCGTGGTGGCCGATGCTCAACACTCCCCCAACCTGCAACAGCCCGCCTCCACCGCTGCCGCGCTGACGAGCTATTGGAACGCGTTGCCCCCGGTTCCACGGCGCTCTCCGGAGCTGCGGCACAGCGTCCCGCGACGATGAACCGCCGCGGGACGCCGACCGGCTGATCACGCCTGCGGCCTGAGGCCGCGAACCTGCGCGAGCGGCGCGGGTTGCGGTGAGTTCCCTCCGGCGAGGCCGGCTCGTTCGCCGTCGGGCGAACGACGGGCGAGCGGCGCGGTCATCGGCCGGGGCCGCCGGACCGGGGGCTTTCGTCCCGGCCCGGCACCGTCCTCCGACGCCGCGCCGTTTCCGGCGCGGCCCTCAGAGATGAACCGGCAGTCCGGCCTTCCCGTTGAAGACGAATGTGGGCAGAGGCTGCGGCTCCTCGTCCGGTTCAGCCAGTTCCATGTGCGGGAAGTAGGTGAAAAGAGCCTGCAGAGCCACTGAGGCTTCGACGCGTCCCAGGGGTGCGCCGATGCAGTAGTGCACTCCATGGCCGAATGCCACGTGTTCCTTGTTCACGCGGCGCACGTCGAAGACATCTGCCGTGTCCCCGTGGACCTCCGGATCGCGTCCTCCCGCCCCGAACCCCATGAGGACGGGGTCGCCCTGGCGAATCACCGTGCCCTCGCCGAGATCGATGTCCTCGACGGCGTACCTGAGAGGCATGTGCTGCACGGGGGCATCGCGGCGCAGCGTCTCCTCGACGACCGCCGTCCATGTCGCCTCGCCACTCCTCACGGCGGCCAGTTGTTCCGGATGCCGGAGCATGTTGTACGCGGCGTTCGTGATGAGTTCGGTGGTCGCCGGAACACCGCCGGCAATGGTGACGGCCAGAGCCAGCACGCGCTCCTCATCCGTCATCCCGGCCTGAGCCAGCGTGGTCGCCATGTCCTCCCCGGGGAGGTCCTTCTTCCCCGCAAGCAGCGCTGCGAGGTATCCCATCGCGGACTCGAGCTGCGCGTTCGCCTGGTCGGCGTCCTCGGCGGGGCTGAGGAGGTTCCGCATGGCTTCCGTGGCCTCGGACCATTCCGCTTCCGGGACACCGAAAAGATCACACAGGGTTTCGCAGGCGATGACCTGCGCGTACTCCGCGCGTATGTCGACGAGGGAGCCGGAAGTCCCGAGGGAGCCGAGGAGCAGCGGAACCCGTTTCCCGAGATTTTCCCTCAGCGCTTCCAGGCGTTCGGGGGTGAACGCCCCTTCCATGATCTCCCGCAGTCGATGGCGGTCCGACCCGTAGGCGTTGAGAACGGTGGGCGAGATGAGGAAAGGAGCGAGTGGCCAGCCGTCGGGAACGTCCGGGAGTCCGGGCCAGTGCCGCTGCGCGTCCCGCGACAGCCGTCCGTCGTCGGAAAGCTGCTTCAACCTCTCATGCCTCGTCACCGACCAGGCGACGATGCCGCCCGGCAACTCGACCCGGACCGCGGGGCCGAGCGACTGGAGTTCGGCGATGTCTTCATGGAGGGAACGACCTGTGTGATCGAGCGGAAACACTTCGGCTGACATGAGGGGATCCTTTGTCGCGTCGGGGTGGGAAGGTCACGCAAGGGTCTGGCGACGGCCTTTCACCGGCCGGACAGTGGCTTCCCGGCGGCTGCGGAGATTTCCGGGCAGCCGTGCGCCGGTCCGGCGGCACCGGGGCGGCGAGCACTCGTCCGACATGTGGGCAGCAGGCGCTCTCGGCCGCTTCGGACTGCAGCATCGATAATGTAGCATGCAATATATTACATGCCACTCGATGGGGTCGAGCACCGCGAGACTCCCCCTTCGGGCCGTGTCCGCTCACCCCCGCGGACTTCTCCCGGTGACGTACGTACGGCGGGTCGCCCACCGGTCCCGCGCGCAGGAGCCCGCCACCACATCGGCCGGCCGGCCTCGGGCCCGCCGTCCCCGGTGTCGTGTCCCCGCCTCCCGGGCGGGGACGCGACACCGGGGACTCACCGGCGGCCACCCTCCGTGCCCCGCTCAGCGGCGGGTTCCCACAGGGCCCGTCGAACTCTTCGTGCGGGAAGGGACCTCCGCCTTCGGCACGAACGTCAGCGCCGCCACAGCGTCGACCGGCTCCGGCCGGCCCCCGCCGTCGCGCCCCTCGAAAGTGGCGTCGAGAAGGTCACGGAGCGACCTGTTGACCTCCATCGGGAGCATCGAGATCATGCAGACCTCTTCCAGCGACGCCGACTCGGCGACCTCGACGAGCTCGTCCTTGAGGTCCTCCCGCGTGTACGTGATGAGGTAGTTGTAGTCCTGCTCGAGCGTGAGCAACTTGTGCTCGCGCAGCCCCGCCGGGACGTCGCTCTCCTTGAAGTTCCACAGGAACTTCGCCGGCCCGCCGACGACCGGACCGCCCAGTACGAGCTGCTTCTCCATGAGCGCGTCGAGGATCCGGAACGCCTGCGAGGTCTGCTCGGCGCTGATGAACACCTGGTAGTACTGCATGCCTGTCTCCTTCGGCCCGTCACGACGGGTTCACCGATCAGCGGCCTTCGGGGCCGTTCCGATGTAACGTCGCTATAGTAATACGGAAGCTATAGCGCTGCAACATTCGCAGGTTCACCCCTTCAGGAAAGCCCTCCCTCACCACATCAAGGGGTCGTCGAATACGCCCGGACAACAGGCGACGACTCCGCACCGAATGTTGATCACAGCAGATCCGGCGAGGTGAACGGAGACGGACGCCTCTCCGTCGAGAGGGCAGAACTGACCCCCCGAACCTAGTTGTATCGATGTTACAATCTTTGGATGGACGAAAACGTATCCACCAGGGACAGGCTCCTCGTCGTCGGTGCCGACCTGCTGCAAGCGGCTCAGGGCGGTGACGTGACGACACGCGCGATCACCCAGGCGGCAGGCGTCCAGGCACCGACGCTCTACCACCATTTCGGCAGTAAGCAGGGCCTGCTCGACGAGGTCGTCAGTCACGGCTTCCACCGCTTCCTCGAGGAACGGCGGACATCGCCCAGCAGCGACCCGATCCAAGCGATCGCCCAGGCCTGGGACACACATGTCCGATTCGGTGTCGAGCACCCCGCGTTCTACGCGCACCTCTACGCACGCGTCGAACCCGGTTACAAGTGCGGGGTCGTTTCGCAGGTCGAGCTCATGCTGTTCAACGTGCTGGAAGGTGCTGCCGACCAACTCGTCCTGCCGCCCGCCGACGCGGCGAAAACCATCCTGGCCGCGAGCAGTGGCGTCGTCATCACCATGATCAGCGAGTTGAACGGCACCGTGGACTGGTCCTTGTCCGACCGCGTCCGCGACGCGATCCTGGCGTCCCTCATCAAGAGGACGACCACTTCGTAACGCCACCGCGCCGACGTGCCGCGACGGACCTGTGCCGTCGGGTCGTCCCGCACCGTTCGGAGCACGGCCGGACACCGGGCCGTACCCGACGCGCCGGCAGCGCCGTGTACGGCGGCCGGCGGACCACCCGGCGCACGAGCCGTGGACCGGGCGGAGACGGCGCGGACCGTCGCGGCGAGCATCCGGGCCGGGACCCTCTCCCGCTCACCCTCGCTCGGTACCGCCACCGGGCCGCGGCGACCGCCGTCGGCGCGGCCTTCGCCGGGCCGGCCTCACCGCATGCGCGTCGAGCACGGCACCGGTGCCCGGCGGCTCGGCACGGCGTCCTCGGTCATCGGGCCCGCCCCCGGCTGACGTACGCGCGGGCGGTGGGATCGCACAGTCGCGCAGCGGCCTTCATCACGGTCCGCTCAGTGGCCTCCGACTCGCTCGACAGACCCCTGCGGTCCAGGAAATCCTCCATGGACCAGGCCAGTCGCCAGGCGTACTCGTCGATGCGGCGCCCCTCGGTCTGCGCGATGAGTGCCATGAGGACGGCCTGCTCGGAGGTGAACCATGCGATGGCCTCCTCCGTGTTCGCGAAGGACTCGGGAAACACCTGCGCCGTCGGCTCGTGCAACCGGATGGTGTACCGATCCGGCGCCATGTGCTGTCCGGCGGCGAAGGCACTGTGCAAGTAGTAGTCGAGCATCCGGCACATGGCCGCCTCCTCGTCCTTCGGGGTGTCGGTGGCGGTGAGGAGTTCGCGGGCGTACGCCCTCAGGAGGTCGTGCGAGGCGTACCGGGCCGGTGCGGTTTCCTCGACCAGGCACGCCTGGACCAGCTCCGCCAGCAGCTGCCGGGTGTGCGGCCGAGTGAGGCCCGCGAGGCTTGCGGCGGCGGCCAGCGAGATGTCGGGGCCCGGATGCAGGGACAGCATCCTGAACAGCCGGGCCGTGGCGGGCGTCAACGCCTTGTAGGACCAGGAGAAGACAGCCCGTACGTCAGTCGTGCTGCCGGGCTCCGCGTCGGTGAAGGAGTCGAGGCTTCCCCATCCCTCACGCAGTTCCTCCGCCAGACTGGCCAGCGGAAAGGTCGCGCGCAACGCGGCTCTGGCCGCCGCGATCGAGAGGGCCAGGGGCAGCCGGCCGCACTGCTCCATGATGACCTCCACGGCCTCGGGTTCGGCTGCGACCCGTTCCTCGCCGATGCGACGGGCGAGGAAGTTCCGTCCCTCTTCGGCCGACAGTACGTCCAGCCGGATCGGCCAGGCGGCGTCCGACGCGATCAGGCCCGTCAGCTGGTTGCGGCTCGTCACGATGGTCAGGCAGCCGGGCATCCCGGGCAGCAGCGGCCTGACCTGGGCCGCGTCGCGGGCGTTGTCGAGCAGGAGAAGGACGCGCCTGCCGGACAGCACGGTACGGAATCGTGCCGCCAACGCGTCGACGTCCTCGGGAACGCTGTGGGACGGAACTCCGAGAGCTTCCACCAAGGCGCGGAGGGCGTGCTTCGCGGTCAGCGGTGTGTGGGAGGAGTCGAATCCCCGAAGATTGACATAGAGCTGGCCGTCGGGGAATCGGTCGGCAACGGCGCGGGCCCAGTGAACCGCGAAAGCCGTCTTGCCCACGCCCGCCATTCCGGTGACCACACTGAGCATCGCCGCGGACGGTTCCGCACCGATGTCCGGGGTGAGCCTCCATGCCTCCTTCATGGCCTCCTCGCGCCCGACGAAGGTGGCCAGGTCGGCCGGCAGCTGAGCGGGAGCCGCCAGGGCGCCGTACGGCAGCCGAATGGCTTCATCACGGTTCACGGGTGCGGCAGGTGACGTGCCGGCGTGCGCCCGGTCACGCTCGACGAGCAAGGTCTGGTCCGCCCGCAGAATGCGCTGGTACATCGTCTGCAGGGCCGGGCTCGGATCGACACCGAGTGCGTCCTGCAACAGGTCGCGTGCCTGCAGGTAGGACTCGAGAGCCGCGGCCTGGCGCCCCGACCGGTACAGGGCCACCATCAGCATCTCCCGGAACCGCTCGTTCAGCGGGTCGCCGTTCACCAGCTCGGTCAGCTGCGAGACCAGTTCCGCGTGAGCGCCGAGGTCGAGTTCCGCCGCCAGGTAGGTTCCTTGGGCAGCCGTGCGCAGCGCCTCCAGCCGGACACGCTGCGCATCCGCGTACCACCCGTGCATGCCGGCCAGCGCCGGTCCCTTCCACAGGCCGAGGGCCTCGCGCAGTGCCGCGACGACAGTCGGGTGGTCCCGTCGTGAGGCGGCCCGCTCGGCGAGGGCGGTCAGCTTGCGGAAGGAGGTGAGGTCGAGATCGCCGTCGCCCAGCCGCGTCTGGTAGCCGCTGTCGACGGTCTGGATCACGGATGCTCCCACCAGGCTGCGCAAGCGGTGGATGTAGGAACGGACCGAGCTGATCGCCGAACCCGGTGCCCTCCCGTCCCATGCCCTGTCGATGAGTTCCTGCCCCGAGACAGGAACGCCCTCGGCGAGAAGCAGCACGGCGAGTACGGCTCGCTGCTGCGGCGGCCCGAGGTCCACGCACTCCTTACCGCGCCACGCACGCACGGGACCCAGCACTGAGAATCGAAGGGGCTCATCCGGTTGACCGGACTTCCCCGTGTCATACATCAATCCCGAAATCCTGGTCTGAGAGCTGTACGAGTTGGTCATGGTGACGGGTTCCGGGTGATCCGGCGGGCGGACGACCCTGGTAGTCGTGTCTGAGGACGATGCGGGACCTTCGGTCACGATCGGGTGGGCCGGCCGGCCCGCAGGGGACAACGGGATCCGTCGAGGTGCGACGGAAGCGGACTCCCCTCTCCAGGCGTGCGGAGGTGCCGGTCTGCCGTACGGCAGGCTTCGGCCGCGTGTTCCGCCGGCCTTCCGGGGAACGCCGCGTGTCGATGACGTCCACCACGCCCAAGCCACTTCAGTCGAACTACCGAGACATTTAATATGCAATATATTGCACGCTGCATGTCAGATAGTCAAGGAGGCGCCGGGCGATGCTCACGGAAGGGGCACCTGCGCGGCACCAGCAGCGGCCTGTGTCCCGACCAGAGGGGCCGCCGCGGGGGTCACCTTCGTCCGCCGTCGCACGGCCGCTTCCCTCCCGGCGTCGCGAAGCCCGTTCCGGCGGTCCCGCATGCAGGAGGCGTAACACCGCAGGGAACATGCCGTACGTGACCTGGGTAACACCCCCGAGCGGGGGTTCGGGACGCGACAGCCGACGCCTGCGCCGGAGCCGGCCGCGGTCCCGGCCGGGGCCGACTCCAGGAACCCGGGGACGACTTCCTGACGCCACGTCGGCGACGTCCCGAACGGCCGCATCGCATAGACGTCCGGTGCACACGGGGGGCGGGGGGGGGGGGGGGGGCGCCCCGGGCCCCCCCCCCCCCCCGGGGGGGGGGGGGGGGGGGGGGCCGGGGGGGCGGGGGGGGGGGCGGGGGGGGGGGGGGGCGGGGGGGGGGGGCGCGGGCGCGGCTTCGGTGGCGGTGGTGGCGG
>NZ_JBIRYZ010000055.1:0-6343 GCF_044390325.1 Streptomyces sp. NPDC018964
CCGGTGGATAGGCCCGGACGTGTGAACCGGCAGCCTGTGGAGCCGACGTACTGGGCGTTTGAAGTCCCATGCGCGCCATGTGTTCGGCCAGGTTCTGCACCGGCTGCTGCGGAGCGGCGGCAGTCCGATTGAGCATGGCCAGAGCCTGCGACGCGGACGGGGTGGTGACGGCCGGTCCGTTCCAGGGTGTAAAAGCGTGCTCCCTCGCCGGCGCCTGGGCGGCGGACTGGTGGAACGAAGTGCTGGTGCTGGTTCCGGGAGCGTGAGAAGGGTGAGGAGCCGTGTGTACGGACGCGACCTCCACCAGGGAAATGTGGTAATCGGCGCCCTTTCGCGAGTTTTTCGTGACATGGAATCGGGTGCCAGGAGGAAAGAGTACTTCCGTTTCGGTTACCTGGTACTCCGACAACATGTCGACGCGACGCCCCGTGAGGGACTCGATATTGAAGATCACATTTCCGGGGCGAGTCACCTTGACCGCGTCGGTGCTGACGAAGGATTTCTCCTCAATGGTCGTACCGACTTTGTACCGGGCTACGACTCGTTTGAGTTCCGACGGGGTGTAGATCTCTATCGCACGGGTCACCGGACCCTTGTGAACGGGAAGCCTGTTCAATCCGGAGACTACTCCACGAATGTGGGCGTCGTATCGCTCGAGCAGCTCGCTGTCCTGCTCCCGGAGTGCCTTGTTGACCACATCGAAGTACGCGTTCCCGGTGTACCCGAGGAGCGCGACCAGGTCTTCCTGTGGGATTCCTTGAAGGGAGCGATGGGACGCCGTCAGTTCGTGCACCCTGGGCACATAGCGATCATACAGCCGGAACGTTCTGGAAAATCGCGCCCGGTCTTCTGCGCTCGATTGAAAACTCGGGTTCCCGTAAAATCCGGTCTCGGCAGGGGGAATCTGTTCCGGAGCTCTGCTCATGCCCTCCGTCTCGGAAATTATGATTCCAGCACGGGTGGCGATGTCGAGACGGCGTGCTCTGAGGACCTCCTTCAATCTTCCGCTCGTTGCCGGATTGAACCCGAGCGCGTCCACCGTGGCGTCCACCTGCTCAGGCCGCACCGATACAACCCGCCCGGCAGAATCCTTCATCCTTCTGGAACTCATGCCCGAGAAAACCCAGGAAGACTGAGGATTTATCCGCTTGTCCCTCAGGCTTTCCCACTCGTCCGCCTGGGGGCCGAATGAGTTCCCTTTGGGGTCGCCGGTGGCCCGGAAAAGGAGCGCTCCACCGGTATCGATGCGGACAGGGGCATTGTGCTGCGAGCTGACAATGTTGTCGAACGCCGCGCCTGCGACGTCCCAGTTCGCGAGCCACGCGTCGACGGCAAATCCGCTCTGGACAGCCTTTCGGTAGTCCGAGTCGTTCTTCAATCGCTGCTGGAGGTCGCTCCGGGCCCCCTCGACAATAGGTGATGCTATACCGGGTCTGCCCCTGTGCGTCACGAGCTGCAGCGCCGGTACATCCACACCGGAGATCCTATAAAGTTCAGCGGCCAGCACCTCATTACGGGCATGATCCCCGGTCTGTGACAATTTGACATAGAATTGCCTGCCGTGTTGATCGAGGTAGGTCCCTCCGGGATTCGACCCCAGCTGCTCCCCGACCCTTCTCCAATCCGTGACGTCGAGCCAGGTGAAACGCGTACCCGAAAGATCCTGGGAATATGTGAGCGTTCCGGCTTGGGACGTCCCCGCTTCTGTTCCGTGGCTCGAAAGTCCTCGTTTCTCCCTCTTGAAGATATCGGACAGCAGTCCCCCGGCCGGCACATGGAAACCTTCGGTATGTTCGGTCCGGAACTGTTTGCGGAACCACTCCGAGACAAGGAGCGCGTTACGGGACCGTGCTTCCTCATCGCTTCCGCGATCCAGATACAGCTGATGAGCGACGATCAGCTGTATGTTCCGGAGAGTCTCTTGCCGACGCAGCTCGTCCTCGGGCAAGTCGTTGCGCAGGGCAAGGGGCCGGTGGCGTCCGTCCATCAGACGACGGGCACGTGCCAGAAGCGCGTCGAAGTCTTCGGGGCGGCTCTTCTCCACATGCCGCGTGGCCGCGGCGAGAAGGTGTGCGGCGACCGCGTCGCTCGACAAGGCCTGCTGCTGACCGAACCCGGTGTCCGGGCCGGCCGTATGCCGCGGCACCGATACCACCGTGCCGTCGTAGTGCAGGTGTATACCGCCGTCCTCGTCGCGAAAGCCGAGCGCCCGCGCGGCGAAGTCGGATGTTTCAGGAGCCGGTTCGGCCGTCTCGGCCAGGTTGAGGGTGTCGTCCGTCGTGTCACCGGTGCCGGATCTCAGCCCGGCCGCCTCGGCCATCCGGGAAGAACGGTTGTCTGCCGGGAACTTCTGGACCTGTTCCGAGCGCTCGTGCGGGAGCGATTGCCGTGGTGCCTGGGAGGCCGGGACGGGCTGTGGTGTCGATCGTGACTTGTCCGTGTTGGGTGCGTCCAGGAACGCGACCAGTGGGGTGGCCGGTGCGGTCTGCTGGTGCGGACCGGATAGGCCTGTGCTGTCCTCCCGTGTCAGCCGGCCCTGCTCTGTCCGCGCGGGCCGCTGTGGGGTCTGTGCCGTTTCCGGCTCCGGTGCTCGCAAGGTGTCACGCGACCCGACGGCGCCCGTGCCCTCCACGGACGGGACGGTCTCCGTCACGCCACTGCCGACGGGTTCCTCGGAGGAGTGCTGCCGCGCGTGGGCGGCTGTGCCGGGCACCTGCCGGGCCGAGTCCTGCGAGCCCTCGGTGTTCGTGGTGTGCCAGTTGAAGGCCTCCCACATGCTCTGGTCCGCGGCGGTGACCGACAGAGCGTTGGCGTGCAGAGGCTCGGCGGGCGGCGGTCCGTAGAGTTCGTGGAGGAGTGAGTTCAGCACGGGATCGTGCTCGGCCAGCCACGCGGCGCCGTTGTTGCGCTGTTGGTGCGTGATGGAGTCGCGCCCGTGGTTCGCGCCGAAGTAGGCCACGGTGCTCTGCGCGAAGTACTCGGCCGCGTCGGAGGAGGAATGGTTGGCGCTGGGGTTGCCGTGGAGGTCCCGCAGCGGACCGTCGACCCATTGCCGCGGTGTCGCCGCGCCCCTGCGCGTGCTGAACGCCTCCTCCACCCGGGCCCGCCGGGCGTCTTCCAGTCCGAACGCGTACACCAGGTGGGCGGCCTCGTGCAACACCGACGAATAGCCTTCCGGATGAGTCCGGTCGGCGTCCGCGGCCTCCTGGCCGAGGAGGTTCTCCTCACTGACCGCCACCACGGCCCGCTGCTGGTCGGTCCAACCGCGGGCGCTCACCGGCGGACGGTCCTCGCCTTGCGTGCCGGCGTACGGAGGAAGGTCGGCGAGGTGCCGGGAACGGGGAACGATCACCACCCGGACATCGCTGCCCGCCACCCGCTCCGCGACGACGTCGTCGTGCAGGAGCAGTCCGATCAGACGCGCTGCCTCGGCACGAGCGGCGAGTGGCCGCTCCACCTCGGCGGGCACGTCGATCAGCTCGCGGGCGACCTCCATCGCCCGCGACGAGTCCTCGACACCGGCGAAGCCGGTGGCCGCACCGAATCCTCTGCCGTCACCGATGAGCTCGCCCGAGTCGATGCCCGGTGCCGGTTCGCTCCACTGCTGGGTCCGCGTGCTACCGGTGGGGGCGGCTTGAGAACGCAGGCTCCCGAAGGTACTTCCCAAGTCCAGGGAGAGTGCGTGCGCCCGCTCCTGGGGATGCTGCTGGGCGCGGTCCCGGTGAAGCCGGGCGGCGACGACGAAGACGATGCCGGAATAGAGCTCCTGGTACGCCTGCTCGGACGCCGACATCGTGCTCCCCAGGGGCGGCGGAGCCACATGATCGCGCGCCACGAGGTGCGCCGCTGTGGTGAGCCAGTTCTGGCCGTCGGGCAGGCTTCTCAACGCCGCGCGTTCCTCGGAGAATCTCCCCCGCCACTGATCGAGGAGCGCGCGATCCACCAGAGGGTACGCGGGGAGGCGGGAACCGGAGGCCTGGGGGGATTCGATCCCGGTGTTCGTACGGCTCAGACCGACGTGCGAGAACTGCTGGGTCAGCGCGGGGAGGTCCGTGCTCGGCTCAGCGGGTCGCCTGTTGACCATCGCCAGCATCTGGGAAGCGGTCAGGGGGGCTTGCGGGCCGCGGTACTGGCTGGGCGCGCTGGTGAACGCCGACGACGGCGCGGGGGCCGCGATCGGAGTCCGCCCCGCGGGACCGGCTGTTTCCGCGGGCAGAGGGAGACCCGCCAGGCGTGCGACGTCGATCCGACGTGCCTTGAGCGTCGTCTTCAGGTACGCGGTGGTGCGATCGCTGAAGCCGACGCTGTCAATCGCGGCGTCTATCTGCTGTGGAGTTATCGCGATCACTCGGCGGGCGGATTCCTGCATCGCCTTCGCGGTGATGTCCTTGAAAACATCGAAGGTCTGCGGATTGGTGGCGTAGTCGCGCAGGTTGTCCCACTCGGTGACATGCGAAGCGAAACGGTTTCCCTTCAGGTCCCCCTTGCCCGAATACATCAGTGCGCCTCCGGTGTCAATGCGCACCGGATTTCCACCCACGTTGACGATATTGTCATAATATCGTCCTGCGACATCCCAGTTGGCAAGCCATGCGTCGACGGCGAATCCGTCGTATATAGCCTTTCGGTATGATTTATCCTTGAGTTTTCGCTCGAGATCTTGATGGGCGTTCTCGAGGAAACGCGAAGCCGTCCCGTACTTTCCCTCGCGTGTGATCAGTCGCAGCTCGGGGACTTGCACACCCGCGAGCCTGTACAACGCCGCGGCCAGGACCTCGTTGCGGGCGTGGTCCGGTGTCCGCGCAAGCTTGAGATAGAAGCGGTGTCCCCTGGCGTCCTCGTAGGTTCCACCGACGTTCGACCCGAGCTTCTCACCGATTTTCCGCCACCCGGACGCATCCACCCAGGGGAGAGGCTCGCCCTGCCGGGCGAGGGACGAGGGTTCCGCGGCAGGCGGTGAGTCCTGCGCGGGGGCGACCTCGGTCATTCTGATGGTCCATATGCCGCCCCGGTCCTGCACCGACTGCACCTGGAAACTGGTTCCCGGCGGGAAGAGAACCTCGTTCTCCACATTCTTGTGCCGGGAGATCGCCTGAACCGATCGGCCGCTCCGGGACTCGATTTCGAACTGGATGTTGCCGGAGAAGCGGGGGGCGAAGGCGTTGGTGCTGACGAAGGCGGGTTCCTGCACCACCCTGCCGGGTGCGTAGCGGGCGAGCGCCGCCTGTGTTTGGGCGGGGTTGAGCGAGATGCCCCGGTAGACCGTCCCGGTGTGCGGCGCAAGCTGGTTCAAACCGGAAATCGAGCTCTTGATCAGTGGCGCATAGCCCGCCAGTACCCTCCGGTCGCCCGTACGCAGGGCTTGGTTGACGGCGGAGAATTCCGTAATGCCCGTGTACGCGATGAGCGCCACCAGGTCCTCCTCCGGAATTCTTCTGAAATAGCTTCCGGACGGCATCTGCCGCCGATGCAGCTGGTAGTCCGCGAATCCGTTGCGGAACGACTGACGTTCCTCATGGCTTGTGCGATAGCCCGGGACGGCGAGATAGGGAAAGGAACGCGACAGCATGTCGGACGCGGTCAGTTCCTGGCGTACACGCTGCTGAAGCCGTTCGACCGCTGCCGTACGGGTCGAACCATGAGGTTCGGCCAGCCATGCCCCGATCGCCAGGTCAATGGCCTGGAGCTCCCACTTGTTCTGCTCGAAGGCGAGCGGATGATCCCGGCCGCCGGTCACCCACGCTTCCACCGCACGGTCGATGTCCTGGAGTTTGCCGGAACGACTTCTTCCCAGCCGGTCCGATTCCGCGATCCAGTGGTCGATGATGTCGCGCTCCGACTGCGACCCACCGGGACCACCACCACGCAGACGCAACACGGGCTGCGGCTCACCGGTCGCCGTGCCCCGGACGGACCCGCCGTGTCCGGAATCCTCCCTGGTCTCCGTCACCGTCGGCGGGTTGTCCGTTCTGGGGAGGGGGACCGACGGGCTGGTCATCACTTCGTGCCGGTGTCCTGAGGGGGGCGCCGGCACGTGGTCGGCCGTTCGGCCGCCGAAGGCGGGAGGCAGTAGTTCCGGCGCTTTCCATGCCGAGCGCTGCTCTGTGGCAGGGTGCGCGGGCAGCCCGGTGCGGGCAGGGTCCTGCCAGGAGGATGCCGTCCGCGGCTGTCCGGTCTTCTGGTCCTCTGTGGTGGGTGTGGCGTTTTCAGGGGTCCAGGTGTTCAGTACCTTCGCGACCCGCCTGTGCTCCGGGCTTCCCGGCTGCAGTTCCGTCAGTCGTTTCCGCAGCATGTCCTGCTGCCACCGTGCCATGTCCGAGGCCGGTGGGGTCAGCGTCATGAA
>NZ_JBIRYZ010000056.1:1650-3411 GCF_044390325.1 Streptomyces sp. NPDC018964
GTTCGGGGTGATGGGTGGTTGGTCGTTGTTTGAGAACTGCACAGTGGACGCGAGCATCTGTGGCCAAGTTTTTAAGGGCGCACGGTGGATGCCTTGGCACCAGGAACCGATGAAGGACGTGGGAGGCCACGATAGGCCCCGGGGAGTCGTCAACCAGGCTTTGATCCGGGGGTGTCCGAATGGGGAAACCCGGCAGTCGTCATGGGCTGTCACCCTTGCCTGAACACATAGGGCAAGTGGAGGGAACGCGGGGAAGTGAAACATCTCAGTACCCGCAGGAAGAGAAAACAACCGTGATTCCGGGAGTAGTGGCGAGCGAAACCGGATGAGGCCAAACCTACGACGTGTGAGACCCGGCAGGGGTTGCGTCGTGGGGGTTGTGGGATTTCTCTTGACCGGTCTGCCGGCCGGTCGGCGAGTCAGAAACCGTATGGATAGGCGAAGGGCATGCGAAAGGCCCGGCGTAGAGGGTAAGACCCCCGTAGTCGAAATCTGTACGGCTCGTTTGAGAAACACCCAAGTAGCACGGGGCCCGAGAAATCCCGTGTGAATCTGGCGGGACCACCCGCTAAGCCTAAATATTCCCTGGTGACCGATAGCGGATAGTACCGTGAGGGAATGGTGAAAAGTACCGCGGGAGCGGAGTGAAATAGTACCTGAAACCGTGTGCCTACAAGCCGTGGGAGCGTCGCGCAGGGACTTGTCCTTGCGTCGTGACTGCGTGCCTTTTGAAGAATGAGCCTGCGAGTTTGCGGTGTGTTGCGAGGTTAACCCGGGTGGGGTAGCCGTAGCGAAAGCGAGTCCGAACAGGGCGCTGTAGTAGCACGCTCAAGACCCGAAGCGGAGTGATCTAGCCATGGGCAGGTTGAAGCGGAGGTAAGACTTCGTGGAGGACCGAACCCACCAGGGTTGAAAACCTGGGGGATGACCTGTGGTTAGGGGTGAAAGGCCAATCAAACTCCGTGATAGCTGGTTCTCCCCGAAATGCATTTAGGTGCAGCGTCGTGTGTTTCTTGCCGGAGGTAGAGCACTGGATAGGCGATGGGCCCTACCGGGTTACTGACCTTAGCCAAACTCCGAATGCCGGTAAGTGAGAGCGCGGCAGTGAGACTGTGGGGGATAAGCTCCATGGTCGAGAGGGAAACAGCCCAGAGCATCGACTAAGGCCCCTAAGCGTACGCTAAGTGGGAAAGGATGTGGAGTCGCAGAGACAACCAGGAGGTTGGCTTAGAAGCAGCCACCCTTGAAAGAGTGCGTAATAGCTCACTGGTCTAGTGATTCCGCGCCGACAATGTAGCGGGGCTCAAGCGTACCGCCGAAGTCGTGTCATTGCAGTAATAAGCCCCAACGGGTGCTGTGATGGGTAGGGGAGCGTCGTGTGCCGGGTGAAGCAGCGCCGGAAGGCAGTTGTGGACGGTTCACGAGTGAGAATGCAGGCATGAGTAGCGATTCACACGTGAGAAACGTGTGCGCCGATTGACTAAGGGTTCCTGGGTCAAGCTGATCTGCCCAGGGTAAGTCGGGACCTAAGGCGAGGCCGACAGGCGTAGTCGATGGATAACCGGTTGATATTCCGGTACCCGCTGTGAAGCGTCAAACATCGAGCATCGTGATGCTAAGGCCGTGAAGCCGCCCCTGATCTCTTCGGAGTGAGGGGGAGTGGTGGAGCCGCCGGCCCAAGCGGTTAGTAGGTGAGTGATGGGGTGACGCAGGAAGGTAGTCCATCCCGGGCGGTGGTTGTCCCGGGGTAAGGGTGTAGGC
>NZ_JBIRYZ010000056.1:3509-4951 GCF_044390325.1 Streptomyces sp. NPDC018964
GCTGAGACCTGATGCCGAGCCGATTGTGGTGAAGTGGATGATCCTATGCTGTCGAGAAAAGCCTCTAGCGAGTTTCATGGCGGCCCGTACCCTAAACCGACTCAGGTGGTCAGGTAGAGAATACCGAGGCGTTCGGGTGAACTATGGTTAAGGAACTCGGCAAAATGCCCCCGTAACTTCGGGAGAAGGGGGGCCACATCCGGTGATGAGCTTCGCGCTCTGAGCTGGGGGTGGCCGCAGAGACCAGCGAGAAGCGACTGTTTACTAAAAACACAGGTCCGTGCGAAGCCGTAAGGCGATGTATACGGACTGACGCCTGCCCGGTGCTGGAACGTTAAGGGGACCGGTTAGTCACTCTTCGGGGTGGCGAAGCTGAGAACTTAAGCGCCAGTAAACGGCGGTGGTAACTATAACCATCCTAAGGTAGCGAAATTCCTTGTCGGGTAAGTTCCGACCTGCACGAATGGCGTAACGACTTCTCGACTGTCTCAACCATAGGCCCGGTGAAATTGCACTACGAGTAAAGATGCTCGTTTCGCGCAGCAGGACGGAAAGACCCCGGGACCTTTACTACAGTTTGATATTGGTGTTCGGTTCGGCTTGTGTAGGATAGCTGGGAGACTGTGAAAGCCATACGCCAGTATGGTGGGAGTCGTCGTTGAAATACCAGTCTGGTCGTGCTGGATGTCTAACCTGGGTCCGTGATCCGGATCAGGGACAGTGTCTGATGGGTAGTTTAACTGGGGCGGTTGCCTCCTAAAGGGTAACGGAGGCGCCCAAAGGTTCCCTCAGCCTGGTTGGCAATCAGGTGTTGAGTGTAAGTGCACAAGGGAGCTTGACTGTGAGACCGACGGGTCGAGCAGGGACGAAAGTCGGGACTAGTGATCCGGCGGTGGCTTGTGGAAGCGCCGTCGCTCAACGGATAAAAGGTACCCCGGGGATAACAGGCTGATCTTCCCCAAGAGTCCATATCGACGGGATGGTTTGGCACCTCGATGTCGGCTCGTCGCATCCTGGGGCTGGAGTCGGTCCCAAGGGTTGGGCTGTTCGCCCATTAAAGCGGTACGCGAGCTGGGTTTAGAACGTCGTGAGACAGTTCGGTCCCTATCCGCTGTGCGCGTAGGAGTCTTGAGAAGGGCTGTCCCTAGTACGAGAGGACCGGGACGGACGAACCTCTGGTGTGCCAGTTGTTCTGCCAAGGGCATGGCTGGTTGGCTACGTTCGGGAGGGATAACCGCTGAAAGCATCTAAGCGGGAAGCCTGCTTCGAGATGAGGACTCCCACCCACTTGATGGGGTAAGGCTCCCAGTAGACGACTGGGTTGATAGGCCGGATATGGAAGCACGGTAACGTGTGGAGTTGACCGGTACTAATAGGCCGAGGGCTTGTCCTCAGTTGCTCGCGTCCACTGTGTTGGTTCTGAAACCACGAACAACCCCATG
>NZ_JBIRYZ010000057.1:0-4792 GCF_044390325.1 Streptomyces sp. NPDC018964
ATTTCAATTCCCGATTCTCATTTTGGTAAGACCGGTTCTCAATTTTTAGAGTGTCCACCTGTTGTTTTAACTCCTTTTTCTCCTTCAACTGGTCATTATATTTATTAACGAGTCCATTGTACTTTTCTATCAAGTCTCCATAGTTCTTTACAATGTCTGTTTGCTTCACTTTTTGCAGTGCTTTTTTCTCTGCTAAGGAGTCTAAATTCTCTTCAATATCTTTGTAGTAATAGCGAATTTTATCTTGTCCAATTTGCATATCAGCTTTCAGCTGCGTAACTTCTTTTTGAGTCTTTTCCAACTCTTTCTGCAGATTCTCTGCTTGTAGCTGATAAGCCACACCATTGGTCGCATAATCGACTAGGCTTTTGTAGTCTTGTTCCTTCATTCCAACAAGCCCTAGAACCTTTTTAGCTTCGATATTCGCAATCGATTTCGATTTATCATCAATCTCTTGAATATGCCCCATTGTCCGCTCATATTTCTCTTGGGCTTCCTTCTCCATGCTTTGAAACGTTTGAGCCTTATATTTAGCCGTCTCCACGTGTTTACGGCTCGACGAGACCCCTCTTTCCAAATTAAAGTCATTTTGCTTCAGGTACTGATTAAAATCGTCCTGAAGACTCACCAGTTGCTTTTTCTGGCCAAAGAAATCTTTAGCCGATAGTCGGCCATCCTCCGTTACTGGAACGAAGCCTACGTGCATGTGAGGGGTTTTCTCGTCATAGTGAACAGTCGCATAGATTAAATTCTTTTCACCGTATCGATCAGCAAGGAACTCATGAGCCGTTTCAAAATACCTTTTCTGCTCTTTGGGTGAAATTTTATCGAAGAATTCCTTGTCAGAGGTAATTAAGAATTCAGCCAGCTTAACTGCATCTTTACGGATCTTTTTTCCAGAGGTCACATTGTCCTCAATTACTTGGCTAATTTTCTCGTTGTAATCAATCTGCCTTTGACCGTTTATCAAGTCATAATTCAGATGAGAATCAGCTTTATTGATGTCGGGATTCGTTTCACTTTCCCTCTCTCTTTGGTTGTGAAATTGAATCCCTTTTATCCCATTTGATTTCATTTTCTGCATTCGGATAATGGAGTAACTCATGGGGTACGCACCCTTTCTGAAAATCGATAGATTAATAGAAAGTGTAACACACTACACTTTGCACGCAAAGTTTCATGTGGTCTGCGACGCTAAAAGCCAAACCTTGGGCTTTGCCCAAACCCACTGGGGAACTCTTCCCCAGACCCCCTTAATCGAACTCCCCAACCCCTCAATCCTTGAGGGGCTCCCTCGCCGGTAGGCAGCTCAAAAGGTGTTGCCTTTTGAGACACCAAGAGGGTCTTGGTGAAGTGAGTCTATCAACTCCTTATCCTCCCTTCGGTCCGGTACCGTTGACAGACGCCATACGGGCCTCTCTCGCCTTTGTAAGAGGTTGCCCCTAGTAAAAACCCTTAAAAAGCAAAAAAGACGCTTCTAGGGGTAGCGTCAGGGAAATGCGGATTTACAACGGTAAGCATTTGATACAAGTCTTATGAGACAGTCAGAAGTCATTTAAAACGCTAATTTCATTATGTCTCAATAAACTCTACTCTATTGGAATTGTGAAGTGATACACTTAAACTAACGTACGCAGGTTTGTTGAATAAGGACTTCAAAAAATACCCTTAATTAAGCTAAAAAGTCCTTCTCTTTATTAAGAAGGACTTTTTTATGTGTTATTCCATTGTCTCATTCATTGTAATAGTTTCGCTTGCTTCATGACCAGATTCTCCATGTCCTGGTCCAAACAAATTCAATATTACAACTCCTACAAGAATCAGTGTTATTCCTGCAATGCTAGCCATGTTAAGTTTTTCCTTCCAAACTAAAACTGAAATTACTGTAGTCAAAACAAGTCCTAAACCTGCCCATAATGCATATGCAGTGTTTAAGGGGATTGTTTTTAGCGACAAGGATAAAAAGAAAAAACAACCAACGAAAGCTATTATTACCCCTATTGTAGGATAGAGTTTTGAAAAGCCTTCAGATGCTTTTAATAGGGAAGAGCCAATAATCTCCCCCACTATTGCAAGTGCTAAATATAGATATGACATTATTCGTCCTCCTGAATCATGTTTATTAGTTCATCAAAAACTTGTGTTTTTAGTTCTTCATTTAATGGTGCCATTCCAAATATTTCTGAAAACCAAAGACCATCTATGGATAATCTTGTAATTGTTATTTTGACAGGATCAATTCCATCAGTTATTAACTTTGTATGCAAAATATCGTATCTCTGCCGGAATTCATCTAATAAATCTGGATTAATAAACATAGCAGCCATTAGTGCGGAATTTAGATTATTGTTTTCTAAATCGGAAAATGTAGATTTAAGATAAGCCCTATTCCATTTTCCTATTGCGTTATCATCGTCGTTATTAACTAACGTATTAATGCATTCGAAATAATTATTTGTCCAATCTTCCACCATTCCTTTAATTAATGCTTCCTTGCTAGGAAAATGGTATAATAATCCACCTTTACTCACGCCAGCTCTTTGGGCGACTGCCTCTAATGTGAGTTTGACAACTCCTTCTTCTTTTACAATTTCAGATGCAGCAATCAATATATTTTTTTTCTTATTAGCATGCTTTGAAATAGACATAATAACCTCCATAACTTAGATACATATAATATACCTTCTGGACGGTTTTTTTGTCAATCGAATTAAAGCTCTTATTTAATATCACTCTTTCACATAAAAATAATCCAATAAATTAATCTAAAGATTGTGAAGAAATGTACTTAAAGTAAAGGGAGCTTTAGTTCAACAGTCGATTTCTTAAAATCGGCTTTATTTATGGGTGAAAATTACATTACCGTTGTAAATCCGCATTTTCAGGACTCTACCCCTTCTAGAGCGCCTCTCATTGTTTTAGCGATTAATTATTATTCCCCTTATTATTTTTTTGAAAATGTTCTTTGTAATATAAATAATCAACTTTATGTTTTGTGGACATTAATTGAGTCGCTAATATTGCGGTGTAAATTGTCGTCAATCCTAGTGCTACTACGGCTAATAAATTTAAATTACTTTTATTAATGCTACTGTTACTATTCATGAAAGCTCAACTCCCTTCTTTAAAATTAGATTTCTAAATATCAAAGATTTTTATTCGAACACCATCAATTCTCCCCTTGTTTTAGGGTGGAGGCTGGCAAGGGGGTTTGGGGGAAGCCCCCATATTGCGTAGATCCATAAGGCAAAAGAGAAAATTTATGAACGGAAGCTCTGGCGGTTTTGGCGGTATAATGGCTCGAGCAAGCCGATTTCCTGAATTCCTCGTTTTAGGTACGTCGGCTTGGCGAAAGTACAGCACCGCCAAAATTTCGGAATGCAAGGAGAAAAGGGTGGAGATTTTTCGGTGGTCTGTCCGAAAAATACTACCCGAACCTTGCGTGGAGAAAAGCCCTTTAGGAGATATAGAAGGGAACACAGAAAAAATGTTGATATATCAATGTTTTAGTTAAGGTAATGTGTCATAGCTTGTGACACGTATATGTGTCATAGCTTGTGACACATAGTTGAATTAAGATGTGTCATTTTTTGCTTGACTATAGTTCATTTTTGACCTATGATGTGTCATAAATTATACATATAGGTATCACAGCTGATGATACATAACAAGGGAGAGAAGGATTCTATGCCAGCAGAGGTGCGTAAATTGGACGAGCAGAGAAAAATTAATGTTGAGTTAACCCCTGAACAACTTCAAATGCTTCAAAGACTTATTGATCTTGAACAGCAAGAAAACAAAGACAAAGAGCAATTTGAAGAGAAAAAGAAAAATCATAATTTCATCCAGCTTTATCGTGACAACATGCCAGAATTAAGATGGTTAATGGCAAATCATAACTTCGCAAGTTCTTTATTATTTTTTATCTTGGAACACATGGATAACAGAAATGCTTTAGCTTGTTCTTATGCAGTTTTTGAAGATTATTTTGGCAAATCAAGGTCAACAGTTTACAGAGCAGTAAAGCTTTTAGAGGAGAATGGATTTTTAAATGTTTTAAAAATGGGAACATCAAACGTCTATGTAGTGAACGAAGACCTTGCTTGGACAGATGGCAATGACAAAAAGAAATTTGCTAAATACGATGGTAAAATCCTTGTCAGCAAAAAGGAAAACAAGGACTTTGAATACAAAAGCCAATTTGATAAATTTAAAGCCCTTAGAGAACGTGAAAACTTAAAATAAAGCGAGTAGATAACTACTCGCCTTTCTTTATTTCAAGAGCATATTTGCCCTCATTTGAATCTTGGTCAACACTTGTAAAAACACCAATATCTTTTATTGGAATAAGAGTTCCAGAACCTAAATGAGGTCTCTTTCTATCCCTCATAAAAAGCATTAATTCTCCCTCTTGGTCTAGTTTCTCCAACTTCTCAACCAATTGTTTCACCTTCATCAGCGTTCCATCTCCATCCCTTTTTGCCTTTGTGGCTTCTCCATTTTTTCTAAAGAGTCCTGGACTAATTTATCTTGCCTATCATCCAGGAACTTGATTGTACTTCGGTCTACATCATTCATCCTCAAGAACGTTTTTACTCGGTCAAGTTGAGCGTGTAAAACTTTGCCCACCCTCTCTTTAAAAACAGAAAACTCCTTGCTGATCTGCACGAGTTTTCCCTTCAATTTTCCGTTCTCTAATTTCAATTCCCGATTCTCATTTTGGTAAGACCGGTTCTCAATTTTTAGAGTGTCCACCTGTTGTTTTAACTCCTTTTTCTCCTTCAACTGGTCA
>NZ_JBIRYZ010000058.1:0-4073 GCF_044390325.1 Streptomyces sp. NPDC018964
CACCCCCCAGGTCATCCGTTCGACAGGGGGCAACAGTCATGCCGGGCCCGGAGGCCAGCGGCCCTCTTGCAGGACCGCGAAGAAGATAACGGGGGGTGGTGACCGACCGGGCACGGGTCCTGGGAGCCGACCATTCCGACACTCTGGCGGCTCGCTCCCGGCGTATCGGTTTCGTCGCGCAGGCCGGGGACCATGCGGAGGCGGCGCGCCTGCAGACCGAGCTGTCCGCTGACCAGGCACGCGCCCAGGGACCCAACCACCCCCATGCCTGACTCCCCTTGTATCCCTCGGTCAGTGGGCGGTGTTACTTTCCGTGACATGACCGATCACGCGCTACGGCTGCTGCGGCAGGACCACCGCCTGGCCGAACTGGCCGCCTTCCCGTTCGACTTCGACCTCGACCGCGCCGCCCACGGCCATGGCGAGGAGGTCCGCCTCGCCTCGGGCGGGCCGCTGGAGACCGTGGCCGGGGACGACACCGGCGGTACGTACTTCGTGTGCGGGGACGGCTCGGTGCTCTACGCCGACTCGGATGGCGCCGCGGGGATCATCGGATCCAGTGTCGACGAGGCCCTGGAGCTCATGATCGGCCTGCCCTGCTGGCGCGACTGCACACACCTGTCGCCGGACGACGGCGAGGAGAGGATCCTGGCGTACGTCACGGAGACCGAGGACGCGATCCGCGAGCACTACGGAATCGACGAGAAGCGGGTCGAGCTCCGTGCGGCGCTGGGCTTCCCGGAACGCTCCCCGGTCGAGCTGGTGGGCAGACTGCGCGCGGCACTGCTGCGCACCGAGCCGGACTTCGTCCTGCTCAACGCGGACGAGGGGTGCGCGTACGACCGGTTGGGCCCGGCCGGTCCACCACTGTGGGAGCCCGTGCTCGCGGCGGGCCGCACGGATCTCGCCCGTCTGCGGGAGGGCGACCCCGCGGCATGGCGCGAAGTCGCCGAGGACCCGGTCCGGCGCCGGATCACCCTGCGGGCCGCGCAGTTCGACCGCGCCGAGGGCGATCCGGAGCTGCTGCGCCATTTGCTGCGGCACGAGACACGGTCCTCGATGACGGACGAACTGCGGCTCGCGGCCGTGCTGGTGGGGCTGCACGGGGACACCGGAGATCTGCCGCTGCTGGCCGAGGTCCGGGAGACGGACTTCGACACGGCGTGCGGCCTGGGCGGTGTGCCGGAACCGGGGGCGAGCGCGGACGAGTTGCGACAGTGGGCGCGGGAGCTCGACGAGTCGATGTTCGGGACGGACCCGTCGGACGAGCCGGTCTCCACCTGGACCGACCTGGCGCGGGACCAGGGGATGACGGACCTCGCGCGGGTGACGCTGATCCGCGAACTCGACGGCATCGTCCTGGACCAGAGCAGACTCCGCCGCCCCGACGCGCCCCACACCCTGACCACGGCTCCACTGAGCGGGCTCGCCCAGGACTTCGAGGAACTCGGCGACCTTCCCCAGGCGCTGCGCGCCCAGCACCTGTACGCCGCCCTCCAGGAGACGGCGTGGGACCGGGCCTCGGCCCGGCACACCCTCGCCCGCCTGGAGCGGGAGGCGGGCCGGCTGCCGCAGGCGGCGGACAGTCTGGCCGCCGTGCGCGAGGCCCTGGCCACCCCGGACGACGACTCACTGCGCCACTGGCAGCGGGTCAACCTCGGCCGCTTCATCGCCGAGGAGCACTACCGGCTCACCCTCGCCCTGGCCGACGCGGGCCGCCCCGAGGAGGCCCGTGCCCTCCTCACCGCCGCCGACGCCGTACTCGGCGAGCTCTCGGACAACGCCGCGAAGGGCGTCCGCGAGCTCGCCGAGCGAACCACCGCACGCGTGCGGGAGACGGACTGAGGACGGGCACGGCGTGGACGGTGTCACCGGCACCACCATGGACACCTTCGTCGCCGGCAGCGACGGTGACCGCTTCGGCGTACTGATCCAGGTGCAGGACGACTGACACGTCCGGCGGCGACGAGGTGCCGCCCGGCCACGGTGAGCGGTTACAGGATGCTGCTTGGACCGTTTCTCCAGACAACGCGCCGAGTATGCGCCGTTCTGTCTGGAGAAACGGTCCAATCATCCTCGCCGCACTCCTGATGAGGGCGTGAAAGGAACGGCAGTGCCTGGAAGGGCGGTTTCAGGGAGCACCCGTTCTCGTCACGAGGGGCGGGTTTCGGTTGGGTGGCGCGCTGTTCGGTCACGGCGGGTGGACGGCGATTTTTCCGCGCCCCGGCAGGACGATTCCGGACGGACCGCTGTGCGTGGTGAGTGGAGCGCGCACAACTACGGTCTGTCCCCCAAAGGTGCGTGGGCCGCATGTCAAAACCGTGGAGTTCCGCTGTGGAAAGGCCAGTTGAGCACTCCATGAGCTGCGGAAGGCGAATGTCTGATGTATCCGCGAGCATCGATGCGTGTTCGGGCTTGAGGTGGTCCAGGGCTGACCGCACATCACGAGTGCGGCAATTTATATGATTAAATACCCGACACGCATACGCCATTTCGGGCATCCAAACACCCCTTGTAGCCTTATGGACATCACTGCGGCACGACTTCTCAACGGCCCCCATCTCGAGCACCCGGGTCCTGAGATGAGGGACGAGGCCCTGGCCCTCTGCCAGGAACGTCGAGAGGAGAAGCCGCACATGCGCGAGAAGAAGGGGTGGCGCAAGGTCCGCGCGGGCTGCGTCATCGTGGCGGGTGTCATGACGGCCACCTACTGGACACTGCGCACCGTACAGGCCGGAATCGACCTGTACGGGGCCGTCGGCCCCTGGGTGTGACGACCCAGGAAACCGACGGCCGGCCGAAGCGGTGGGGTCCCGGACGGAAGGGATGCCGGAAGGGGCCCCGCTGCGGAACGGTTCATCGGAACCCGGACCGACGTTCCCGCACTGGAGCGTCGCCTTCCTCGACTGAGCCTGACCGTCTTTGTGCGGCCTGCTACTTCACGGTGGCGGTGCCGATGAGGATGCGGTGATCCGAGCAGCGGCCGTCCGGCGATTTGTCCGTGCGATCACAGGCGGTGGAGATCGCCAGCGAATCCGCGCTGTAGCTGTCCGGGCCGGCGAGCGCCGCCTCCGAGACGAAGAGCATGTCGATTTTCCGCATGGTCTTGCACGGTGACTGACTGACGGTCTTGTCGTCGGCCGTCCACTCGCCGTATCCGAGGCAGGAGGGGAGTTCCGTCTTGACGGGGTCGGTGTCGTCCAGTTCCCGGAACAACCCCCTGTTGCCGCCGTTGATACCGGTCTCCAAGGTGGCCGAGTAGAACGTGTCCAGCGAGGGGTAGTGGGGCTGGACGTTGAAGTCGCCCGCGATCATGACCGTCTGGCCGGCGTTGACCCACGCGTCGAGCCGCCCCTGGACGTCCTGGAGCTGCTTCAGCTTGTCGGCGTCCGAAGCCACCGTGATGTGCGTCGTACAGAAGCGGGTGGCCGAGTCGGCGAGAAGCGGCGCGCAGAGCAGGTTCCGCTTCTCGTCCGTTCCGTCGTCCGGGAGCTCGATCCGGTCGGCGGTGCCGAGCGGACGCTTGCTGAAGATCGCGTTGCCGAACGCCTCCCCACCACATACGTCGGGGTCGTCCGCCGTCCTGCTGGCCTCGAAGCGACCGAAATTGTCATGATCGTCGGGCCAGTTCGCCGCTCGCAGCTGCGTGACGAGCGCGCGCCACTGGTTCGCGCAGAGCTCGTTGAACGCGGCGAAGTCCGCATTGCGGTACACGATCGACGACACGGCCCCATCCACCATGCCTGAGGTCACGGAGCCTGCGTTGAGCTTGTTCCCGGCGACGTTCCACTGCCAGATGTTGTATGTCTTCGGGCTCGTCGTCTCGGCCGCGGCCGAGACCGCGGGCAGCATCGCGGCACACAACGCGCCCGCGAGAGCGATCCGGATCCGGCGGAACCGTCCCATAAGGTCTTCCTCCCATGAAGTACCAGCCCTCCCCCTGGCCGGGGCACCGCTTGATACGGCAGAGGCGACCTTAAGGGCCTGCCGATCATCAAGGTGTTGCTTTCGGGGGTGGGGTCTCGTTGATGTCGTATGCGCATCCCGGACGAGACTCGTGATCAACTTGCTGT
>NZ_JBIRYZ010000059.1:0-3929 GCF_044390325.1 Streptomyces sp. NPDC018964
GGGTGAGGCGTGGGCGTACGGCGCCGACGTCGACTGGGACGCCTTCTACGACGGCACCCGCCCCCACCGCGTCGACCTCCCCACCTACCCCTTCCGCCGCGACTGGTACTGGCTCACCCCCGACGAGACCGAGCGGACCGCCGGCACCGGCGGTGACCCCGCCGACGGCGAGTTCTGGTCCGCCGTCGAGAGCGGCGACGTCACCCGGCTGTCCACCGTCCTGGACATCACCGGCGACGACACCGAGGCCTTCAGCAGCCTGCTGCCCGCCCTCGCCTCCTGGCGCCGCCGCCGCACCCTGCGCACCACCCTCGACTCCTGGCGCCACCGCGTCCACTGGACCCCGCTGACCGGCGCCGCCGGCCCCGTCCCCGCCGGCCGCTGGCCCGCGCTCGTCCCGGCAGGACACGCCGACGACCCCTGGGTCGACGACGTCCTCACCGCCCTCACCGCCCGCGGCCTGCGCGTCGAACGCCACGACCTCACCGGCGACGAGGACACCGCCGCCCTCACCGCCCTGCTCACCACCCCCGACGGCGAGGACCCCGCCGGAGTGCTGTCGCTGCTCGCCCTCGACGAGCGGCCGCACCCCGACCACCCCGCCCTCCCGCGCGGCCTCGCCGCCGTCAAGGACCTGACGCACGCCCTCACCGGCACCGGCACCCGCCTGTGGGCGCTCACCCGCGGCGCCGTCTCCGTCGACAGCCGGGACCCGCTGACCTCACCCGTCCAGGCCGAGACCTGGGGCTTCGGCCGCGCCGTCGCCTTCGAACTCCCCGACACCTGGGGCGGACTCGTCGACCTGCCGCCCACCCCCGACCCGCGCGCCCTCGACCGCCTGCCCGGCCTCCTCGGCGGCACCGAGGACCAGCTCGCCGTCCGCGCCACCGGCTCCTACGCCCGCCGCCTCACCCGGATGCCGCTGCCCGAACCCGCCGGCGACGCCGACCCCACCGGCACCTGGGCGGCGCACGACACCGTCCTGATCACCGGCGGCACCGGCGCCCTCGGCACCCACGTCGCCCGCTCCCTGGCCGCCGCGGGCACCCGGCACCTGGTCCTCACCAGCCGCCGCGGCCCCGACGCGCCCGGCGTCGCCGACCTCACCGCCGAACTCACCGCCCACGGCGCCCGCGTCACCGTCGCCGACTGCGACGTCGCCGACCGCGACCAGCTCGCCGACCTCCTCGCCTCCCTCCCCGCCGACCTGCCGCTGACCGGCGTCGTCCACGCCGCGGGCGTCCTCGACGACGGCGTCCTCGACGCCCTCACCCCGGACCGCTTCGACGCCGTCCTGCGCCCCAAGACCCTCGGCACCGCGAACCTGCACGACCTCACCCGCGAGCACGACCTGTCGATGTTCGTGCTGTTCTCCTCCATCGTCGGCGTCCTCGGCAACGCCGGGCAGGCCAACTACGCCGCCGCCAACGCCTACCTCGACGCCGTCGCCGAGCAGCGCCGCGCCGCCGGCCTGCCCGTCACCTCCGTCGCCTGGGGTCCCTGGGCCGACGCCGGCATGGCCACCGCCGACGTCCTCACCGACCGGATGCGCCACGACGGACTCACCCCGATGGCGCCCGACACCGCCGTCGCCGCCCTGCGCGCCGCCGTCACCGAAGGCGCCTCGCACGCCACCGTCGTCGACGTCGACTGGCCCTCGTACGCCGGTGTCCTGACCGCCGCCCGGCCCAGCCCCCTCATCGGCGACCTGCCCGAGGTCCGCCGCGCCCTGGAGGCCGCCAAGGCCGCCGCGCCCGACACCCACGCCCTGCGCGACCGGCTGCGCGGCCTCGCCCCCGCCGACCAGGACCGCCTGCTCACCGACCTGGTCCGCGCCGAGGTCGCCACCGCCCTGCGCCACGCCTCGCCCGAGGCCGTCGACGTGCACCGCGCCTTCAAGGACCTGGGCTTCGACTCGCTCACCGCCGTCGAGGTGCGCAACCGCATCACCGCCGCCACCGACGTCAAGCTGCCCACGACGCTCCTGTTCGACCACCCCAACACCGCCGCCGTCGTCGAGCACCTCAAGGACCGGCTGCTCGGCGGGGAGCGGCCCGCCGCCGCGCCCGTGGTCGTCGCGGCCGGCGTCACCGACGAGCCGATGGCCGTGGTCGCCATGGCCTGCCGCTTCCCCGGAGGGGTCACCAGCCCCGAGGAACTCTGGGACCTGATGGTCGCCGAGGTCGACGCGGTGTCCACCCCGCCCGCCGACCGCGGCTGGGACCTCGACTCGATGTACGACCCCGACTCCGAACGGCAGGGCACCACCTACAGCCGTGAGGGCGGCTTCATCCGGGACGTCGCCGGATTCGACCCGGCGTTCTTCGGGATCTCCCCGCGCGAGGCCCTCGCCATGGACCCGCAGCAGCGCCTGCTCCTGGAGACCTCCTGGGAGGCGTTCGAACGCGCCGGCATCGACCCGGAGACCCTGCGCTCCACCGCCACCGGGGTCTTCGTCGGCACCATCAACACCGACTACCAGATCCGCCTCGGCGGCGCCGCCGCCCAGGAGCAGCTCGCCGGCCACCTCATGACCGGAAACGCCTCCAGCATCGCCTCCGGCCGCCTGTCCTACACGTACGGCTTCGAGGGCCCCGCCGTCACCATGGACACCGGCTGCTCGTCCTCCATGGTCGCCCTGCACCTGGCCCTGCAGTCGCTGCGCACCGGCGAGTGCACCATGGCCCTGGCCGGCGGCGTCACCGTCATGTCCACCCCCGAGCCCTACGTGGAGTTCTCCCGGCAGCGCGGCCTCGCCCCCGACGGCCGCTGCAAGGCGTTCGCCGAGGGCGCCGACGGCATGGGCTTCGCCGAGGGCGTCGGCCTCGTCCTGCTGGAGAGGCTCTCCGACGCCCGACGCAACGGTCACCCCGTCCTCGCCGTGGTGCGCGGCTCCGCCCTCAACCAGGACGGCGCCTCCAACGGCCTGACCGCCCCCAACGGGCCCTCCCAGCAGCGCGTCATCCGCCAGGCCCTCGCCAACGCCGGACTGTCCGCCTCCGAGGTCGACGTGGTCGAGGCGCACGGCACCGGCACCCCGCTCGGCGACCCGATCGAGGCCCAGGCCATCCTCGCCACCTACGGCCAGGACCGGCCCGCCGACCGGCCGCTGCTGCTCGGCTCGCTGAAGTCGAACATCGGCCACACCCAGGCCGCCGCCGGTGTCGCCGGCATGATCAAGATGGTGCTCGCGATGCGGCACGGCATGGTGCCCAGGAGCCTGCACATCACCGAACCCACCTCGGTCGTCGACTGGTCCGGCGGCGCCGTACGCCTGGCCACCGAGCACACGAACTGGCCGGAGACCGGCCGGCCCCGCCGCGCCGGCGTCTCCTCCTTCGGCATCAGCGGCACCAACGGCCACCTCATCCTCGAACAGGCCCCGCAGGACGAGCCCGCCGACGAGCCGACCGGCGAGACCGGCACCGGGCCGGCCCAGGCCCCGGTGTGGCTGCCGTGGGTGGTGTCGGCGAAGTCGCGTGAGGCGGTGCGGGAGCAGGCGGCGCGGCTGGCCGCGTCCGTGCGCGACAGCGACAGTGGTGCGGGTGCCCTGGACGTGGCGTACTCGCTGGTGTCGACCCGTGTCGCGATGGAGCACCGTTCGGTCGTGGTGGGCGGCGGTCTCGACGACCTCCTCGCCGGCCTCGACGCCCTCGCCGCCGGTGAACCGTCCGCCCGCGTCGTGGACGGCGTCGCCGAGACCGGACCCGGCGCCGTGTTCGTCTTCCCCGGCCAGGGCTCCCAGTGGACCGGTATGGCCGTCGAACTCCTCGACACCTCACCCGTGTTCGCCGCCCGCATGGCGGAGTGCGCGGCAGCCCTGTCACCTCACACCGACTGGTCGTTGCTGGATGTGGTGCGGGGTGTGGAGGGTGCCGCTTCGTTGGAGCGGGTGGATGTGGTGCAGCCGGTGTTGTGGGCGGTGATGG
>NZ_JBIRYZ010000060.1:0-3234 GCF_044390325.1 Streptomyces sp. NPDC018964
ACAGCAAGTTGATCACGAGTCTCGTCCGGGATGCGCATACGACATCAACGAGACCCCACCCCCGAAAGCAACACCTTGATGATCGGCAGGCCCTTCGCGCCATACCGGAACCTGCGACTTCGCCTTCGCCGCCACGGGCGCCGACGCCTGCACCCCTGCTTCCAGCCCGGCACGGCCCGGTTGCTCGGCGGCCACCGCGTCGGCTGAATCGCCGCCCGGCGCGGACAGCACCGCACCAACGCGCTCGCGGGCGATCGTCCACTCCAGCCATTCCTGCTCGGCCGTTGCAAGCTCGGCCTGGATGCGGTCGGCCTCCTCGCGCAGCCCGTCCACACGGCGACGGGCGGCAAGCTCGTGCTGTTCCAGCAGTCCGACAACCGACGGCATCCGCAACCTCCACGGGAGCGACGAAACGATGGTCCATCACTCCCACACCGACGCCGCACCTATCCATGACCAGCGAAAACGCAGTCGTCAGACTCGGAAAGACAACAGCCTCTCAGTGAGTGTAGGGCCTGGGAGCGGTGCCGCTGGCCCCCGGACAGCGAAGGACCCCGGTCCGCCCGTGCGCCCCGGGGTGCTGTCGCCGGTCTCACTCACCGCCGCTCACCAGTCCCGCGCCTCCTGCACCCCAGGGTCGGACAGCACAGCGGTGATGACGTCCTCCGCCTCCGTGAAGGGAGCCATTGGCAAGAGTTGTGGATCGGGTTGTTCGCGTCGGTGGTGCTGTCGCTCGGGTTGAGGAGGTAGGCGCCCTTCGCGACGCCTTGCAGGATGCTGTCGGCGGTTGCCTCAGCGGTCAGGTTGGTGGAATCCAGGACGTGGGCCTCATAGGCGCCCAGGTTGCTGAACTGGTCGTGCAGTGAGCGGATCGGCTCGGGGTCGGTCAAAGCGTCGCCAGCCCGGTTCGTTGCCCGTTCCAGCGTGGTGCGTTGGCCCGGCCGAAGGATGACGTAGCTCAGCGGCAGGGCCCGCTCCTGGGCCGTCACGCGGAAGAGGTCGATGAACCAGGGCCCGACGATGCCGTCGCAGATCACCTGGTAGCCGCCGTCGGCGTAGCCGAACGCTGCCGAGACCAGTACCTGCAGGACTACCTGGTTCTGTTGATGTGCTTCAGGCAGGTAAGGCGCGATCCAGCCCTGCTTGATAAAGCGCCAAAAGTCGTCGCTGTGCAGGTGGACGCTGGGAGTCAGGTGATCTGCCAGCAGTTGCGCCACGGTGCTCTTGCCGGCTCCGGGCGGCCCGGTCAGGATGATCACCTGGCCGCGGTGAGGGGACGTCCGAGAGAGGGGCAGCGGGTTCACGCCGCCACCGTGCCACGTTCGACCAGCACACCGCTCTCCAGGTGACGGGACGTTACCCAGCAGGCCCGGACCGGGCAGGGCCTCAGAACGGGGGATCGTCGTACCAGGGGCCGTCCGACAGCTCGGGCTGCCGGGGGGTGCGCCGTTGGAGGACCTCCAGGGCGTCCTCGACGCGGCCGAGGTCGATGAGGTAGCCGGCCAGGTCATGGCTGTTCGCAGAGGGGTGCTGTTCGAGGACGGCGACGGCCTCCTCGGTGCGTCCGGCGCCGGCGAGCAGCTCGGCGATGTGCGGCGCCGCGTACAAGGTGGCGCCCTCGGGGTGGGAGCGGGCCTGTGCGATCGCTTCGTCGACGCCGTCGCGAGCGGCGATCAGCGGCAGCCGTATCCAGTACAGGTCCCACTCCTCCGCGCCCCCGCGGGCAGCGGCGAGGGCATCGAGGTGCGCCAGGCCCTCCTCAGGGCGGCCCTGGTCAAGGCACAGGTCGGACAGAGCATGGAGGATCCAGTCGTCCCCGTTGCGGGCGTAGGCCTGGACGCGCATCACGTCGATCGCTTCGTCCCCCCGGCCGTGCCGGGCCAGGAGCTGCGCGAGCCCGAAAGCCGAGTTGGGGTCGTGGACCACGGGTCTGTCGGCCTGCCGGTATGCCGCGATCGCCCCCTCCACGTCGCCGCGCTCCTCCAGCACCTCGGCCAGGCGCTGCGCGGCGTGCCCGTGGTACTCGGACGCCGCGTACGCGTGCAGTTCCTCGATCCGGTCGTGCCTCGCCAGCAGGTCCGCCAGCTGGTCGCGGTTGTTGACGGAGGTGATGTGCTGCCGGGTGTGCAGCAGGGCGATCGCCTCGTCGGTGCGGCCCTGGCGCTCGCGGATCGTGGCGAGCAGCCCGATCGCCGTGTCGCGATCGAAGCCTCTGCAGCACCACGGAAAGTCGGAACACCGGTGCTCGATCCGGGCGGAGACCAGCGCGGCGGCTTCCTCGTCGCGGCCCGCGGCAGCCGCGACGTCGACCAGTGTGTCGAGGGATAGCTCGCCGATGTGCGGGCGCAGCAGGGTGAACGCCTCCTCGGCGCGGCCGTGCCGGGCAAGCAGACGCGTGTAGGACTCCAGCGCCATCGGGTGTCCAGCCTCCATACGGATCCGGGTGAGCTCGATCGCCTCGTCGACGCGGCCCCAGCCCTCCAGCAGCTCGGCCGCGTCTACGACGGCCGTCCACCAGCCGGTCGCCAGGTACGGGGCGAGCACATCCAACGCGTCGTCCTGCCGGCCCTGCTCACCCAGCAACCGCGCCCACGCCAGCGCGCAGAACCACTCCCCGCGTCCGGCGTACAGCTCCACCACATCGATGTGGCCGTGCTCGAGCAGCCGCGAGACCAGTTCCGGCGGGATGCAGCCAGATCGTGTCCGGACTCGGTAGTCAAGATCAGTAGCGTCCACGGCCACGCACCATAGCGCTCGCACCTGACACCTTGCCGACACCACCGGCGGTTTCGAATACAGCACAGTTTGAATGACGCCCCCTGCCAGCTGGGGCATCGGCGTGGACGGCGCAGCGCCGTGAGGCGTACGCCAACGACCAGGGCGTATCCACGAGTCTGGTCGCCGTGACCGCCCGCTCGAACCGGTCCAAGGCTGACCAGGATCCTGCCGAGTGGCTGCCGCCGGCTGCCGGGGTGCACTGTCGGTATGTCGCGGAGTGGGTGGCCACGAAACTCCGCTGGAGCCTTGCGGCCGACGAGACCGAGGTGGCGGGCCTTGACCCCGGATCTTGGACACACGAGACACTGGATCCTGAGGATCTGAGAGGGCGTTTGAAGTGGGCAACTTGCCGTTTACGTCCTACTGAGGTTGAACTCGTGGTGTCGTAGGGGCTGACGGCTCGTCGTCTCTGCGGTATCACCGAAGGCATGCGGTATCCACAAGGGGGCGGGCTGA
>NZ_JBIRYZ010000061.1:0-2930 GCF_044390325.1 Streptomyces sp. NPDC018964
GCCTCCACCGACAGCCTGCCCGTCAGTACGACACCACCGGAGTCCGGCAGCGCCACCACCGCACCCAGCAACGGGTGATCGGACGCGTCCAGACCTGCTCCGGCGGGAACCGCGGTGGCGCCGTCCGTGGCGTGCAGCCAGTAGCGCTGCCGCTGGAAGGCGTAGGTCGGCAGGTCGACGGTGCGTGCGCCGGTACCGGCAAAGTACGCGGCCCAGTCGACGGCAGCGCCGTCGCTGTGCAGGTGGCCGAGGGCCGTGAGCAGGGCATCGGCCTCGTCCCGGCCCTTGCGGGCGACCGGCACCAGCAGGACATCGGTGTCGTCGAGGCAGGTACGGGCCATGCCGGTCAGCACCGCCTCGGGACCGATCTCGACGCAGCGGCCCACTCCGGCGGCGCGCAGCGCACGGACTCCGTCTGCGAAGCGTACGGCCTCACGGACGTGGGTCACCCAGTAGGCGGGCGTGGTGAGTTCACCGGACGCGGCGATGCGGCCGGTCACGTTGGAGACGACGGGCAGCAGCGGCTCGGCGTAGGACAACCCCTCGGCGACCGCGCGGAACTCCTCCAGCATCGGCTCCATCAACGGCGAGTGGAAGGCGTGCGACACCCGCAGCCGGGACGTACGACGCCCCAGCCCGCGGAACACCTCCGCCACCGCCTCCACCGCGGCCTCCGCACCCGAAACCACCACCGAGGAGGGGCCGTTGACGGCCGCGACCGACACCTCGCCGGTCAGGTGCGGCAGCACCTCGGCCTCCGTCGCCTCCACCGCGACCATCGCACCACCGGCGGGCAGCGCCTGCATCAGCCGGCCGCGAGCGGCCACCAGCGCACACGCGTCGGCCAGGGAGAACACACCCGCCACATGCGCGGCCGCGATCTCGCCGATCGAGTGTCCGGCGACGTAGTCGGGGCGTACGCCCCAGGCGTCGAGCAGACGGTACAGCGCCACTTCCAGGGCGAACAGCCCGGCCTGGGCGTAGGCGGTCGCGTTCAGCGCCTCGACGTCGTCACCCCAGACCACGTCGCGCAGCGGGCGGTCCAGGTGCTCGTCCAGGCCCGCGCACACCGCGTCGAACGCCTCCGCGAACACCGGGAAACGGGCGTGCAGTTCACGGCCCATGCCGAGTCGCTGCGACCCCTGACCCGAGAACAGGAAGGCGGTCGAGCCGCCGTCCCGCGCGGTGCCGTGGAGGACGGCCGGGGACGCGTCGCCCCGGGCGAGCGTCCGCAGCCCGTCGAGCAGGTCGTCACGGCCGGCACCGAGTACGACGGCGCGGGACTCCAGCACGGTGCGGGAGGTGGCCAGTGCGTAGGCGGTGTCCAGCGGGTCCTGGTCCGGGCGGTCCGTGAGGTGGGCGAGCAGGCGGGTGGCCTGGGCGCGCAGCGCCTCGGGGGTCGCGGCGGACACGGTCCACGGCAGCGGGGGCGTCGGGCGGGTGGGGCTGTCGCCGTCCTGCGCCGGTCGCGTCCCGGCGGCCGGTGCGGGCGCGGGGGCCTGTTCCAGGACGACGTGCGCGTTGGTGCCGCTGAGCCCGAACGCGGAGACGCTCGCGCGGCGCGGGTGCGCGGTGTCCGGCCACGGCCGTTCCTCGACGACCAGTTCCGCGTTGCCCTCGGTCCAGTCGACGTGCGGTGAGGGCCGGTCGACGTGCAGGGTGCGCGGCACCGTGCCGTGTTCCATGGCCATCACCATCTTGATGACGCCGGCGACACCGGCGGCGGCCTGGGCGTGACCGATGTTCGACTTGATGGAGCCGAGCAGCAGCGGCCGGTCGGCAGGGCGGTCCTGACCGTAGGTGGCCAGCAGCGCCTGCGCCTCGATCGGGTCGCCCAGCGTGGTGCCGGTGCCGTGCGCCTCGACGACGTCGACCTCGGAGGCGGCCACGCCGGCCGCCTCGAGCGCCTGGCGGATGACGCGCTGCTGCGAGGGCCCGTTGGGGGCGGTGAAGCCGTTGGAGGCGCCGTCCTGGTTGACGGCGGTGCCCCGGACGACCGCGAGGACGCGGTGTCCGTTGCGTACGGCGTCGGAGAGGCGCTCGACGAGGAGGACGCCCACGCCCTCGGACCAGCCGACGCCGTCGGCCGCTCCCGCGAACGCCTTGCAGCGGCCGTCCACGGACAGCCCGCGCTGCCGGCTGAACTCGACGAACATGCCCGGCGTCGACATCACCGTGGCACCACCGGCCACCGCGAGCGAGCACTCGCCCGTGCGCAGCGCCTGGACCGCGAGGTGCAGGGCGACGAGGGAGGACGAGCAGGCGGTGTCGACGGTGACGGCCGGGCCTTCCCAGCCGTACGTGTACGACAGCCGGCCGGACACCACGCTGCCGCCCGCCGTGCCGGAGGGCGACACGTTGAGGGCGTAGTCGTGGTACATCACGCCGGCGAACACGCCGGTGCGGCTGCCCTTGAGCGAGGCCGGGTCGATGCCCGCCCGCTCCAGGGCCTCCCAGGAGGTCTCCAGGAGCAGTCGCTGCTGCGGGTCCATGTAGAGGGCCTCGCGCGGCGAGATGCCGAAGAACCCGGGGTCGAACTGGGCGGCGTCGTGGAGGAAGCTGCCCCGGCGGGTGTAGCTCTTGCCTTCCGCGCCGGGCTCCGGGTCGTACAGGCCCTCCAGGTCCCAGCCGCGGTCGTCCGGCATGTCGGAGACGGTGTCGACGCCGTCGACGACCAGGCGCCACAGGTCCTCGGGCGAGGTCACTCCGCCCGGGTAGCGGCAGGCCATGCCGATGATCGCGATCGGTTCGTCGTCAACGGGCCGATCGCTCGCATCCGTCCGGCCGGAGGCGGTGGACCGGATGCCCGGGCCCGCGAGCTTCTCCTCGATGTGTTCGGTGACGGCGAGGGCGTTGGGGTGGTCGAAGACCAGGGTGGCGGGGAGCCTGAGGCCGGTGAGGGTGTTGAGCTGGTTGCGCAGTTCGGTGGC
>NZ_JBIRYZ010000062.1:0-2879 GCF_044390325.1 Streptomyces sp. NPDC018964
AGCACAGGAAATCAAGGATATTATTAACACAAGTATTCGCCAAACGTTCACACGCTCAATCAATACGGTTGTTACAGTTGTTATCTGTGTAATTGCCCTGCTGATTTTCGGAAGCGAGTCTATCAGAAACTTCTCATTAGCATTATTGATTGGTTTAATTGGCGGAGCATATTCTTCTATCTTCATCGCCTCTCAATTATGGTATGTATGGAAGAAGAAAGAGCTTAAGAAAAAAGGCGTTCTGATTACTGTGAAAGAAAAACGAAAAAACTCAGATGAGCCACAAGTATAAAAAAGAGGCTGGGACATAAGTATGTGAACCAGCGTAAAGACCGAACTACTTAATCAACTATTGATTAAATAGTTCGGTTTTTTGTTTTTAGTTTAAATACAAAAAATTAGAAATTTTAGTGGAATGGAGCGGAGGCCACTCGACTCCTGCGGGAAATAGAGGAAAGGATGAGACCCCGCAGGCGAATGAAGTGACCCCAAAAAGTTGGACAGTATTTTTGTTAAGCTGCTGTCTGGGTAAGAGTCCGATACTGGATCGGGCTCTTACCTTTTAATTTGGTTTTGATTCTAATGTTATTGTAGTAATGAATATATTTTTTTAGTTCATGTTTGAAGTGATCTATGTCCTTAAATTCATTCCGATAGAGAAATTCAGATTTCATAATACCAAAAAAGTTCTCTATAACTGCATTGTCATAACAGTTCCCCTTTCGGGACATACTTTGTGTTATACCTTGTTTCTTTAAGGATTGGCGGTATTTTTTCATCTGGTAATGCCAGCCCTGATCGGAGTGAATAATGAGGTTATCATCATCAGTCAAGCGTTTAAAGGACTTGTCTAACATTTCTGCAACAAGGGAGTAAGTTGGCCTAGTACCAATTGTGTACGTAACAATCTCACTATTGAATAGATCAAGTACAGGAGATAAGTAGAGTTTCTCCCCAAACAACTTAAATTCTGTAATGTCAGTAACCCACTTTTGGTTTGGTTTTTCTGCGTTAAAGTTACGCTCCAATATATTCGGAGCTATTTTACCCACATTTCCCTTATAAGAGCGATATTTCTTCATACGAACCATACACTTCAAGCCTAATACCTTCATTAACCGCTGCACTTTTTTATGATTCACTTTATATCCTCGATTATTTAACTCTTCTTGGATACGCCGATATCCGTAAAGCCCATTATGTTCCTCATAAATGGACTGAATTAATGTTTTTAATTCAGCATTTTTATCAGGAAGGTTGAAGGTGTTTACCCAGTAATAGTACGTACTGCGAGGGATGTTTGCCAGCTTTATAAGTTTCTTCACCGAGAAAATATTCCTTAGTTCATAGACTACTTTCGCTTTGTCCTTTTTGGTAATTTTTCCTTGTTTTGAACTAAGGCTCTCAACTTTTTTAAATAGGCATTCTCCATACGCAAAAACTCTAGCTCCTTCTGCATTTCCTCAACCGAGCCTTCTGTATCCTTATCAAGTATATTCTTATCCACATTCTTCTTTTTATGGGATGTCATACAAGGAATCCCCTTTTCTTTTGGTTTAAGGGCATCGAATCCACCATTATCCCATTTTTTCTTCCACTTTCGTACCATAGAGCAGTCAGGAATATGAAAGATTGCCGATGCCTCTCGAATAGAAAACTGTTTCTCTTCAATAAACTGGATTACTTTTAGTTTAAAAGCCAATGGATAATTTGTATAGGGAAAACAAAAGGCTGACTCTCCATGATATTCATATAATTTCACCCAATAACGTAAGGCAGATTCGTCAATCCCAACTTCATTCGCTAATTCCCTGTAGCCAATACTCTCGTTTAAATAACGTTGAATAACCAAGTGTTTTTCTGATTCATTAAATTTACCCACCCAGGCACCTCCTATTGTTGAACTTAGTTGTCCAACAATGGGGGTGCACTGCACAAGACGAGGAGGCTCAGCTTCCTCCCCGCGGAAAGCGAGTGGGTGCAGCGCAATGAAACGAACTAACTTTAACTCAACATTCTATTTAGACACAACCTTCATTTTTCAAATTTAGTTGTAATTTTATTATTCGTGTTTAGAAAGCTTATCTTTTGTTTTGTCCCAGCCTCTTTTTAGTCCCAAGTAGAAATTGGGTGATGGATAAAAAATGAAGTCCAATCCTCGTCGGATTTACAGTAAATGGTACCGCCAATCTTATCGATAATTTGCTTGCACACAAATAAACCAATGCCTGTCCCAAGCTCTTTTGTCGTATAAAAAGGTTCAAAGATTGTTTTTGTGTTTTCTTCCTCAATCATTGGCCCGTTATTGGAAATAACAAAGACTATTTCGTCTGTGCTTTTTCTAGAGCTTATCTTTAAATCTCTGCCATATGGCATTTGCTTTAAAGCATCAATAGAATTCATAATCAGATTCAAGAGAACCTGTTTTAGTTCATCCTTAAACGTATAGAGGAAAAGAGGCTTCTCTGTTTCAATAGTAAGGTTAATTTTATTATCGACTGTGCTTGCATAGCAAAGCTGCTTGAGATTTTCAAAAAGCAAATCAATCGCGACGTTTTCTTTGCCCTTTTTTACGATCTCTGTTTTAGAAGTATGAAGAAACTGGGTAATCCTGAAATTCAATTCGTTTAGTTCATGCTGAATAATGTCCAAGTATTTCAAATCAGGATACTCATCACGCAAGATTTTATTAAATCCGATTATAGCGGTTAATGGATTTCTGAATTCATGCACAAAACTGGAGGAGATTTGTCCGAGTACTGCCAGTTTGTCCATATGGTTGTCATTGATATACTGTGTTTTCGTATGCAATTCCCGATTCTTTAATTGCGTGTATCTTTTAACGGCATGATAACAGAAAGTATCAAAAAGGGTGTTCA
>NZ_JBIRYZ010000063.1:0-2798 GCF_044390325.1 Streptomyces sp. NPDC018964
GCGGGGGAGCTCATCCCCGCGTAGTCCACCGTCGACTCCTGCGCGCCCCCCGACCGCGGCGAGCACCCGGCCCCGCCCCACTGCCTTTGAGCCCCCCCCCCGGGGGGGGGCCCCCCCCGGGGGGGGGGCCACCCCTCAGGGCACCGATCGTCGACCGGTCCGGTCCGGCTACTCGCCCGACAGCACCGCCTGAGCGGCGGCACGGGCATCCGCGGCGCTGTCCGCCGTCCGGGCCGCCGCCGCAGCCCGCTCACACTGCGCCAGCGTGAACTTCGCCAGTGACGCCCGCACGTACGGAATGGACGCCGCGCCCATGGAGAGAGAGGTGACACCCAGACCGATCAGCACACACGCGAGCAGCGGGTCGGAAGCGGCCTCACCGCAGACACCACAGCTCTTGCTCTCGGCCTTCGCCGCCTCGGCGGACAGCGCCACCAGGTCGAGCAGCGCGGGCTGCCACGGATCCTGCAGCCGGGAGACCGCACCCACCTGACGGTCCGCGGCGAACGTGTACTGCGCGAGGTCGTTCGTGCCCAGGGACAGGAACTCCACCTCCTGCAGCACCGAGCGCGCACGCAGCGCGGCCGACGGGATCTCGACCATCGCACCGAACTTCGCCTGCAGCCCCGCCTCCCGGCAGGCGTCCGCGAAAGCCTTGGCATCGGCCCGGTCCGCCACCATCGGGGCCATGACCTCGAGGTGGACGGGCAGTCCCTCGGCTGCCTTGGCCAGCGCCGTCAGCTGTGTACGCAGCACTCCGGGGTGGTCGAGCAGCGTCCGCAGACCACGCACGCCCAGCGCCGGGTTCGGCTCGTCCGCCGGGGTGAGGAAGTCCAGCGGCTTGTCCGCGCCCGCGTCCAGCACCCGCACCACGACACGGCCCTCGGGGAACGCCTCGAGTACCTGACGGTAGGCCGCGACCTGCTTCTCCTCGGAAGGAGCCTTCTTGTTGTCGTCCAGGAACAGGAACTCGGTACGGAAGAGACCGACGCCTTCCGCGCCCGCCTCGACGGCGGCCGCCACATCCGCCGGGCCGCCGATGTTGGCCAGCAGCGGCACCTTGTGACCGTCGGCGGTCGCACCGGGCCCGGTCGACGCCGCCAGCGCCGCCTTGCGCTCGGCCGCCGCCGCCTCGAGCCGGGCCTTCTTCTCGTCGCTCGGGTCCACGAAGATCTCGCCGGTGCTGCCGTCGACCGCTATCAGCGTGCCCTCGGCGAGCTCACCGGCACCCGGCAGGGCGACCACGGCGGGGACACCGAGAGCGCGGGCCAGGATCGCGCTGTGGCTGGTCGGGCCGCCCTCCTCGGTCACGAAGCCGAGCACCAGCGTCGGGTCGAGCAGCGCCGTGTCCGCCGGCGCGAGATCACGGGCCACGAGGACGTACGGTTCGTCGCTGTCCGGCACGCCCGGCATCGGCACCCCGAGCAGCCGCGCGACGATACGGTTCCGCACGTCGTCGAGGTCGGCCACGCGGCCCGCCAGGTACTCACCGGCATTCGCGAGCAGCTCGCGGTACGCGGCGAACGCGTCGTACACCGCGCGCTCAGCGGTGCTGCCGACGGCGATGCGCCGTTCCACGGCGGCCATCAACTCGGGGTCCTGGGCCATCATGGCCTGCGCCTCGAGAACCGCCTGGGCCTCGCCCCCGGCGAGGTTGCCGCGCGCCGTCAGATCGGCCGCGACCGCCTCCACGGCCTTGCGGGCGCGCACCTGCTCACGCTCCGCCTCGTCCGCCGGAATCTGCTTGGCAGGAGGTTCGAGCACCGCCGTGCCCATGTGCCGTACCTCGCCGATCGCCACACCGTGGCTGACCCCGACGCCTCGCAGCGTTGTCTCCATCTCACCCGTCTCCGAATAGAGCGGCGGGCTCCGCCGCCGCGTTGGTCGTCCTGATGGCCGTCACCGGACGGCACCGCGTCACTTCCAGAGGAAGAGGGTGTCGCCGGCCTTCACGTCGCCGTCGTCGCGAAGCTCGGAGAGAGCGTCCGACGTGGCCTCCAGGGCGACGACCGGGCACACCGGGGACTTGCCGGCGGCCTCGACGGCGGCCGGGTTCCAGCGCACGATGCTCTGCCCGCGTGTCACGGTGTCGCCCTTGTTGACGAGCAGCTCGAAGCCCTCGCCGTTGAGCTGCACGGTGTCGATACCGAGGTGGGTGAGCACGCCGTGTCCGTTCTCGTCGACGACGACGAACGCGTGCGGGTGCAGGGAGACGATCACACCGTCGACGGGGGAAACGGCCTCGGAGGGCTCTCGCGCGGGGTCGATCGCCGTACCCGGGCCGACCATGGCTCCGGAGAAGACCGGGTCGGGTACGGACGCCAGTCCGATGGCCCGTCCTGCAAGCGGGGACGTCACGGTGGTCATGGGAAGCCTCCCAGGCGTGGAGATCTGTACGTACGCCGCCGTCACTGCCTGCCTCCGGCGCGCTGTTCAGCAGCGTATGTCATATGAGGTACCGGTTTCGGAGGACAGATCCGGATCAATGGTCTAGACGAGAGGTCTAGACCACACACTCTAATCGATTTGCACGTGCTCCGCGACCCCGTGTAGAGTTGTACCCCTGCTCGGGGATGAGTGGCGTGAACAGGCACTCTCCGCTCGACAGCAATCCAACTTGTCAGATCCTAACTTTGGATCATCTTCCGCATGCCTGCGGGACGATGGTCGGAGGGCCGGAAAAACACTGGTAGTGTTGGAAACACCGAAGGGAAGCGCCCGGAGGAAAGCCCGCGAGGGTGAGTACGAAGGAAGCGTCCGTTCCTTGAGAACTCAACAGCGTGCCAAAAGTCAACGCC
>NZ_JBIRYZ010000064.1:0-2615 GCF_044390325.1 Streptomyces sp. NPDC018964
TCACGCCGCTCGTCCCGGCCCAGACCCTCCAACCGCCGCACCAGACCGGCCACCGCCACCGAACCACCCGCGACCGACCGCCGCACCCGCACCCGCACCCGCACCCGGATCAGACCACGGAGCATGGGGTGGATGTCGCCCTGTTCCCGCAGGGCGGGGAGGTCGAGGCGCACGGGCAGGACGACGGGTTCACCGGTGTCGAGTGCCGCGTCGAAGAGGGCCGCGCCCTGCTCGGGGGTGAGTTCCGGCATGCCGGCGCGGGCGATGCGGTGGACGTCGGTGTCGGAGAGCGTGCCGATCATGCCGGCGTCCTGGGTCCACGGGCCCCATGCGAGGGACGTGGCGGGCAGCCCGAGCGAGCGGCGGTGCCGGGCCAGGGCGTCGAGGAACGTGTTGCCCGCCGCGTAGTTGGCCTGGCCGGGGCCGCCGAGGATGCCCGACATGGAGGAGAAGAGCACGAAGGCGGTGAGGTCGAGGTCCTTGGTCGCCTCGTGCAGGTGCCAGGCCGCGTCCACCTTAGGACGCAGCACCCGCGCGAGCCGCTCGTCCGTGAGCGACTCCACCATACCGTCGTCCAGCACACCCGCCGCGTGCACCACCGCCCGCACCGGATACCGGCCCATCAGAGCGGCCACCGCGTCCGCGTCGGCCACGTCACAGGCCTCCACCGACACCCGCGCACCCAGCCCGGACAACTCGGCGACCAGATCCTCCACACCCTCGGCGACCGCACCACGACGGCTCACCAGCAGCAGATCCCGCACACCATGCTCGACCACCAGATGCCGGGCCACGATCCGGCCCAGACCACCCGTACCACCCGTCACCAAAACCGTGCCCCCGGCCACATCCCAGGCCGGAACACCCACGCCGGACGCTGAGGTCATCCGCGCCAGGCGAGGCACCAACACCTCACCCCCACGCACCGCGACCTCGGCCTCTGCCTCACCCACCGCCAGGGCGGCCCCCAGCAGCTCAGCCGACAGCACCACCGTCGGCTCGACGTCCAGCAGACCGAACCGCCCCGGATGCTCCGAGACAGCCGACCTCACCAGACCCCACACGCCGGACCCGGCCAGGTCACCGCCCTCAAGCACTCCCCGCGTCACGAACACCAGACGCGACTGCGCGCACCGCTGCTCCGCCAGCCACGACCGCACCAGCTCCAGCGCCCATGCGGCCGCGCCGTGCACGGAGTCCACCGTGCCGGTCTTCTGCGAGCCGGGGTGCGGTACGACGGCGAACACCGTGGCCGGTACCTCGCCGTTCTCCATCAGCGCGTCGAGGTCGGCATGGCGGGGCCCGGTCAGGGCGGCGAGAAGGTCGTCGGTGGTGCCGAGGACGGCCGTGGAAGGGGTGTCCCCGGCATCACCGGTCGTCCCGGGAGCGGTGACCGGGGTCCAGGCCACGTGGAACAGGGCGTCCCGGGTCGTGGTGTCGGCGGCGGTGCCGGAGGCGACGGCGCGCAGCACCAGGTTCTCGATGGTGGCGACCGGTGCTCCGGTGGGGTCGGCGACGGCGACGGACGCGGACTCGTCACCGGTCCGGGTCAGGCGGACGCGGACGGCCCGGGCGCCGGTGGCGTGCAGGGTGACGCCTTCCCAGGAGAACGGGACGACTCCCCGTGCGAGTCCGCCGAGGGCGGAGATCTGCACGGACGCGTCGAGCAGCGCCGGGTGCAGGCCGAAGCCGGCCGCGTCGCGCTCGGCGGAGTCGGGGAGGGCGACCTCGGCGAACACGTCGTCGCCCCGGCGCCAGGCGGCGCGCAGTCCCTGGAAGAGGGGGCCGTACTCGTATCCGCCCTCGGCCATGCGCTCGTAGAGGCCCGTCAGGTCGACGGGCTCGGCGTCGGCGGGCGGCCAGACGGCGGTGTCGAAGGCGGCGGTGTCGAAAGCGGGAGCCGTACCCGGGGCGAGGACGCCGGTGGCGTGTTCGGTCCAGGGCCGGTCGTCCTCGCCTTCCGGCCGGGAGCGGGCGGTGAGGACCCTGCGGCCCGCGGTGTCGGCCGGGCCGACCTGGAGGTGCAGTTGGACTCCGCCCTGCTCGGGGAGGACGAGGGGGGCGGCCAGGGTGAGTTCCTCGACGCGGTCGCAGCCGACCTCGTCCCCGGCCCGCACCGCGAGTTCGACGAAGGCGGTGCCGGGCAGCAGGACGTTGCCCATGACGACGTGTTCGCCCAGCCACGGGTGGGTGCGCAGGGAGAGGCGGGTGGTGAGGAGGAGTCCGTCGGAGTCGGAGAACTCGACGGCCGCGCTGAGCAGGGGGTGGCCGGCGGAGCGCAGGCCGGCGGACTCGACGTCCCCGGAGGACGCGTCGGGTGTGGGCCAGTAGCGCTGGTGCTGGAAGGGGTAGGTGGGGAGGTCGGTGAGCCGGGCGCCGGTTCCGGCGAAGTACGCGGCCCAGTCGACCGTCTGTCCGTGTGCCGCGAGTCGTGCGAGGGCGGTGAGGGCCGTGGTCTCCTCGTCGCGGTCCTTGCGCAGCACAGGTACGAGGAGGGCGTCGTCGCCGGCGCTCTCGCGGGCCATGCCGCTCAGCACACCGTCCGGGCCCAGCTCCACGAACCGCGTGACACCCTCACCGGCCAGCGCACGGACACCGTCCGCGAAACGCACGGC
>NZ_JBIRYZ010000065.1:0-2580 GCF_044390325.1 Streptomyces sp. NPDC018964
CATCAGCGTCCTGTTCGCCATGCTCCGCGACGGAACCTTCTACGAGCCGAGGACCCCTCGACTCGCTTGACGAAGGACATAGAGGCACCCCCCCCCGCGGCTGTACTTCAGGATCCCGCCCGGCTTTTGCGGGGCCGAGGAGTTGACGTGTGAGCGCGGCGGATCGTCTCCTACGGGACGATCCGCCGGTGGTGCCTGATACTCCGGCAGCGGTTGGTGTCCTGAGCTGCGTTTTCGGTGGTGGCGGCGGAAAGGGGGACGGCCTGGCGGCGTCTTCTCCGGGCCGGCCGGTTTCAGTGCGCGGGTGAGCGGGACGAGCGCTGAGCTGTTTGTGCGGCCCCCTGTGCGGCATCGCAGCCGGCCTGGGCGACGAGTGCGCTCAGACCGGCGTGGGCGAGCACCGCCGGGGTGACGTGCCGATGCCAGCCGGGACAGCGGCGGACCTCGTACTTCTCCAGTCCGCACTCGTCCTTCGCGCCTGGAAGCACTCCTGCATCGCCCGGCGGGAGCCGGCCGCCTGGGCCGGCTCGGCGACCTCGCCGGTGGTGGGGGGTGTGGGTCAGGCAGCAGGTCACCTCCAGCAGGTCACTTCTTCGGGGCGGGACAGGCCGCGGTGGGCCATCACCCGGCGGTGACGGGTCACCTCTCCGGGGCCGAAGAGGTGGCCGGCGGACAGTTCTGCCTCGGTCCAGTCTGGATCCGCGGACTCTTTGGCGCCGTCACCGCAGGACAGTCCCTGCCGGGCACCACCGGGTATTTCGCCGGTGAGCTGGTCGATGTGCCAGATGCCGGCCAGGGGCTTGATCTGCCATATCCGCCACCGCGGATCCACCCGAGTGGCCATCGACTTCCCCATTACCTTCTTGATGGCCCCGCAACGGGGCGCCCGGCCTCCGGAGTTGGCATGACTTTCTCCCCCTGTCGAACACATGGCCTGGGGGGTGGTGTCACCGGCTCTGGAGGCATCGACAGACCGCTGATTAGGGGCATGACCACCGGCCTTTCCGCAGGTCGGGAGGCTCTTCGTAATGTGGATGTGGCGATCGGTGCCGTGGGACGGCCGGGCGGGGACAACCGGAGGAAGCACGTGATCGACGTCAGCGACATCGGCGTCTTCCTCGGCCTGGACGTCGGCAAGGGCGAACACCACGCCACCGCCGTCACCCCGGCCGGGAAGAAAGCCTTCGACAAACGGCTGCCCAACAGCGAACCGAAGCTCCGCGAGGTCTTCGGAAAACTGCAGGCCAAGCACGGGAGCGTGCTCGTCGTGGTCGACCAGCCGGCCTCGATCGGCGCCCTGCCGCTGGCAGTCGCGAGAGACATGGGCTGCCCGGTCGCCTATCTGCCCGGACTCACGATGCGGCGGATCGCCGATCTCTATCCCGGTGAGGCCAAGACCGACGCCCGCGACGCGTTCGTCATCGCCGACGCGGCCCGCGTCATGCCTCACACCCTCCGCTCGGTCGAGCTCGGAGACGAGACCATCGCCGAGCTGGAGATGATCGTCGGCTTCGATGACGACCTGGCCGGGGAGGCCACCCGCATCAGCAACCGCCTGCGGGGCCTGCTCACGCAGATCCACCCATCGCTCGAGCGGGTCCTGGGTCCGCGAGTGCAGCATCCGGCCGTGCTCAAACTCCTCGACCAGTTCGGCTCACCCGCCCAGATCCGCAAAGCCGGACGGCGCCGGCTCGTGACGCTGATACGTCCGAAGGCACCGCGGATGGCCGAACGGCTGGTCGAGGACATTTTCACCGCACTGGACGAGCAGACCGTCGTCGTCCCGGGCACGGACGCGGCCGCACTGATCGTTCCCAGCCTCGCCAGCTCGCTCCAGGCAGTGCTTGACCAGCGGAAACTGCTGGCCACGAGGATCGAGGAACTGCTGGAGGCACACCCTCTTTCCAAGGTCCTGACGTCCATGCCGGGGATCGGCGTCAGGACCGGAGCACGGATCCTCATCGATGTCGGCGACGGATCCAGCTTCCCGTCCGCCGCCCACCTCGCCGCCTACGCCGGTCTCGCCCCGGCAACCCGCAGCTCAGGCTCGTCGATCCGCGGCGAACAACCATCCCGGAGAGGAAACAAGCAGCTCAAACGGGCCTTCTTCCTCTCCGCGTTCGCCGCCCTGGCCGACCCGGCCTCCCGCACCTACTACGACAAGAAGATCGCCCAAGGAAAGCACCACACCCAAGCCCTGCTCTGCCTCGCCAGGCGCCGGGCCGACGTCCTCTTCGCCATGCTCCGCGACGGAACCTTCTACGAACCCAGTCCCGCCGCCTCAGGCTGATCCTCATCGGGCACGCCACACACCGGGCAATCCCATTCGTCGAGACAGTCGATCACGACAGGGTGATTACAGAAGACGCACGGACGCATGCCCTCATCGGCTGATTCCTGCACACGCGCTTCATCACTCATGGCAGGCAGAGTGCCAGACGGCCCTCGCCCGGCACCCACCACCTTGACCAAACACATAGGGGCACCCCCCGGCCGTCCGGCGGCCGATTTCAGTCATGCCCCCCCGTACCAGGACAACGGTACTCACGGCTCAGGACACGATCCGCTGCCGGAGCGATG
>NZ_JBIRYZ010000066.1:0-2048 GCF_044390325.1 Streptomyces sp. NPDC018964
TACTCCAGCTGTAGATCGTGATCTTCATGTCTGGGATGCGGTTTGTCGTCGGTAATGGCTGGCTCGTGATCGTGCCTGGTGGCGGCGGCGCCAGGTGGACCAGCCGAGCCGGTGGGCCGGGCCGTGATCGGGTCGGACAGCGACGGTGATGAACAGGCGCTGGATTTCGTTGCAGGTCAGTGGAATCAGGTCGTCTGGTGTGGGTCGGTGTGCGTGTTCGTCGGCGCGGACGACAGCGAGGAAGGCGTGCGCGAGCATGGCGAGTGTGACCCAGCGGGTCCAGGAGGGGTAGCGGCGGACCTGGTGCTCGTCCAGCCCGGCCAGCCCCTTCTGGCTCTGGAAGGTTTCCTCCACTCGCCATCTGGAACCTGCGACCTTGACCAGGGTGGCCAGGGACGCCGACGTGGTGGTGTGGCAGCGGTAGTAGGCGAGTTCGCCGGTGGTGCGGTTGCGGCGGATCAGCAGCTGGTGGCGGCCCGGTGACGCTTCGGCGAGGTCGATGACGGCCCAGTCGTAGAACCGCTGCCCCTTCGCGCCGCGTCCGGCCGGGAGCTTCTGCCAGGCCCGGTTCGGTACCTTCTTCACCAGGGCGTCAGCACGGAACGTGCCTGCGCCGGTGGGCACTTCGGTCGAGCAGGCCACCGCGAGAACGTAGCCGATGCCGCGTTCCTCCAGCGCCGTCCGCAGTGTCGGGTTGCCGCCGTAGACCTCGTCCCCGGTGACCCAGCCGATGCGGTGTCCGGCGTCCAGGAACCGTTCGATCATCGCCCGGGCCAGGTCCGGCTTGGTCGCAAAGGCGGTGTCCTCGCCGAGCCCCGCCGCCCGGCAGCGGCCCGGGTCGCACGTCCAGGAGCGCGGGATGTACAGTTCCCGGTCCACCGCCGCGTGTCCCCGCTCGCCCGCGTAGACGAGGTAGACCGCGACCTGGGAGTTTTCGATCCGCCCCGCGGTGCCGGTGTACTGGCGCTGAACACCGGCGGTGTGGGTGCCCTTCTTCAGGTCCCCGGTCTCGTCGACGACCAGCACCGCATCCTCGTCGTGGAGGTGCTCGACGACGTATTCGCGCACGTCGTTGCGGACGGCATCGGCATCCCAGACCGCCCGGCACAGCAGATGCTGCATGCCGTGCGGGCCGGCCTCCCCGGCCCACTCCGCGATCGTCCAGCAGTTCTTCCGCGGCAGGTCCGACAGCAGACCCAGCACCAGCCGCCCGGCCCGGCGCCGGGGCTCAACCCGTTTGAATCGGCCCGCGATCCGCCCCATCAGGCCCTCGAACGCCTCCCGCCAGCGCGCGGGATCTATGCTGTGACCTGCGGCCACCGTCTCATCGTCAGTCCACACAACTCACAATGATCAACGGTGGCCGCAATCAGTTGCCTCGGGCAGCCCGGGCAAGCCGTCAGTGGCAGCTGCTACGAATGTCGGCATGACCGACGACGAGATCATCCACAGGATCCGAGAGCAGAATGCGGCTGGCGAGCTGCCACCACCTGCGTCGCCCGAGGCCGTGGCCGAGCTTGAGACCGCAGTGGGGCATCCGATGCCGCCGCTCCTCAAGCGGATCTATCTCGAAGTCGCCGACGGTGGGTTCGGCCGCTGGGGTGAGGCTTTGTCCCTTACCGACACGACCTACAGCTTCAGCGACAGCGGTCGGCTACTGGAGGAGTACCTGGGCTGGCGCGGAACCCCCAACCACCCGCCGTCTGTGGTACCGCTTCTGACGTGGGGCTGTGCGATCTGGTCCCTCGTCGACTACAGCACCCCAGAAGGCCGCATGTGGGGTTGGGATCCCAACGCACGATGCCCTGAACACGGGCACGCCCTGTTCCCCGAAAACCTCACACTGGCCGAACGGCTCTGCGGGTGGCTGGACGGACGCTCTGACTTTCCGGAGGCGCCCGCTGGCCCGTACTGCCCAGATTGTTGAAACCGCGGCACTGCCGTGCGACTGCATCCCGGTGGCCACTCTGCCAGGCATCCTTGCGCGCCTTACAGGTCAGCCGAAGCGACAAGCGCAACGAGCAAGATCTCGATCTACAGCTGGAGTA
>NZ_JBIRYZ010000067.1:0-1984 GCF_044390325.1 Streptomyces sp. NPDC018964
GAGACCTTCGGCACCGCCACGATCGACACCGAGAAGATCGAGAAGGCCATCGACGAGGTCTTCGACCTCCGCCCGGCCGCGATCATCCGCGACCTCGACCTGCTGCGCCCGATCTACGCCCAGACCGCCGCCTACGGCCACTTCGGCCGTGAGCTGCCCGACTTCACCTGGGAGCGCACCGACCGCGTCGACGCACTCCGCGTCGCAACCGGGATATGACATGCGCATCGCCGTGACCGGTTCCGTTGCAACCGACCACCTGATGACCTTCCCCGGCCGGATGACCGACCAACTCCTCGCCGACCACTTGGACCACGTCTCCCTGTCCTTCCTGGCCGACACCCTTGAGATACGCAACGGAGGCCCCGCCACCAACATCGCCTACGGCCTGGCCCGCCTGAAGCACCGTCCGCTGCTGGTGGGCGCCGTAGGCACCGATTTCCGGCCCCACGGCGAACAGCTCTCGAAACTGGGAGTAGACGTCTCCGGCCTCCAGGAGTCCGCTTCCCGCCCCACCGCACGCATCCTGCGCACCATCGACGCGCACGGCAACCAGTTGATGTCGTTCTACCCTGGCGCGGAGACCGAGGCCGCCGCCATTGACCTCGTCGACGTCGTCCGCCGTCACGGCGGCATCGACCTGGTCCTCATCGGGGCCGACGACCCGGCGGCGATGCTGCGCCACAGCCGTGCCTGCCGCTCTCTGGGCATCCGCTTCCTCGCTGCCCCGTCCCACCGACTGGACCGGCTCGACGGCGCTGGCGTCCGCGAACTCGTTGAAGACGCCGACCACCTCTTCACCAGCGAATCCGAACGCGAACTGCTCATCGCAAAAACCGGCTGGACCCCTGCTCAGGTGCTCTGCAAGGTCGGCACCTGGGTGACGACCCTCGGCGAAAAGGGCAGCCGCATCGACCGAGCCGACGAGCCCCCGGCCGAGGTCCCCGCCATCCCGCTCACCACAGTCGCCGACTTGTCAGGCTTCGCGGACGCATTTCGCGCCGGCTACCTTGCCGCCCTTGCCAGGAACATTGACCCGGTGCGCTGCGCAGAGACGGGAGAGGCATTGGCAGCCCTCGCCCTCTCGACCGTGGGTGCGCAGAGTTACGAGATTCCGCGAGAGATCCCTACAGTGCTGGCTGCGGCCATGGGCCTCGAACAAAGAGCTTAGCTACGCCTCACCAGTTGCGGCTGCAGTCGCTGCGGGAGTGGCCCTCGCCCCCCGATCGGACAGGCCCGTTTCCCGGTCCCACACCGCGCCTCCTACGACGCGCTCGGCTGAACTGGGCCTACCGCGCCATCGACTGCACCACCACCAACCAACTCGCTGCGTTCCTCGCCGACCTGGATCGGCCTTGAACGGCGTCGGCGATCTTGATGTCAGTTGTCGCTGTTATGTGTCAACTAGGGATGTCAGTCGCACTGCTCTACGTGTGCGCCGTCCTGGGCCTCGCCCAGTTCGGCATCATCTGGTCGGCCGAGATCAAGAACCTGCCGCTGTTCCTGGTGTTCTCCGCGATCTCCGGCTTCGGCGGCGGCGCCATCTTCCCGATGTTCGCGGCGCTGACGGCGGACTACTTCGGGGAGAACAACAACGCCACCAACTACGGGATGGTCCACAGCTCCAAGCTCGTCTCCGGGTTGGGCGCGGGCACGGGTTCCGTGGTCGTCGGCGCCTTGGGCTACAACGGCGCCTTCGGTCTGGCGGGCAGCATCTCGCTCTTCGCCGGGGTCGTGGCGCTGTTCCTGCATCCGCCGGGACGGTCCAGGAGCAAGCGCGTCACGCCCAACCCGCGGCCGCTCGGCGAGGGCTGACGCAACAAAACCTCTCCCCCCCCACACGGACCGGGCGGCCCCCCCCCCCGCCCGCGGGGGGGGGCGCCCCGGGCGGGGGGGGGGGGGCCGGGGGGCGGGGGCCCGGGCGCCCCGGTGTGGGAGCAGTTCTTGGGCGCGCCCCCAGAAAGGGCGGGGGGGGGGGGGCGCG
>NZ_JBIRYZ010000068.1:0-1796 GCF_044390325.1 Streptomyces sp. NPDC018964
AAAAAGAAAAAGAGACTCTGCTAAAGTCTCATGACGAATATATAACATATTCCAAAAACTATGAAAATGAATATCTAGGCAATATTCATAAGATACAAATTAACTTAAATCGCAAAAGTTAACAGCGCTATTTTAACACATAGAAAATAAAAATACTATGACTTTACCGTTTTCTAATAGCGGGTAAAGTGTTCAAACTTTGACAATGGGACTCCTATAATGGGGTCCTTATTTAATTTCCTTGAAAATATAAAATCCGCCCTTTTGCGTGTGGGTGGGGTGACTCCAGTTGGGGCCCCCGACACCGCAAGGCGGATTTATTTTATTTATAAAAGACCGAGAGAAATAACACTAACCATTATGGTATTGACATGATACCACTTTGATACTATAATGATACCATAAGGAGGTGAAGTTATTGGGAAAAGCGGTTTTTTCTCTAAGGCTTACTGAAGACCTACACGAATGGTTAAAAAAAGAAGCTGAAAAGAGAGGTATGTCGGTCAACGCTTTGATTTCATACATACTGAGCGAATATAAAGACGATAAAGAGTTTTAACGGAGTAGTTCTACGTAGTGAAAGCGTAGCGGTTCCTTTACTTGGAAAGGCGACTCTGATAACCTAGTTCGGTTTGCCACATTAAAGATTTCTAGAAGGTGGCGACGGTGGCAAGTAATCTGGGTCGCAAAGGTTCCGAGTCAAGGATTCATGGAGTAGATCTACGCAGTGGTGATGGTGAAGCGCAACTAAAAAAACAAGAAAAGAGGACGAGCACATGTTTAATATTTCTTATTACAAAACCGAAGACACAAAAGTAATGGTGGTTACATTACACGCACTAAAACAAACTATCATTTTGCAACCAGGATTCTTTTATAAAATTTCAGGAGTTGATAGAAAAGTAATAACCGGCTGCGGCGAATTTAGTGGTACAATTCTAGTAGATTTAGGATTTATATTTCCGTTTAAATCTGATAGAAAAATAGGTTAATATTTAATCGCTATTTCTGTTTCTTACTTAACTTGATTATAGCGATTAATAAGCAGAAAAATTTAGACAAGGAAGAGAGGTATTTTATAATTGAGGTATCGTCACAAACTAATAAAAAGTGGCGGTGTATGGGAATTATTGAGCTACGAGAAAGAGGTAGCAACAGGTAAAGATGCAGTTCGTGAAAATGCTGGTAGGAAAAAACAGTCTGATCATGATTGGATAAATGATGCTGAAACAAAGATGAAGAACAGGTCTGATGTGTTATATCGTGCAAGGAAGCAAGTGTTTAACCAAGCAAATGCCAATGCAAATGCGTGGAACGAGCAACCGAAATTTTTCACACTTACATATGCTGAAAACATGCAGGACATAAAACAATCTAACTATAACTTCAAAAAGTTTATCCAAAGGCTGAATTACACTTTAAAAATAAAACTAAAATACACTGCTGTAATTGAGTTTCAGAAACGAGGGGCTATACATTATCACCTATTGGTCTATAACCTTCCTTACACGCCTGTAGACGTTCTATCGGACATCTGGGGTCATGGGTTTGTTAAAATAAATAAAATAGACCACGTGGACAATGTAGGGGCTTATATAACGAAATATATGATAAAGGATAATATTGACGAAAGATTACTTGGAGAGAAGTCTTATTTTTCGAGTAGAGGGTTAAAGAAGCCTGAAGAGTATATTTTGACGGAAAAAGAAAAAGAGACTCTGCTAAAGTCTCATGACGAATATATAACATATTCCAAAAACTATGAAAATGAATATCTAGGCAATATTCATAAGATA
>NZ_JBIRYZ010000069.1:0-1619 GCF_044390325.1 Streptomyces sp. NPDC018964
CTAGTGCCGCATCAGGCAACGTTCGCCCTGGCGACGACCTCGCGTAGCCGTTGATCGGCGGCGTGCTTGTTCCGCCAGATGATGTAGCGGCGGATCATGCTTCCCTGGGCCTTGTGGCTGGGGTGGTCGGTGCCGTCGAGGGCGAAGTAGCGCAGGGCGGTGAACTGGGCTTCGATCCGGTTGAGCCAGGAGCTGTTGGTCGGGGTGTAGGCGATCTCGACGTTGTTCGCCTCGGCCCACGTCCCGACCCGCTGGCACCGCTTCGTCGTGAGGTGCGGTGAGTAGTTGTCGCAGATGATCGCGATGCGCACGTCCACCGGGTGCAGTGAGCGCAGGTAGCGGCAGAACTCCAGGAACTTGGAGCGGTTCTTGGTCTTCTTGACGTGCCCGTAGAGCTGGTCCTTGGCCAGGTCGTAGGCGGCGAACAGGTGGCGGATCCCGTGCGGGCGGGTGTATGTCGCCCGGCGGCGAGGCCGGGGATCGCGGTCGGGTTCCTTGTGTCTGCCGCCGCGTTCGGCCCACTGCCTGCCGGGGTGCGGCTGGAGGTTGAGCGGTCCGAACTCGTCTAGGCAGAAGACGACTTCGGGCTCGCCTTTCTCGGGTATGACCTCGCGGTCGGCGATCGCGTAGAGGTGTTCGACGCGGGCCTTCTTGGCCGCGTAGTCGGGGTCGCGTGAGGTCTTCCAGGTCTTCACGCGTTGAAACGAGACGCCTTCCTCGCGGAGCAGGACCCGAAGTCCCTCGTGGCTGATGTCATCGACCACCCCCTCCGCGACCAGGAAGTCGGCCAGCTTGGTCAGACTCCAGGTCGAGAACGGCAGGTCGTGCTCGGTCGGCCTGGACTTCGCGATCTTCTTGATCTCGCGGCGCTCGGGCAGCGTGAAGGTCTTGGGCCGGCCGCCGGAGTACTTCGGATATAGCGAGTCGAAGCCGTCGGCGTTGAAGTTGTGGATCACATCACGGACCCGGTCCGCGCTGGTGAACGTCACCTCCGCGATCTTCGCCACCGGCATGTCCTGCGCGGACAGCAGGACCATCTGGGCCCGCCGCCAGGTCACCACCGAACCGGTGCCCCGACGGATGATCCGCAGCAGCCGCCGACCTTCGTCATCGTCGATCTCCCGGACCCGCACACGTTCTGCCATCCCAGCCCTCGTGTCCGTCAGCTGTGACTGGTGTCGATGACGCAGAAGCGGTTGCCCTCGGGATCCGCGAGCACGACAAAGTCGGCGTCGTCCGGATAAAAGTCCCAGTTGACGCGCTCAGCGCCCAGGGAAATCAGTCGCGCCACTTCGGCCTCCTGATCGGCGGTGTCGCCGGCATAGAGATCGAGGTGGATTCTCGGGTGCTCCTGCACGGGCGTCGTACTGAGGTCGAGGGCCAGTGCGGCACCGGAGCCGTCGGCCGGCACGAGTACCGCCCAGTCGTCCTTCACCTCACCATCGCGAGGAACGTAGCCCAGTGCCCGACTCCAGAACTCCGCGGCCCGCCGCACATCAGCGGCCCCCATCACGATCGTTCCAATGCTCAGCATCCGCCGATTCTGGCAGACACCGAGGGACCCACGGCGTGAACCACGTCCCTAACTACGAGGCGAATGTTGCCTGATGCGGCACTAG
>NZ_JBIRYZ010000070.1:0-1607 GCF_044390325.1 Streptomyces sp. NPDC018964
AACACGACACTTAGTACAAAACCTGATACACCAAGAACACTACCAGCAAGTACAGCAGAAACTACGGTATATCCAGCTTTCCCATCAAAATCCGTACCTGCTGCAGCAAAATAGTTAGCCATAGGAAGAGCGATTTGCATAAATAAAATTTTAATGAACCATGGTAGCACTAACATAGCTCCTGCACTTTTAAACAACCTTAAAATGATCTCATCTAAGGGATACTGTTGTGTTCCGTTTTGAGTATTAATGATATACTCTACTATTTTATATAAAGCAATTATTACAGCAAAAATACCAGTAAACCATGCAAAAAAGGACATCGTATCATCTACAAAATTAGACTCAGGTAAATCAAAAACTATTTTATTCATCATGGATAAAATCCAGTTCATGAATTCTTCCACCCAAGAATTAATAGTATCTTCTAAAAGTCCTTTTAATTTATCGCCAACCCAATCAAACATTTAAGTACACCTCAATTTTTTTGTTCTTGTTCTATTGCATCCAAAACATTCAATGAGTTTTCAAACATGTCATTAAAATTTTCTCGTGCATAATCCAGAACCTGATCTTGCTCCATATCAGCTAAATAGTGTTCTTCCATTTCTTGTTCGTCCTCAAAACCAAACTCTTCTAGGTCATCCTTTTGGGTTTCAAAAGTTGCAACTTCTTTTTCATATAATTCCTGAGCTGCTTTACTTATTTTCCTTTTATATTCCATTTGAGATACTTCGTACTCTTCAACTAATCCTGGATACAATTTAAATTGAATAGCTTTTTTAGCTTTAATTGGATATTTTCCAGTTATTATTACAAGACTTTCTTTCTCTGACATTGTTCGAATTTCATCAGGGTTCATGAGTAACCTTTGAGAATAATTAAAGTTGGAACTATTTGATGTACTTCCTGATTTTCCTCTTGAAACTGAATGGCCACCTGTCTCTACTTTCACAGTAGCTTTTCCTAATTCCTCACTGAAGTATCCAGCAGTAGTATTATTAACATTACCGAGACATATTTTAATAGCACAGTTACCTAATATTGACTCTGCTTTATCTTTACCGTACTTATCCATCATTTGAGTATGATTTTGAAGAATTGTACAACAAGCAATTCGATACCCACGACAGGTAGCCAAGAAAGATTCATAATTATCAAATTTACCCAAATTAGGGAACTCATCTAAAAGAAATACAGTAGGTACAGGAAGTTTAGCTCCGTTTTTATCTCCAAGTAAATAAAGTTCTTGGAACATTTGTGTGAAAAATAGGTTTATAAGACCTTCCCATGTAGTGTCCATTGTTGGTATCAACACATAAAGAGCGACTTTTTTTGTTCCTAAATCTTCAAAGAAAAAATCATTACCGCTGGTAAATGAAGCGACTTCATCATCTACATAGTCACCGATTGTTGTCAGTAAACTTATGATAATACTTGCTCTTGTTTTTTCTTGCGACTTCTTAAAGCCTAACTCATAACTTCTTCTTGCCGGATGTCGTTTATCTAATTCCATAAACTTCTCATCTAGTTCACTTTCTCCATCTTCATTTGCCTCCGGATCGAATTCTTGAAGAAAATCTAAAATTCCTTCCATATTCCTTTTA
>NZ_JBIRYZ010000071.1:0-1550 GCF_044390325.1 Streptomyces sp. NPDC018964
GGGGGGGTGCCTCTATGTCCTTCGTCAAGGCACCCCTGTCGGTTTTGGGGTTATTTGGTCTTGCTGGGGTCATGCGGCGAGCTCAACGTCCGTGGGCGTGCGCGGTTCGTAGAAGGTGCCGTCGCGGAGCATGGCGAACAGGACGCTGATGCGTTGGCGGGCGAGGCGGAGGAGGGCTTGGGTGTGGGTTTTGCCGCGGCCTCGCTGGCGGTCGTAGTAGGTGCGGGAGGCGGGGTCGGCGTTCATGCAGGCGAAGGCGGAGAGGAACATGGCGCGTTTGAGCTGCCGGTTTCCGCCTCGGGGTGCGTGTTCGCCGTGGATGGAGGTGCCCGACGACTTCGTGGTCGGGGCGAGGCCGGCGTAGGAGGCGAGGTGGGCGGCGGTGGGGAAGCTGGTGCCGTCGCCGACGGTGACCAGCAGGACGGCGGCGGTCCTGACGCCGACGCCGGGCATCGACGTCAGGACCGGGGAAAGAGGGTGCGCCTCCAGCAGGTCGTTGATCTGGGCTTCCAGGGCCCGGCGCTGGGTGTGGACGGCGGCGAGCGAGGCGGCCAGGGAGGGCACGACGATGTCGAGGGTGCCGGTGCCGGGCACGACGACGGTCTGTTCGTCGAGCGCGTCGAAGACGTCGTCGATCAGCCGCTGGGCCATGCGTGGGGCCTTGGGCCGGATGAGCTCGACGAGTCTGCGGCGTCCGGCTTTTCTCAGGGCGGCCGGGGATCCGTAACGCTCCAGGAGCCAGGTGACAGCCTGGTGGTCGAGCCGTGGGCCGAGGACGCGTTCGAGGCTGGGGTGGAACTGGGTGAGCAGGCCGCGTATCCGGTTGCTGGTGCGGGTGGCCTCGGCCGCGAGGTCCTGGTCGAAGCCGACGAGGACGGTGAGTTCGGCGGTGATCTCGTCGGTCAGTTCCAGCGAGCGCAGGGTGTGCGGCATGGTGCGGGCCGCGTCCGCGATCACCGCGGCGTCCTTCGCGTCGGTCTTCGCCTCGCCCGGATACAGGTCGGCGATCCGGCGCATGGCAAGTCCCGGCAGGTAGGCGACCTTGCAGCCCGCGTCGCGGGCCACGGTGAGCGGGAGGGCGCCGATGGAGGCGGGCTGGTCCACGATGACCAGGACGGTGCCGAACTTGGCGGTCAGCTTGTCGAAGACGGCCCGCAGTTTCGGCTCGTTGTTGGGCAGCTGCTTGTCGAGGACCTTCTTCCCGGCCGGGGTGAGCCCATGGCCGTGATGAGCGCTCTTGCCGACGTCCAGGCCGAGGAACACGCCTACGTCTTCGGTGTCGAACATCGTGTCCTTCCGCGGGAGTTGAACGTGCCGGCCTCGGCAGTGGTGTCGTACGCGCGCATCCACGTTATGCAGACCTGCCGCCCGCGAGCTGTCCGGCGTTGCGCCGGACCGGGTGGTGGCCGGACCTCTGATCAGCGTCTCCGACGGCACCTCCCGGGCCCGGTGACACCACCCCCCAGGTCATGCCTTCGACAGGGGGACACAGTCATGCCGGGCCCGGAGGCCAGCGGCCCTCTTGCAGGACCGCGAAGAACATAACGGGG
>NZ_JBIRYZ010000072.1:0-1505 GCF_044390325.1 Streptomyces sp. NPDC018964
AAGGGCCTGCCGATCATCAAGGTGTTGCTTTCGGGGGTGGGGTCTCGTTGATGTCGTATGCGCATCCCGGACGAGACTCGTGATCAACTTGCTGTGAAGTTCGCGGTGTTGTTCCCGCATCTGGACGAGCGGCAGCGGCGGTTGCTGGCGGCCGCGGAGGCCCGGAGCCTGGGCCATGGCGGCATCCGGGCCGTGGCCCGGGCGGCCGGGATGAGCGAGACAACGATCCGCAGGGGTATGTCCGACCTGGAGGCGGGCGAGCCCCTGGTGGGGCGGGTGCGGCGGTCGGGCGGTGGGCGCAAACGCGTCGCGGACCTCGATCCCGGACTGCGCTCTGCGCTGCTGGCGCTGGTCGAGCCGGACGAGCGCGGGGATCCGATGTCGCCGTTGCGGTGGACGACCAGGTCGACCCGTACGCTGGCGGCCGAGCTGACCCGCCAGGGACACCGGGTCGGTGCCGACACCGTCGCCGGCCTGTTGCGCCAGGAGGGTTTCCGGCTGCAGGCCAACGTCAAGACGCTCGAGGGCAGTCAGCACGTGGACCGGGATGCCCAGTTCCGGTATCTCAACGAGCAGGCACGCGATCACCGGGACGCGGGCCAGCCGGTGATCAGCGTGGACACCAAGAAGAAGGAGTTGGTCGGCGACTTCCACAATCCGGGCCGTTCCTGGCGTCCGACGGGTGACCCGGTGCTGGTGCGCGTGCATGACTTCGCCGATCCGCAGCTGGGCAAGGCCATCCCTTACGGCATCTACGACCTGGCGGCCGACACCGGCTGGATCAACGTCGGCACCGACCACGACACCGCCGCGTTCGCGGTGGAGTCGATCCGCCGCTGGTGGCACGACCGGGGCCGGGCCGCCTATCCGCGGGCTTCCCGGCTGCTGATCACCGCCGATGCGGGCGGCTCCAACGGCTACCGCACCCGGGCCTGGAAACTCCACCTCGCCCGTCTGGCCGCCGAGACCGGCCTGACCATCACGGTCTGCCACCTGCCTCCAGGCACCTCGAAGTGGAACAAGATCGAGCACCGGCTCTTCTCGCACATCACCATGAACTGGCGCGGCCGCCCGCTGACCAGCCACGAAGTCATCCTCGAATCGATCGCCGCGACCACCACCCGCACCGGACTGCGCGTGCAGGCCCGGCTGGACACCAACACCTACCCCACCGGCATCGGTGTCGGCGACGCGGAGACGGCGGCCCTACCGCTGACCCGGCATACCTTCCACGGCGAGTGGAACTATGCCCTGCACCCCCAGCCGACCCCGGCCGTCCCGGCAGCCCGCAGCAGCCGGCCACCGGCACCGCGGTGGGACCCGGCCATACTGTCCGATCCCGCACTGACCGGCCTGACCCCGCACCGGCTGCAGCACCTCACCGAAACCCTGGCCGCGAAAGGGGACACCCGCCGCGGCCGCCCACCCCGGCTCACCTTCGCCGACCAAGTCCTGGCCACCGTGCTCCACCTGCACGTCAACCTGGCCGCGGAACCCCTCGCCGT
>NZ_JBIRYZ010000073.1:0-1492 GCF_044390325.1 Streptomyces sp. NPDC018964
GGGGGGGGTGCCTCTATGTCCTTCGTCAAGCGAGTCGAGGGGTCCTCGGCTCGTAGAAGGTTCCGTCGCGGAGCATGGCGAACAGGACGCTGATGCGGTGGCGGGCGAGTCGGAGGAGGGCCTGGGTGTGGGTTTTGCCGCGGGCTCGGCAGCGGTCGTAGTAGGTCCGGGAGGCGGGATCGTGGAGGGCTGCGAACGTGGAGAGGAACATCGCGCGTTTCAGTTGCCGGTTTCCGCCTCTGGGGGCGTGTTCGCCGTGGATCGACGTGCCGGACTGCTTCGTGGCCGGGGCGAGGCCGGCGTAGGAGGCGAGGTGGGCGGCGCTGGGGAAGGAGTTGCCGTCGCCGACGGTGGTCAGGAGGACTGCGGCGGTCCTGACGCCGATGCCGGGCATCGAGGTCAGGACCTGGGAAAGAGGGTGGGCCTCCAGCAGGGCTTCGATCCGGGTTTCCAGGGCCCGGCGTTGCTCGTGGACGGCGGCCAGCGACTTCGCCAGTGAGGGGACGATCACGTCGAGGGTGCCGGTGCCGGGGACGGTGACGGTCTGCTCGTCGAGCGCGGTGAAGATGTCGTCGACCAGCCGTTCGGCCATGCGCGGGGCTCTCGGGCGGACGACCTCGACCAGCCTGCGGCGGCCCGCCTTGCGGAGTGCTTGAGGGGATCCGTAGCGCTCGAGGAGCCAGGTGACGGCCTGGTGGTCCAGGCGGGGGCCGAGGACGCGTTCGAGGCTGGGGTGGAACTGGGTGAGCAGGCCGCGGATGCGGTTGGAGGTGCGGTTGGCCTCGCCGGCGAGGTCCTGGTCGAAGCCGACCAGCATGGTCAGTTCCGCGGTGACCTCGTCGGCGAGGTCGAGGGTGCGCAGGGTGTGGGGCATGGTGCGGGCGGCGTCCGCGATGACCGCGGCGTCCTTCGCGTCGGTCTTGGCCTCGCCGGGGTAGAGATCGGCGATCCGGCGCATCGCCAGTCCGGGCAGGTAGGCGACCTGGCAGCCGGCGTTGCGGGCGACGGTCAGCGGGAGGGCGCCGATGGAGGCGGGCTGGTCCACGATCACCAGGACGGTGCCGAACTTGGCCGTGAGCTTGTCGAAGACGGCCCGCAGCTTCGGTTCGCTGTTCGGCAGCGGCTTGTCGAAGACCGTCTTCCCGCCTGGGGTCAGGCCGTGGCCGTGATGGGTCTGCTTGCCGACGTCCAGGCCCAGGAAGACGCCCACCCCGTCGATACTGATCACCGTGCCCCCACAGGTCTCGCAGCGTGCCGGCCCCAGGGTCGGGGGCCGTTCGCGCGCATCCACGTTATGCAGACCTGCCGCCCGCAAATGGCCGGGCGTTGCGCCCGGCCGGGCGGTGGTCGGGCCTCTGATCAGCGTCTCCGACGGCACCCCTCGGACCCGGTGACACCACCCCCCAGGTCATCCGTTCGACAGGGGGCAACAGTCATGCCGGGCCCGGAGGCCAGCGGCCCTCTTGCAGGACCGCGAAGAAGATAACGGGGG
>NZ_JBIRYZ010000074.1:0-1411 GCF_044390325.1 Streptomyces sp. NPDC018964
CATTTGCGAAATCAGGAGCTTCTGGAGCTGAAGAAGTAATCAAATATTGATTAATATTAGACATAATTCCTCCAGCTAATATTCCCCATAGAAGCCATATCGTAAGGGATTTAAAGTTTCCCATACTCTTGAGGGGCTGAAGGAACTCTTCGATTTCCTGGAAGAAGTTAAAGGTAAAACTGGTATTCAGCCACCTGTAGTATTAGAGTCAACAGGACACTATCATTCCCCTGTTGTGTACTATTTAGAGAATCGACATTATTTATTAATAATTGTAAATCCATTAGTCTCGTATCGAGCAAAAAGTTCAAGTTTAAGAAAAGTGAAAACTGATCCAATTGATGCCAGACATCTCTGCGAGCTGTATTACAAAGAGGACCTAGAGCCTTATAAAAAACGTGGCATTCAACTCTTAAACCTGCGAAATTTGACACGACAACACGAAAATGTCACAGGTATCTATGTACAAACTAAGCTTCTGTTTCAATCTATTTTGGATCAAGTGTTCCCTGAATATAGAGGAGTTTTTGGAGATTTGCATTCGATTGTTTCTTTGAAGACACTTTTAGAATATCCATCGTCTGAGGATATATTAATGGCTAGTGAGGAACAGTTAGCTACTACAATCAATGATTTATGTAAAAGCCGTTCTCTACAATGGGCAAAGGATAAGGCAAGCATGCTTAAGGCTGCAGCCGCACGCAATCCATTTGAAAAAACAATTTATCAAAGTCATTTATTAAGCCTAAACATGTATATTGATATGCTTCTTCAATACAAAGGGCACCTATCCAAGTTGGAAGCTGAAATAGATGCCCTAGCAAAAGAAATTGAAGAATATAATATCATCAAATCTATTCCAGGAATCGGTGAAAAAATCGCGGCAACGATTATATCCGAGGTCGGTGAAATAGATCGATTTACAAGTCCCAAAAAACTTGTCGCCTTTGCGGGCATTGACCCTAGTGTCTTTGAATCAGGCAAATTTAGAGCTACACAAAACCGTATTACTAAACGCGGTTCAAGTAGGCTGCGTCATGCTTTATATATGGCAGTCGGAGCAGCCATAAGAGACAAGCGTAAAGCACGGACAGATGAACAACTCCTTCCTCGAAACAAGAGATTAAGAGAATATTACGATAAAAAACGGGAGGAAGGTAAACCCTATAAAGTCACTATAATTGCTTGTGCAAATAAACTTTTACACTGGATATATGCACTGTTGAAAAACAAATCTACTTTCCAAGATATAGCGTAATTAAAAAGTAAAACCAATGTGACCAAAACTTTCCAAATAGTGAAATTGGAAGGTTATTTGGTATGCATAAATTTAGTATAACATGAAAGATTTAAAGATTTTATTGAAAGATATTGACAAACTATTAGCTGTTTTAGTTTAAGTGCATTTACT
>NZ_JBIRYZ010000075.1:0-1393 GCF_044390325.1 Streptomyces sp. NPDC018964
TACACGTGTAACACATGTGTCAATATTTTTAGAAAAATTAATTAAATTTCAAATATCCTAAAAATATATAAAAGGTGATCATCGAGGTTTAGTTAAAGAGTTTTGTCCGTTGAGACTTACTTTTTGAATATCAAGAAAAGAAAACAAAAAACTCTTATGGGAGAAACAGGGCAGGATAGTTTAAGTTCATTATTTCACAAAGTTATCCATGATTGATAGTTAAAAGAACCATATAAGATAACTCGTTCTTTTACTCCTTCTCTGGATACTTACATTTAAAATTCCTATAGAATTTCCAGAGATTGAGTAGGTTAGGTTCATTAATTCCTATAAGGGGCCAATAAAAAAACCGTCAAAGACGGCATTATTTTATTCGAATAATTATATCCTCATATTTAATAAGGATTATCGCTTTAGTTCTTGGATTTTGGACTTCTAACAAGCCGTTTTCATAGTCAAAAAAAACAAAGTGGATTCTGCTCCTATATATAACTTTCTGACCGAATACAATATGGCATCATCCTAAATGGTATTCAAAAAAATAATATTTGATTTATACAGAAAGTGATGTTTAGCTGTATGTAATATTATTTTGGAGTAATTCAAGGATAACATAATCCCGATTATTAAGATATGAATATTAAGTAGGAATAAGCTTACTGATTAGGCCAGTATGTATGATAAATTTAAGCATCTTTAAATAAAAAAGTCGGAATCATTTCATGTATGAAATTACACCAGACTTAGATTAGTTTATGGGAGACTAATTTTAACTTCATTAATTCTTTTATACTAAACCTTAACTCTATATACCAAATATTATGGATTGATATTGATATACTTTATTGCTTTATGCAAACTTGAAAATGTAGTTAGATCCTGCGTTTTAATCCCTAATTGCATCATCGTTTGGGCGATTTCTGGACGTATTCCCGAAAGTATTGTTTTTACACCTACTAAATTTAATGCATCTATTACTCTAAATAGATGATTTGCTACCATTGTATCAATTATAGGAACCCCTGATAAATCAATAAAAACATGAGATAACCCTAACTTAGAAACAGATTCTAAAGCCTTCTCCATAAGTTCCTGAGCCCTTTGGGTATCAATATCTCCTATTAATGGTAGAACTCCTATATTTTCTGTAATTTGAATGACCGGTATAGATAACTCCATTGCTGTTATTTCAGCTGCCTTTATTCGTGAAAGATAACTTTCAGAATAGGATAAACTTAGTAAATGTACAGCTCGATCAACAACCGAATCAAAATTAGAAATTAATTTGTAGAACTCAGAAAGAGACATATGATTTTGGATAGCTTCATTTTTTATAATTTCTCCAATTTCATTACGATAGAATCTAACTTCCTCTACACCTACATCTAGTGGT
>NZ_JBIRYZ010000076.1:0-1352 GCF_044390325.1 Streptomyces sp. NPDC018964
GTTAGAATATTTACGTTCTGGGGATACAGTTGTAGTTACAGATCTTACTAGGCTATCTCGTTCTACTAAAGACTTAATAGAGATTGCTGAACTAATTGCAAAGAAGGGTGCAAATTTAAAAAGTTTGAAAGAATCCTGGCTTGATACTACAACAGCCCATGGAAAAATGCTCTTTACTGTTTTCGCAGGTATTTCACAGTTTGAGCGTGACTTAACTTCTGAGCGAACAAAAGAAGGAATTCTGGCTGCAAGAAAACGAGGGAAAGTACCAGGGAGGCCGCCTATTGATAATGAAAAAATAAATTTTGCTTTTTATTTAATGGAGCAAGGTATAACACTTTCTGAGGCAGCAGATAAAGCTGGAGTATCCAGAATGACTCTTTACCGCAAAATGAATAAAACCAATAATGATTAAAAATAGGAATAGATCAACTAGTAATTAGTTGCTTCCATTTCTGAAGGAGTTGTTTATATGAGTGAACTTCCCCCACTAACATCATTTTCAGAAGAACAAAGACAAAAGGCTATGGATAAATATTGGTTGATTGCTCCTTATCTTAATCAAGAAAAACCACTGAAAGCTATTGCTGAAGAAACTGGCATTACCAAACGAACACTTCATAATTGGATTAACAAGTATAACCATTTTGGACTAAGGGGTCTGATTCGTAAAGGTCGTACTGATTCAGGAGATTTTAAAGTTGAGAATAATGTATTGGAAGAGATAAAGAACCTTATATTCAATCATAGAAGGAATTCGGTCTCTTCTATCCATAGAAAAATATGTGAAGTATGTAAAAAGAAAAATTGGAAACAACCTAGTTATTATCAAGTCTATTCCATTTCGAAATCTCTTTCACCCAGTCTTAAGAAGTTAGCCTATGAAGGGAATAAAGAATATAAAAACAAATATGATTTGATATATCGACGTGAAGCAAACTACCCCAATGAAATTTGGCAAGCTGATCACACTCTACTAGATATTATCGTGTTAAATGAAAAAGGAAAACCAGAAAGGCCTTGGTTAACAATTATCTTAGATGATTATAGTCGAGCAATTGCTGGGTACTATTTATCCTTTGAATCCCCCACTGCAATAAACACATCATTAGTTTTACACCAAGCAATATGGAAGAAAGGAAATCGTGATTGGCCAATATGTGGCATCCCAGAAAAATTCTACACAGATCACGGAAGTGATTTTACCTCTAAACATTTAGAACAGGTAGCAATTGATTTGAAAATTAACTTAGTCTTTTCGACTGTAGGTGTTCCTAGAGGACGAGGGAAAATTGAAAGGTTTTTTCTAACGGTAAATCAATTGTTTTTGCAAGATTTACCTGGTTATTTAG
>NZ_JBIRYZ010000077.1:0-1263 GCF_044390325.1 Streptomyces sp. NPDC018964
TTTTATCGTTGTCTTTGGCAAAAGAAATGGAAGGAATACAGAGAAGTAAAATTGCTATTAATAAAGTTATTTTTTTCATATCTAATGTCACCCTTTCTTTAAGCCAGAAGTTTCGCTCCTGGCTTTCTATTATGTATTACAGCCCTTGAACCACACTAAATGTAATCGTAGTTTCATAAGGAGTCGGAGTTGTTGGATAGTTGATTAAATCGACCATATTTTTATTAGGTGTTATTGTTGTTGTTATTTCATTTACTGCATTTATAGTGGTTGATCCAGATTGCGTTCCACTATATACCGTTGCTGTCATTTTATCTATTACAGCTCCTGATACAGTTCTTGTTATATTCGTATTGGAGATTGTTTCTGAAGTAACACGATACTGAATTGTATTTCCAACTATAGCTGAAGTTCCTGATTTAAAGCCTCCAGCTGGTGCCTTCTCTGTTAATGGAGTAGCAGCTAACTTCAGTGACCATGCACTATTAGTCCCTGTAAGATCCTCTACTTTAATTTCTGGAAATTTTGCTAACACTATTTTTTGTGTTTCTGCACTTACTGTAGCTAACGGATTTAATATTTCTGGATTACTAATTGTTAAATATATTCCTTGGCTCTGGACACCCGCTGTTGCGGTAGTTACATATTGATCTGCAGCATCTGCCTTGGTATTGAAAAGGACCATGCATATAGCAAAAGAAGACAAAAGAGCAATTAGTCTCTTTTGTCTCATACTTACCTTACGCATTATAGCCCCTGTACTACACTAAGCTTAACAGTAGTTTCATAAGGAGTTGGACCACCTGGATAGTTAACAGGATCTACCGTTACCTTATTTGGTGCAACCGTAACAGAGATTTCATTGTCTGCAGTTATGCTTGTAGAGCCACCCGCATTGCTTCCGTAATATAAAGTAGTGGATGTATCTCCAGCAAGGTTAATTGCAGTGAATCCACCGAATTGTACGTTAGGATTAGAAATGGTTGATGAGTTTGTTTTTAAAATCATAGAATTAAAAGGCTTTAATGCTGTTGTTCCCGATTTGAAACCACCTGATGGTGTTTTTTCAGTTAATTCAGTAGCACTAACTTTCAATGAAAAATTGGAACCTGTACCCGATAAATCTTCCAAATTAATAGTAGGAATTTTTCCAATGATTACTTTTTGAGTCGCAGTACCCACTGTAACTGTTGGGTTTAAGTCTTGAGGACTTGTTAAAGAAACATTATATCCTCCACTCTGAATGCCTGTAGATGCCTTAGT
>NZ_JBIRYZ010000078.1:0-1250 GCF_044390325.1 Streptomyces sp. NPDC018964
GGAGGATTAATCATGAAAGTACTTATTATCGGATCTGTAGCAGCAGGAACATCTGTAGCGGCAAAAGCACGTAGGAACGATGAAAATGCAGAAATCACTCTATATAATGCGGACTACGACATTTCTTATTCCATATGCGGTATTCCTTATTTTCTAGGTGGAGAAGTAGATGAGTTGGAAACATTAACACCAAGAAGTGCAGCTTGGTTTAAAAAGCGTTATAACGTAGATATTTTTACCCGTCATGAAGTAACTTCCATTGATGCAAAGATGAAGAAAGTTCAAGTTAAGAACTTAGATACAAATGAAATAAAAGAAGACACATACGATGTATTAGTTTTTGCAACAGGAGCTTCTCCAATAACTCCTGACATTAAAGGCGTAGATAATGAGCATGTTTTCCAGGTACGTACGATACAAAATACAGCAGCAATTGACCAATATATGAAAACAAATCAACCAAAGAAAGCAACAATAATTGGTGCTGGATATATTGGTCTGGAAATGGCTGAACAACTTACTCACAGAGGCTTAGATGTCACAATAGTTCAACGCAGTAATCATGTAATGGCTCATCTTGATAAAGATATAGCTTCGCGTGTAGAAGATCATTTAGTAAAAAAGGGAGTTAATCTCATCTTAAATGATGAAGTAACAGCAATAAGTAAGAAGGAAGTACAAACTAAATCAGGAAAAGCCATTGAAACGGATATTGTTATATTGGCAACGGGAGTTCGTCCAAATACACAATTGGCTAAGGATATCGGAGTAGAAATTGGTGTGACTGGTGCTATCGCAGTTAACACTAAAATGCAAACTAACCTTCCTAATGTATACGCTGTTGGTGATGTTGCTGAAAGTTACTCTGTAATTACAGGAAAACCGATTTATCGTCCATTAGGAAGTACAGCTAATAAAATGGGAAGAATAGCTGGAGATGTAATAACAGGTGGCTCTTTAGAACATCGAGGTATCTTAGGCACAGGTATACTACGAGTATTTGATTTAGCTGTTGGTCAAACAGGTATGAATGAAGTGGAAGCTTTAGAAGAAGGCTATGATATTGAAATACTTCATAATATTAAACCAGCCAGAGCAGAGTACCTCGGCGGAAAAGAAATAGTCATTAAGGCAATTGCAGATAGAAAAACTGGCAGGGTTTTAGGTGTACAAATAGTAGGGGAAGAAGGAGTCGATAAACGAATTGATGTCTTTGTAACAGCTCTTACGTTTAAAGCAAAAGCAGAAGA
>NZ_JBIRYZ010000079.1:0-1129 GCF_044390325.1 Streptomyces sp. NPDC018964
CGGGGTGAGGGCGCGCAGGAGGGCGGGCACCTCGTCGGTACGGGTGCGCAGGGCGGCGGTGTCGACCCGCAGCGGGACGACCGTGGCCTCCGGCCGGTCCAGCCCGGCCGCGAACAACTCCAGCCCGGCATCGTAGGAGAGCACCGGCAGACCCTGCGACGCCATCCGCCGCCGGTCCACCTCCCCCAGATACTGGCCCAGCCCCGCACCCACGTCCCAGAACCCGAACGCCATCGACGTCGCCGGCAGACCCTCCGCCCGCCGGTGCGCCGCCAACGCGTCCAAAAACACATTCGCCGCGGCATAGTTGCCCTGCCCGGCCGTCAGCACCAGACCACCGGCCGACGAGAACAACACGAACGCCGCCAGATCCAGCCCACGCGTCGCCTCGTGCAGCCACCACGCCGCATCCGCCTTCGGCGCCAGCACACCGTCCACCCGCTCCGGCGACAACGCACCCACCAGCCCGTTGTCCCCCACACCCGCGGCATGCACCACCGCCAGCAGACCACGATCCGAGGCCAGGGAGCCGACGAGCCGGATGACCGTGTCCCGGTCGGACACGTCACAGGCCAGGATTTCCACCCGCGCGCCGAGCGCGGTGAGCTCCTCGGTGAGCTCGGTGGCGCCGGGGGCGTCGGGGCCGCGCCGGGAGGTCAGGACCAGGTCCCGCACCCCACGCTCGGCCACCAGGTAACGGGCGACCACCGCACCCAGACCACCGGTACCACCGGTGATCAGGACCGCACCGGCACCGTCCAGCGCGGGCACGTCCTGCGAATCGGGCGACGGCAGGCGGGTCAGGCGCGGCACCAGCACCACGCCGTCCCGCACCGCCACCTCCGGCTCACCGGCGACCACGGCCGCCACCGCCATGTCCACCTCGGCGTCCGCGCCCGGCTCGACGTCGGCCAGCGCGAAACGCCCCGGGTTCTCCGCCAGCGCCGCACGCACCAGACCCCACACCGGAGCCTGCACCACATCACCGGCCGAACCGACCGGAACCGCGCCCCGCGTCACCACCACCAGACGCGAACCCGCGAACCGCTCACCGGCCAGCCACTCCCGCACCACACCCAGCACCCGGTGCACCACCGACCGCACACCCACCGGCACATCCACACCGGCA
>NZ_JBIRYZ010000080.1:0-1127 GCF_044390325.1 Streptomyces sp. NPDC018964
AAGCTCGGTGAAAAGGCGTGAGAAATTACCGTATCAGTTCGGCTGACGAAAGCCTACTCGATGGAGTGGTGTAATTCATGGTGCTTGAGTTGAATGAATATGGTGAGAATGCGAATAAACCTAAAATAAATGGTTAAGCTGACAAACTTCTGAATGTACGGGTCTATACCTGCTATACATAGAAATGTGTATATCACCAAATTGTGAGGTTAGCTGTGGGTGAGTAAGACTCGCTAATATGAAAATCCATGATACGTTACAGGCGTATGAACGCTAACAGGCTTACAGGAAGCACCTAAGTTCATTCTATAATAGATATAATTCAACGTTGTAAGCTGATAACGTGGAGGACTTACTTCTATTGAAACGTTGATAAGGAAAACAATAATGAAACTAGTTACTGTATAACTTATCTTCATATCAGTGAAAGTGGTGGCACAGTACCTATGAAGTGTCTAATTCACACGGAGGGATAGCCACTAGACTAATAAAGATTTATTCAACCAAGTAAGGCAGTTCTTTATCGATTAATAAGGTTCTCGTGAGACTAAAAGAGGTTTAACTCCGAAAGGAGTACCGACTTATTGAAACGGAAGAAACTGAGACACAGTGAATATTATAGTATGCAAGATTGTTTTGACACACTATACGCTCAAAGTGTCGGTGGTCATCACTTCTATGACTTAACAGAATTAATGAGTTCTCCAGATAATATACGACTTGCCTATCGAAACATTAAGAGAAATACAGGTAGCAAAACTGCTGGAACTGACAAATTATCGATTAATGATATTCAGCATTTAGCAGTAGAAGATGTAATAGCAACAGTCCAATCCATGTTTAAATGGTACGAACCGCAAACGGTAAGAAGAGTTTACATACCAAAAGGAAATGGGAAAACTAGACCTTTGGGAATTCCAACGATTTGGGATAGAATCTTTCAGCAGTGCATTTTACAAATCTTAGAGCCAATTTGCGAAGCAAAATTCCATAAACACAGTTATGGGTTCAGACCAAATCGCAGCACTCATCATGCCAAAGCCAGACTTGAGTTCCTAATTAACCAGTCTGGGCTACATCATTGTGTTGATGTAGATATTAAAGGCTTTTTTGATAATGTTAATCAT
>NZ_JBIRYZ010000081.1:0-1094 GCF_044390325.1 Streptomyces sp. NPDC018964
ACCGGGACGGGGGCCTCGCCGTTGCGGCCGTACATGGCCTGGAGCAGGTCCGCCTGCTCGGTCTTGGTGGGCAGGCCGGTGGAGGGGCCGCCGCGCTGGATGTCCACGACCAGCAGCGGCAGTTCCAGGGAGACCGCCAGGCCGATGGTCTCGGACTTCAGGGCCACGCCGGGGCCGGAGGTGGTGGTGACCGCCAGCGAGCCGCCGAAGGCCGCGCCCAGGGCCGCGCCGATGCCGGCGATCTCGTCCTCGGCCTGGAAGGTGCGCACGCCGAAGTTCTTGTGCCGGCTCAGCTCGTGCAGGATGTCCGAGGCGGGGGTGATCGGGTAGGAGCCCAGGTAGAGCGGCAGGTCCGCCTGGCGGGAGGCGGTGATCAGCCCGTAGGACAGGGCCAGGTTCCCGGAGATGTTGCGGTAGACGCCGGGCGGGAACGCCGTCGCCGCCGGGGCCACCTGGTAGGAGACCGCGAAGTCCTCGGTGGTCTCGCCGAAGTTCCAGCCCGCCCGGTAGGCGGCGATGTTGGCGGCCGCGATGGCCGGCCTGCGGGCGAACTTGGTTTGCAGGAACCTCTCCGTGCCCTCGGTGGGCCGGTGGTACATCCAGCTCAGCAGGCCGAGGGCGAACATGTTCTTGCTGCGCTCGGCCTCCTTGCGGGTGAGGTCGAACTCCCTGAGCGCCTCCACGGTCAGCGTGGTCAGCGGTACCGGGTGCAGGCTGTAGCCGTCCAGCGAGCCGTCCTCCAGCGGGCTGCCGGTGTAGCCGACCTTCCGCAGTGCCCGCTGGGTGAACTCGTCGGTGTCGACGATGATCTCCGCGCCGCGTGGCAGGTCGGGGAGGTTGGCCTTCAGGGCGGCCGGGTTCATCGCCACCAGCACGTCGGGGGCGTCGCCGGGGGTGAGGATGTCGTGGTCGGCGAAGTGGAGCTGGAAGGACGACACGCCGGGCAGGGTGCCGGCGGGCGCGCGGATCTCGGCCGGGAAGTTCGGCAGGGTGGAGAGATCGTTGCCGAACGACGCGGTCTCCGAGGTGAAACGGTCACCGGTGAGCTGCATACCGTCACCCGAGTCCCCCGCGAACCTGATGACCACCCGGTC
>NZ_JBIRYZ010000082.1:0-1032 GCF_044390325.1 Streptomyces sp. NPDC018964
CCCGGCACACCACTGCGCCGCAGCCCTAGACGGTATGAGGGGACTGTCTGAATAACGGTGGATCCGGTCCTTGATTCAACACGCCGAGCTGAGCTTGGCGGGAAGGATCGACGATGACCGAAACACTTGATCCCATGGCAGAGACTGAGGTGGATCAGAAGCAGTTGGCCGAGCAGCTCCTGGCTCAGGCCAAGGAGCAGGGCGTGGAGTTGATGGGCCCGAACGGACTCCTCAATCAACTCACCAAAAACGTCCTAGAGACCGCGTTAGACGCGGAGATGACCGAGCACCTGGGCTACGAGAAGCACGATGCCGCCGGCCGCGGCAGCGGCAACTCGAGGAACGGTACCCGTTCGAAGACGGTGCTCACTGAGATCGGGCCGGTGGAGATCGAAGTGCCACGCGACGTCGATTCTTCGTTCGACCCGCAGATTGTTAAGAAGCGTCAGCGACGCTTGACGGGTATCGATGAGATCGTATTGTCATTGACGGCAAAGGGTTTGACGACCGGCGAGATATCCGCGCACTTTCAAGATATTTACGGAGCGTCGGTGTCGAAGGACACGATCTCGCGGATCACCGACAAGGTCGTCGGGGAAATGACGGAGTGGCAGAACCGGCCACTTGATCGGGTGTATCCGGTGATGTTCATCGATGCGGTGCACGTGAAGGTTCGCGATGGGCAGGTCACCAACCGGCCGATGTATGTCGCGATCGGCGTCACCGTCAATGGCGAACGCGACATCCTCGGGATCTGGGCCGGCGAGGGCGGAGAGGGCGCAAAGTTCTGGCTCTCGGTCCTGACCGAGATCAAGAACCGTGGTGTGGCGGACGTCTGCATCGTTGTGTGCGACGGACTCAAAGGATTGCCTGAAGCGATCAACACCGTCTGGGAACTCGCTGTGGTGCAGACGTGCATTATTCATCTGATACGCAACACTTTTCGCTTTGCCTCTCGTAAATATTGGGATGCGATGGCGCGTGATCTCAAACATGTCTACACCGCTCCGTCGGAGTTTGCGGCCAGGGAAC